>CAMXAZ010000037.1 GCA_947179295.1 uncultured Muribaculaceae bacterium
CCACCTCAAAACTTTCGCTCAGATTTTAACTATTGTTTTTAAACAACCTCTAAATACCACCTAAACACAGCCATGAGAAAAACACTTTTGATTTTCTGCCTTGCCGCAGCCGCTTTCGTGCGCGCTGAAGAGACGGCAACCGACCCTCTCGTGAATCTTCAGGCCGAAGTGAGGCTTGACTATCAGCACGACCGGCTTGACGGCCACACCGTCAATGACAACACCGGTTTTGAGGGTAAATACATCAATTTCCGCCTTGACGGCAACATCACCGACGGCCTGAGCTACTCCTGGCGTCAGCGTCTCAACAAGCCCCACAAAGACGCGTCGTTTTTCGATGCCACTGACTGGGTCTATCTCAATTACGATTTCGGACGCTGGTCTGTGGCCGGCGGAAAGCAGGTGGTGGCCATAGGCGGCTGGGAGTATGACCGCGCGCCGATCGACCTCTACGGCTGCTCGGTGTTCTGGAACAATGTGCCCTGCTATCAGATAGGCGGATCGGTCAGTTTCAGGCTTTCGGCGGCTGACAAACTGACGTTTCAGCTCTGCGAAAGCCCCTTCTACACGCCTGAAAACCGCAACATGTATGCCTACAACCTCATGTGGAACGGCCGTCACGGCATCTTTGAGGCCATCTGGTCGGCCAACCTCCTGGAGTATGCCCCTGACCGCTACATCAGCTATCTGGCGCTCGGCAACAGGTTCAGCTTCGGCAAAGTGGCGCTTGAACTCGACCTGATGAACCGCGCCGCCTCCCGGCAGACTTTCTTCCTGCGCGACATGTCGGTGATGGGCGAGCTTGCCTATGCCCCGACGGCCAAGTGGAAGGTGTTCGGCAAGATGACCTACGATGTCAACCGCACCCACCGCGACGCCGATCTCTGCGTTGCCCCCGGCACGGAGATGAAGATGGCCGGCGGAGGCCTTGAGTTCTTCCCCCTGGCCAACGGCCGCCACACTCTCAGACTCCATGCAAACCTCTTCTACTCCTGGGGCAGTAACGGCAACAGCGCCGATGTGATGCAGAACAAGACCATGCTTGTGGACTTCGGCGTCAAATGGAACATGCACATCCTCTCGCTGCGCCGCTGAAACTCCTCCCCGTTCACGTTTTTACCACCTTATTATATATAGATATAGCAAAATTATATATAGATATAGCAAACCTTAAATCTTGCGCAGGGAGGGTGTGGTGAAACATCCTCACTGCCTGACACCTATTCAAATCATCATCATGGAAAAAACCGAAAGCCCGGCCCCGGCACGCTCATTCTCGCTGAGGCGCCTGATTCCAACCGGAGTGCCCTGCCTTGCAGTGGTCTTCGCCCTGTTCTGGTACATAGGCTCGATAATGGGCCTCCCCAACATGCTCAACACCATCATGCACACGGCCCATGACCTGCTGCTCAACACCGTGTTCTATCTCATGGGTATCTGTGTGGTCACCGGCGCCATAGGCCGTCTGTTTGTGGAGTTCGGAGTGGTCAAACTGCTTGAAAACATCCTCCGCCCGCTGATGCGCCCGCTCTTCAACCTGCCAGGCGTGGCGGCCCTCGGAGCCACCATGACCTTTCTCAGCGACAATCCCGCCATCATCTCCCTCTCGCAGGACCGCCGCTTCTGCCGCTATTTCAAGAAATTTCAATACATCTCGCTGACCAACTTCGGAACCGCCTTCGGCATGGGGCTGCTGGTCATGGTCTTCATGGTCGGGCAGGGCTACTACATCGAGCCGGTCGTCGGGCTCTTCGGCGCCTTCTGCGGTTGCATCGTGTCGACCCGCCTCATGCAGTATTTCGTCATCAAGGCCTACCCCTCGTTTGCCGTTGAAGATGCCGTTGTCAACCGGGCCGGCAAGCTTGAGGAGGAAGAGGAGAAGGTGGAGACCAAGTCGGTCTTCATCCGCACACTCAATTCGCTGCTCGACGGCGGCCGCACCGGGGTCGATGTCGGCATCGCCATCATTCCCGGCGTGCTCATCATCTCTACACTGGTGATGATCCTGACCTTCGGAGCCTCGGAAAGCGGATATACCGGCGCGGCCTATGAGGGCATCGAGCTTCTGCCCTGGCTTGCATCGAAGATCAATTTCGTGTTCGAATGGCTCTTCGGCTTCAGCGACCCGCATCTTGTGGCCTTCCCCATCACGGCTCTCGGTGCCGTAGGGGCGGCGCTGAGCCTCGTGCCTAATTTCGCGGCCCAGGGGTGGATCGACGGCAATGCCATTGCGGTTTTCACGGCCATCGGCATGTGTTGGAGCGGCTATCTCAGCACCCACACCGCAATGCTTGACTCTCTCGGCTACCGCGAACTGACTCCCAAGGCTATACTCGCCCATACCGTCGGCGGAATCGTGGCCGCCATCGTGGCCCACATGGTCTATCTCGGCATCAGCATGATCTGATCCCCCGCCTTGTGGGATTCCGGATGGAGATGTCCGCAGGACATCGATTTACTCATAGCCCGTGACACCGCAGCGCGCAGCGCGTAGGTGTCACGGGTTCGTGATTTCCCCCGCGTTTGGTGTCCGGACGGACACCGATTTACAATCAGGCCCGGTTGTCATCCCTTCGGGACGGTAAATCCGTGTCCTGTCGGACACGACATATTTGTAAACATCTTTCCCCCCCGACACCTACGCGCATTGCGCTACGGTGTCGGGGGCTACTACTAAATCGGTGTCCTGCGGACACCCGCCTCCCGCAACCCATCCGGCGCCCGTCCTGTCGGACACCCGCCACCGCGTCCTATTCGGGATTCGTCTATGTTGACCCCCGCGCCCCGCATCCCATCCGGAATCCGCGTGGTCGGGGATTGGCCCTCATCCGGCCGGAGATGTCCGTAGGACATCGATTTACCCCGCGCGCTTTGTGGGATTCCGGATGGAGATGTCCGCCAGAACATCGATTTACTCGTAGCCCGTGACACCGTAGCGCATAGCGCGCAGGTGTCACGGGTTCGAGATTCCCCCCGCGTTTGGTGTCCGGACGGACACCGATTTACCATCACCCCGTGGCCGTCACACCATTTTACCCTCCCGCCATTTCATCCCCCATTATTGGGATCGTGGCCTATCTTGCGGGATGACAGACGGATGTCTATGACATTAACAATTGTTAATAATCATTGATGTTTGCATGGAATAAGGAGAAAATTATTATATTTGCGCATAGATTGTATAGCTTAACTTTAGCCTTAACTATCTTCTTCTCATTTTTTTACTTCAAACCGAGACCTTTACAGACCACACTATGCGTTTAAGTAACTTATTAGTAGGCGCTTCCATTGCGGGCGCACTACTCACGGCATGTACAACCGACGAGATCACTATCCCCAAAAGTGAGCTCTACGCCCGTGAGTTCATTAAGAAATTCGGAGTCATTGATCCCAACCGCGATCTCAACTCCGCGACACATGCAGGAATTAACGTTGTAACCACCCGTCCAACAGATGTTAAAGTCTATGCCGACATCAACGGCAAGCGCTATCTGTTTGCCGAAGGCCACAAACTCTCCGGCACAACACCCTTGACTTTCGACCTGCCGAAATCAGTCAAAGAAGTCATTGTCGATATTGACGGACGTTTCATAAAGACGCCTTTGGGCGGAACTGTCCGCGCAAATTCCACAGGCCGTGCCATATGGGAGAAAAAAGACAATGTAGTTGAGATCACCAGAGAGGAATACCGTGGCCTTACCGATGAAGGTGTCATGGCCTTCAAGGACTATCTGCCGGAAGATCAGAACAATCTCGGAAAAGTGACTCAAAACTTCAGTTTTGTCGCCAACGGAGACTTCACGATTTATCCTGTTTACTGGTGTACAGACAGCTACAATACCCTTGGCATCTATTATATTGATGAAGAGAAAAATGAAATGGTGCACATCCCGTTTTATACCAATAAAATTCTTCCGGTAGATGGCACCCAAGGCAACCTGATATATACGTTTGAAGATCCTTATGCCGAGGATTATGTCCCTGCTAAAGACAATATACCTTTGATTGATGAAACCAAACCGCTTGATGCCTCGATGCCATTAAACAATCAGGAATTAAAGCCGGCTGACTTTAACAATAACGGGCTGACAAGTTTCCTTGATTTTCAGGATGAAGACTGGTATATTTTCAAAAGACGGTATATCCTCAAACTCCAGGAACAGCATCAATATTTTTTCAATGGATATCCGTTCTCAAGTTTCTTTGATATTGATTATCTGATAAAAGATCCTCATTTTAACGACGATAGAAAAATATTCGTATCCGGCATAGAGGTTGAAGCAAAGGATGAGACACATGTCAACATTGTCAAGTTGTCAATGGGGCCG
Organism: uncultured Muribaculaceae bacterium; assembly: GCA_947179295.1. GTDB lineage: Bacteria > Bacteroidota > Bacteroidia > Bacteroidales > Muribaculaceae > Duncaniella. The sequence goes on from CAMXAZ010000037.1 coordinate 4,329, forward strand.
TTGAATGACTGGAAATATCCCGGAGCAACTAAAGACAGTCATCCTTCAGCTGGTAAAGAAGTCACAGGTTGGAAATCTCGTGGAATCCATATCAGTATAGCTCCAGGTACCAAATTCGGCATGTATATTCGTGCATGGTATATGGGAGATCAAGGTATCCCGAAGCCGTCTATTGACAATGTTGATATTGTGCGGTTGCCCTTGGATCCTGAAACCGGTCTGCCTAAAAAAGACCAATATCGCCGCTTCTATTCAGAAGCAAAATACAATCCTGAAATTGGTGGCTCCAATGTGTTTGGTGCAACATACATGTATAAAGCTCCAACAGGAACATATCGCGTTCTTGGCTTTGAGGATTATGGTGGGGATGTGCATGACTTGAATGATATGATGTTCTTCATCTCATCAGAAATACCTGAGGATATCCCTGATGTTGATGACAAAGATAATCCCGAACCCGAACCTTACCAGTGGCTGATTGCCGCAGAGGACTTGGCTGGTACCTATGACTGGGACTTCAACGACGCCGTGTTTGCCGTCAGCGCCACAACCATTGTCGATGGTGAGGAAAACGGAGCCAAAAAGACCCGCATCACCGTCGAACCCCTCGCCGCAGGTGGTACACTGCCGATCTACGTAATGTTTAACGGCACAATCACCGACGATCAGGGCGATGGCAACGGTCAGGAACTCGGCCTCGGCCACTACAACATCGGTCCGGAACTCCACAGATGGCTCGGCGGATATTACCGCAACCCGATCAACGTCAAAGAACCCGTAGCCTCGGCCACCGGCACTCCGCTGTCGTTTATGGTAGACGGCGAATGGTCGCTGACCGACGAATATCAGGACCGTCCCTCCTGGTCGCAGAACGATGTCAAAGGCATGGGCGGATTCTATATCCTCGTCAATCCGGGCAACTCGCTGAACTATATGCAGACCGCCATCAGCCGCTTCGATGTGGAACTTCTGAATGATGAGTCGCATTTCCACAAGGTGACCCCGCCGTCGTCGTTCGACAAGCAGGATCAGGTAGTGGTATCGCCCGAAATGCTCTGCATTGAGAATTCTTGGTACTGGCCTATGGAGGAATGTGGCATCCATGAAGTATATTTCAACTTTGAGCAGTGGCTCAAGGGCGAGGTCACGGAATGGTATTCCGACCCGATGCATTGGGATGCACAGCGAGTGGTAAAACGCAAGTGATATTCCCTCGTCACAAAGCCGATCCGCAAGGCGTGACGGTAAATCGATGTCCTCAGCCGGACATCAGCAAAATTTGAAAACATCGTACCCCCGACACCTGCGCGCTGTGCGCTGCGGTGTCGGGGGTTGTCGATTTCCCCTGCGCAAGGTGTCCGGTCGGACACCGATTTACCATCACGCCCGATTGTCATCCCTTCGGAACGGTAAATCCGTGTCCTGTCGGACACGACATTTTGTAATTATCTTTCCCCCCGACACCTACGCGCATTGCGCTGCGGTGTCGGGGGCTACTATTAAATCGGTGTCCTGCGGACACCCGCCATCCGCGCGCCGTTCGGGGCCCGCGTGGTCGGATTCGCCCTCCATCCGGCCGGAGATGTCCGCCAGGACATCAATTTACCCCGCGCGCCTTGTGGGATTCCGGATGGAGATGTCCGTAGGACATCGATTTACTCGTAGCCCGTGACACCTGCGCGCTGTGCGCTGCGGTGTCGGGGGTTGTCGATTTCCCCCGCGCAAGGTGTCCGGCCGGACACCGATTTACCATCACGCCGCAGGTGGTTCGGGGATTCGCCCTCATCCTTACCCTCGGCGGGGAGAAGTTCAGAAGGGGAGTTTGTTGACGGTCTGGCCCCAGTTGCCGCGGTCGAGGTTGCGGTAGGAGAGGGCTTCGGCCAGGTGGTGGGTTCTGATAGGGGCTTCTACCGCGGCTTTCAGAGCTGCTGATCTGGTCGGAGTGGCGCAGACTGTCTGCGGAGGTTGCGCCGATGCTCCGGTCTCTTCGGCGGAGAGGATGGCTGTGGCCTGCTCAAGATCTGCTATGGTACGGGCCACTTTCAGAATGCGGTCATAGGCACGGGCGCTCATGTCGAGCCTTGTCATGGCTTCGCGCAAGGTTTCAAGGCCGTCGCTGTCAATTGCGGCATAGGTGCGCAGAAGGCGTGAGTTCATCTGGGCGTTGCAGTGGATGCCTCGCTCTGCGGCAAATCTGAGGGCCTGGATCTCGCGTGCGCAGATCACCCTCCGCTTGATGGCCTCGCTCTTCTCTCCCTCGCGGGCTGAGGCGAGTTCTTCGAACGGCACAGGAAAGATCTCTACCTGCAGGTCGATGCGGTCGAGCAGCGGACCGCTGATGCGGTTGAGATATTTCTGCACGGCCGATCCGGTGCACAGGCATTCCTTGGAAGGGTGGTTATAGAATCCGCACGGGCAGGGATTCATGGAGGCCACAAGCATGAAGCCTGCGGGATAGTCAATGGTGTATTTGGCGCGGGCTATGGTGATGTGGCGGTCTTCAAGAGGCTGACGCATCACTTCGAGCACCTGGCGCGAGAATTCCGGAAATTCGTCGAGAAACAAAACTCCGTTGTGGGCGAGAGAGATCTCTCCGGGGGCCGGATTGGACCCGCCGCCCACGAGGGCCACGGGCGAGATGGTGTGGTGGGGCGAACGGTAGGGTCGCTGCGTCATCAGCCGCGAACCGCTCTTGAGTTTCCCGGCCACGGAGTGGATCTTGGTGGTTTCCAGAGCCTCGGCAAGAGTCAGCGGCGGCAATATGGTGGGTATGCGCTTGGCCATCATCGACTTGCCGGCTCCGGGAGGGCCGACCATCAGAATGTTATGGCCGCCGGCACATGCCACCTCGAACGCTCTTTTCACTCCCTCCTGCCCTTTGACTTCGGAGAAATCGCAGTCGAAAACCGATGAGGCGCGGGCAAATTCCTCGCGGGTATTGACGCTGACCGGCTCGGCTTCGCTGCGGCCTGTGATGAAATCGACCACCTCGCGGAGCGATGACATGCCGTAGACCTCCAGATTGTTGACCACGGCACCTTCCGTGACATTGGCCACGGGCACAATCATGCCCCTGAAACCCAGTTCACGGGCTTTTATGGCCATCGGGAGCACTCCCTTGATGGGCAGCAGGGAGCCGTCGAGCGACAGTTCGCCCATGATCATGAACGATTCCAGCGGAAGCGTCGGCGTGATCTGCTCGCATGAGGCCAGAACCCCGATGGCAATCGGGAGGTCATAGGCTGCACCTTCCTTGCGCACATCGGCCGGCGAGAGGTTGACCACCATACGGCGCCGCGGCCATTTGTAGCCCGACTGGGTAAGGGCTGAAATCACGCGCTGGTAGCTTTCCTTGACTGCCGTGTCGGCCATGCCGACAAGGTTGAACGACACACCCGGCTCGGCAACGGCCTCTATGGTGACAACTATGGCATCAATGCCCTGCACGGCGGCTCCGTAGGTCTTTATAAGCATAATGGAGAGAGTTGATTGGGTTTGTAGCGGTTGAGGGGAATATAAGAAAGAGCCTAATAGGCAAGCAGTTTTCTGACTTCGTCAGCATCGAGGGAGCGGCGGCGGGCATAGTCGGCAATCTGGTCGTCGGCGATGCGCCCCGGCATGAAGTATCCTGATTCCGGATGAGCTATATAGAGGCCGCAGACTGTAGCCGAAGGCTCCATCGCCCCGTTTTCGGTCAGACTCACGCCTATGTCTCCAAGACCGAGCAGACTGTCAAGCACAAAGGTCAGTTTCTGGTCGGGCAGAGAGGGATAGCCCACAGCAGGGCGGATGCCCGTGTAGCGCGCCTGCGACAGTTCCTTCAGCGAAAGATTCTCGTCAGGAGCATAGCCCCACAGTTCGCGGCGCACTTTCGCGTGAAGCCACTCCGAGGCGGCTTCGGCCAGACGGTGGGCCAGGCTCTGCACCAGGAGCGAGCGGTAGCTGTCAGCCGCCTGATCAGCGGCTCTGACTTCATCGGCAAAATCGATGCTCACGGCAAAGGCTCCGGCATAATCGCCGCTTTCGGCCACATAGTCGGAAAGACCGCGCGAGGGTTCGCCCGCACCGAGAGCCTGAGAGCGCAGAGTGGGGATGCGGATGCCGTCCATCACAATGTCGTCGCCCTCGGCATGAGCCTCGCAGAGCTTCACGATCGCACTTGCGCAACGCCCTTCAGCGCTCCAGCGGTCGAGCAGCGAGGCCGCGTCACGGTAGAGCCTGATGACCTCCTCGCCTTTTGAAGGATCGGCCGGAGTATATTTTTCGATCCAGGCACGGCGGCAGGCCGGACAGTCATGCAGGGCTGTGACCGAAGCGAAATCTCCGGGCAGTTTCCAGGCATTGAAGAAGAAGTGCCAGTTGATATATGGAATAATTTCTTTGACGGGTATGTCGATACGGTGACGGCCCGGAGCGGCAGGGGCTACGGGCAGATATGGTTTAAGACTGCCTCTGACCGAACGCCGGCGGGCCTCGGCGAGAGACACCGTGGCCACGGTGCGCAGGCGCTCGCGCTCACGCAGGGTGTCATACTGTTCCTTGAGTTCGGCAATGAAAGCCTCGCAGGTGTCGGGGTTGAGCAGACGGGCGGCAATCAGCGGGTTCTGCGACGCGTCAGGCACATGGATCACCGGAGCGGAATAGTTCGGGGCAATCTTTACGGCCGTGTGGATGCGCGAAGTGGTCGCACCGCCCACCATCACCGGTATTTTCAGCCCGGTTTCCTCCATCAGCCTGACCACGCGGGCCATCTCCTCAAGCGATGGGGTGATGAGTCCGGAGAGGCAGACCAGATCAGGCTTCTCGCGCAGGGCTGTGGCCACGATATCCTCGGCCGGCACCATCACTCCGAGGTCAATCACCTCGTAGTTGTTGCAGGCAAGAACAATCGACACGATGTTCTTGCCGATGTCATGCACATCGCCTTTCACGGTGGCAAACACCACCTTTCCGGCCTTTTCTGACTGCCGGCTGTCGCGGCGGCTCTCTATCACGGGCTGGAGAATGGTGACGGCGCGCTTCATGGTGCGGGCGGTCTTCACCACCTGGGGCAGAAACATCTTGCCTTCGCCGAAGAGGGTGCCGACGCGGTTCATTCCTTCCATCAGCGGACCGTCTATGATGTCGACCGGATCTGTCCCTGCGGCAAGAGCCTCGGCGAGGTCCTCTTCGAGATGGTCATGGATGCCTTTGACAAGCGCGTGGGTCAGACGTTCGCCCACCGGCAGCGAGCGCCAGGCCTCTGCGGTCTCACGGCGCGCCTGATCAGCGCCCTGCTCCTTTGCTGCAAGCATCTCCTGCGCGCGGGCCATCAGCTCCTCGGCGGCATCCTCGCGCCGATAGAGCACCACGTCTTCTATCAGTTCGCGCAGGCCCGGCTCGATCTCGTCATAAGTCACGGCCGATGAGGGGTTCACGATGGCCATGTCCATGCCTTTGGCTATGGCATGGTAGAGGAACACGGCGTGCATGGCCTCACGCAGATAGTTGTTGCCGCGGAATGAGAACGACAGGTTGCTGACACCGCCGCTCACCTTGGCTCCGGGCAGGTTCTGCTTGATCCACTCCACGGCGCGGATGAAGTCGAGACCGTAGCGGTCATGCTCCTTCATGCCGGTGGCTATGGCAAGTATGTTGGGGTCGAAAATTATATCTTCGGGGTTGAAGCCCACCCGCTCGGTGAGCAGACGGTAGGCACGGGCGCAGACTTCGGTCTTGCGCTCGAAAACGTCGGCCTGCCCCTTTTCGTCGAAAGCCATCACAACCGCGGCGGCTCCCAGACGGCGGATGCGGCGCGCATGGTCGAGAAAGACCTCCTCGCCCTCCTTGAGGGAGATTGAATTGACTATCGACTTGCCCTGCACACATTTGAGCGCCGCTTCGATCACCTGCCAGTCAGAGGAGTCGATCATCACGGGCACACGGGCTATGTCAGGCTCGGATGCGATCAGATTGAGGAAGCCGCACATTTCCTTGCGGGCATCCATCATGCCGTCGTCCATATTGATGTCGATGACCTGGGCTCCGTCATCAACCTGCTTGCGGGCAATGCTCAGGGCCTCGTCGAGCTTGCCTTCCTTGATCAGGCGCAGGAATTTGCGCGAACCGGCCACGTTGCAGCGTTCGCCCACGTTGACAAAGAGGCTGTCAGGCAGGATGTCGAGACGTTCGAGGCCCGACAGGTGCATTCCGGCGGGAGCGTCGGTGCTGAATGTGCGGCCGGGTTTTCCCGCCACGGCCCGGCTGATGGCCGCGATGTGGGCCGGAGTGGTGCCGCAGCAGCCGCCCACTATGTTGACCAGCCCCTCGTCGGCAAAGCCGGCAATCTGCGCGGCCATTGTCTCAGGGCTTTCCTCATACTCGCCCATAGCGTTGGGAAGTCCGGCGTTGGGGTGGCAGCTCACCGGACAGCGGGCTATCTTGGCAAGCTCCCTGAGATGGGGCTTCATGTCAGCCGCGCCGAAGGAGCAGTTGATGCCTATCGAGGCTATCGGGAAGTGCTCCACCGAGGCCATGAAGGCCGGAATGGTCTGTCCGGAGAATGTGCGGCCGTCATGGCCTGAAAGTGTGATGGAAAGCATCACCGGAAGCTCGCGGCCGGCGGCGTCCATAGCGTCGCGCGCGGCATCGAGACCGGCCTTGAGGTTGAGCGAGTCAAAGATAGTCTCGAAGAGCAGCAGGTCGGCACCCCCCTCTATCAGAGCCGCGATCTGTTCGCGGTAGGCATTGAAAAGATCATCGTAAGTGACAGCCCGCAGAGCCGGATCATTGACATCGGGGCTCATCGAGGCCGTCTTGTTGGTCGGGCCGATTGATCCGGCCACCCATATGCGGCGGCCGTCCGTGGCGCGGCGGCTGTCGGCCAGACGGCGGAGCAGCGAGGCCGCGGTGCGGTTTATCTCGCTGACCAGCGCCTCCATGCCGTAGTCAGCCATCGAGATTGAATTGGCGTTGAAGGTGTCGGTGCTTATGATGTCGGCTCCGGCGTCGATATACTGCGTGGCAATCGCGCTTATCACGTCCGGGCGGGTGAGCACAAGCAGGTCATTGTTTCCGCGCAGGTCATTGGGCCACTGAGCAAAGCGCTCGCCACGGAAATCGGCCTCGCCGAGCCCGTAGCTCTGTATCATGGTGCCCATCGCACCGTCGAGTATCATTATCCGCTCGCGCAGGAGCGAAGAGAAGTCTTCCAAAACGTCAGTTCGTTAGAGGTTGTGGGGTGAGTAAAATAAGCGGGGGTCTCAGAGGAGATTGTCGCGCAGGTAGGCGGTCAGCTCTTCGGCCATTCTCGCCGCCTGGGCTTTGGAGGGATGATAGTCGGCGCCATAGCCCAGCTCGCCTGTCTGTTCCGACATGTCGAAGCGGTAGATCTGCTTTTCGGGATCGGCAAGACGGTCAAGCGCGCCTTTGACATCGGCCAGGGCCTGCCCGCGGAGCATCGAGCCGGTCAGCAGCACGATTTTTGCCTGCGGATGTAGCATGTGCAGGTGAGTCAGGAACTTGCGGTAGGCCAGTTCGAAGAGTTCGATGTCATAGTCGTCAAGCGAGGTGTCGTTGGTGCCGAGGTTTATGCAGATGATGTCAGGGTGAAACGACGAGTGGTTCCAGTAGTGGTCCGGATTGTAGATGAGGGTGCGGTCATACTCCACGGGCATTCTCTGCTCCGGAGTTCCCTCGCGGGGTCCGCCGTAGGAGCGGTACATGCCGATGCCGGAGCGCGCCACCACATTGAAGTCGGCGTTGAGCGCGCGGGCAGTCAGATAGGCATAGCCCAGAGTGTGGTTCTCGGTGTCGTAACTGAAACCCTTGGAGGGGTCAGTCTCCTCGGTGCCGTAGCCGCAGGTGATCGAGTTGCCGATGAATTCCATCTTGAGCGCCGGGCGTTCGGGGGGCGGGAGCAGGCGGGCGCCTTCGCCGCTGATGGTGAATCCGCGGAATTCGGGGTTCTTCTCATAGCCCTCTATGGCATAGGCCACTCTCAGCGAGTGAGGCCCGGCGGGAAGCGAGTCGGCCAGGGTGATGAGCGAGTCGGAGGGCGTGAAGTTGATCTTGAACGGCTCTCCGCCGTCAATCTCTACCATGAACTGACCGCTGCCGGGGCTGGCGGCCATAGCCACGGCCGAGCCTTCGAAGTTGAACATTGCGGTGGTGCCGGGCCAGGTGAACTTAGGCGCGAGCGAGTCGGCCCAGAGGATGCGGCCCATATAGAGGATGGAAGGGTCTGAAGGCTTCACATCCAAACGGCGCGCACCCCCGCATGCTCCGGTGAGGAGCACAAGCAGGAGTGCGGCGCAAACGTCAGTCAATCTGCGTGAGAGAGGCATGATGTTGTGATGCGTATGTATGATTGTGGATGATTCGGTAGGGGAGATCAGTCCTCTTCCTTCATGTTGTGGAAGACGTTCTGGACATCCTCGTCTTCTTCGATCTTTTCAAGAAGCTTTTCGATGGCTGCGCGTTGTTCGGCAGTCACTTCCTTGAGATCGTTGGGGATGCGCTCGAACTCCGAAGAGATGATCTCGAAGCCGTTGTCTTCAAGATATTTCTGGATGTTGGAGTATTCTTCAAACGCACCGTAGAGGATCACCTGCTCTTCGCCTGTTTCGTCATCGGTGATGTCTTCGAGTTCGTCTACACCGTAGTCGATGAGTTCGAGTTCGAGATCTTCGAGCGACACTCCGTCTTTGGGTTTGATCTTGAAGACGCTCTTGTGGTCGAAGAGGAAGGTCAGCGAACCCTGGGTGCCGAGGCTGCCGCCGTGTTTGGTGAAGTATGAGCGGACGTTGGCCACGGTACGGGTGTTGTTGTCAGTAGCGGCTTCGACGAAGATGGCGATGCCGTGGGGGCCGTATCCTTCGTAGGTGATTTCCTTGAAATCGCCTGCGTCTTTGTCAGTTGCCTTCTTGATAGCGCGTTCTACGGTGTCCTTCGGCATGTTTGCTGCCTTGGCGTTCTGCATGAGTGCGCGCAGACGGGGGTTGGTGGAGGGATCGGGACCGCCGGCCTTGGCGGCGATGGTGATTTCCTTGCCTATGCGGGTAAATGTGCGCGACATGTTACCCCAACGTTTGAGCTTACGTGCTTTGCGGTATTCAAATGCTCTTCCCATTGCTGTTATGAGATTTTTATGAGAGTTATGAGATTTCTGTGTGGTTGTTTTGAGTGGAGTTTCGGATTTTTAGCGGAGTTCGGCGCCGAGCTTCTTGGTGAGGTTGGTGATCACCTTGTTCATCACGGCTTCGATCTGCTTGTCCTGGAGGGTCTTTTCGTCGTCCTGGAGGGTGATGGCGATGGCATATGATTTCTTGCCTTCGGGGAGGTTCTTGCCTTCATAGACATCGAAGAGGCTCACGTCTTTGAGCAGACGGCGTTCGCTCTCGCGCACTGTGGCTTCTACCTGCTCCATGCTGACGCTCTTGTCGAGAAGCAGTGCGAGGTCGCGCTTGACGGGCATGGTGCGCGCCAGGGGAGAGTAGCTGACCTTCTTGCGGATCGAGAGGTTGACCAGCGCATGCCAGTCGAGCTCGCAGTAGACCACCTGCTGCTTGATGTCCATCGAGGCGGCTATCTTCTTCGAGAGGATGCCGAGGGTGCCGAGGGCCTTGCCAGAGCGGGTGGCTATGTCGAGGCCGGCGGCATAGAGGCCTGAGGTACCTGCCGAAAGTCTGATCTCGGCGGGGCTGATGCCGAGGCGGGCGAAGATGTTGGCAACCACGGCCTTCAGGTCATAGACGGTAGCTTCTTCTTCCTTGCGGGCCCAGTTGCCGGGACGGAGTGCGCCGGTCATCCACAGTGCCAGACGCGAGCTTTCGCTGTAGGGGGCGAGCACTCGGTCGGCGGTCGATTCGGCGGCGGGGTTGAAGAAGTAAACGTTGCCGAACTCAAACATGCGCAGGTCAGCCATCTTGCGGTTGATGTTGTGGCTGAGAGATTCGAGGCCTCCGAAAAGGAGGGTCTGGCGCATTACGTTCAGGTCGTTGCTCAGGGGGTTGAGGAGCTTGACGCAGTTGTCGGCGGGATAGCCGGGCAGTTCATTGTAGTAGGCCTCGGCTGTGAGTGAGTTGTTGAGAATTTCGTTGAAGCCTTCGGCGCAGAGCTGCTCGCTGATGAGGTTGCGCAGGGCGTTGTCGCGGTCCTCGAAGCTCTGCGACGAGAGTGCCGAGCGGACGCTGTCGCTGATCTCAACGTTGTTGTAGCCGTAGATGCGGAGCACGTCCTCAACCACGTCACACGGACGGGTCACGTCCACACGATAGGTGGGTACTTCCATCTTCACTTCCTTGTCTGTGACCTCCAGGAGGTTCATTTCGAGGCTCTTGAGGATGGATACCACTGTCTCGGCGGGGATTTCCTTGCCTACGAGCGAGTTGAGATAGTCAAAGCCGAGGTCGACGCGGGCGGGTTCGATCACCGAGGGATAGACGTCGGCCAGCGGGCCGCAGATCTCGCCTCCGGCAAGCTCCTTGACCATCAGGGCGGCCAGGCGGAGCACGTAGAGGGTGTTGTTGGGGTCCACGCCGCGTTCGAAGCGGAACGAAGAGTCGGTGTTGAGCCCGTGGCGGCGCGCGGTCTTGCGCACGGAGGTCGGGTTGAAGTAGGCGCTTTCAAGGAAAACGTCGGTAGTGGCTTCGGTCACGCCTGAATCCAGTCCGCCGAACACTCCGGCTATGCACATCGGCACTTCGGAGTTGCAGATCATCAGGTCGCGTGAGTCGAGGGTGTGTTCCACACCGTCGAGGGTCACGAATTTCTCTCCCTCGCGGGCGTTTTTGACCACGATCTCTCCGCCGGCAATCTTGGCCACGTCGAAGCAGTGGAGCGGCTGGCCGATGCCGTGGAGCAGGTAGTTTGTGATGTCGACAATGTTGTTGATCGGACGCAGACCTATGGTCGAGAGGGCGTCTTTGAGCCATTTGGGCGACTCCTTGACGGTGACACCGCGGACGGTCACGCCGGTGTAGCGCGGGCAGGCCTGGGTGTTTTCCACTCTCACGCTCACTCCGCCTTCGGCTTTGTCGAGGGTGAAAGCATCGACCGCGGGGCGGCGGAGTTCCGAAGCCTGTGTGTGGGCCGCCATCCATGCCGAGAGGTCGCGGGCCACGCCGTAGTGCGAGGCGGCATCGATGCGGTTGGGAGTGAGGTCCACTTCAAGGAGCCAGTCGGAGCTGAGTCCGTAATATTCTGCGGCGGGTGTGCCGGGCTTCACATCGTCGGTGATTACGATAATGCCGTCGTGCGACGATCCGACACCGATCTCGTCTTCGGCACAGATCATGCCGAACGATTCCACGCCGCGGATTTTCGATTTCTTGATGGCGAATTCCTTGTCGCCGTCATAGAGGGTTGTGCCTACAGTGGCCACCACAACGGTCTGTCCGGCAGCCACATTGGGCGCGCCGCAGACAATCTGGGTCTCGGCTCCGTCGCCGAGATCAACGGTGGTGATGTGGAGATGGTCGCTGTTGGGATGCTCGACGCAAGTCAGCACTTTGCCGATGACAATGCCGCGGAGACCTCCGCGGATCGACTCTACTTCCTCTACCGATCCGGTCTCAAGGCCTATCGAGGTGAGGGCGGCGGCGAGTTCGTCGGGGGTCAGACTGAAGTCGAGATATTTTTTTAGCCAGTTATATGATATGTTCATGATCAGTGTTCCGGTTATTATGATCAGTGTTAATGATTGGGACATGCAAAGTTACAACAAAATCCCGAAATCCCAAGTAAAAATCATGCAAGCATACCGCAAACATCCCCAATCCGCCCCCCCGGAATTAGGACGGCGCGCGGGGAGGATGGTAAATCGGTGTCCGGCCGGATGAGGGCGAATCCGACCACGCGGGCCCCGGACGGCGCGCGGGCGGCGGGTGTCCGCAGGACACCGATTTAATAGTAGCCCCCGACACCGCAGCGCACAGCGCGCAGGTGTCGGGGGTAAAGATGATTACAAAATGTCGTGTCCGGCAGGACACGGATTTACCGTTCCGAAGGGATGACAACCGGGCGTGATGGTAAATCGGTGTCCGGCGGGACCCCGGATGGGGTGCGGCGGGGGAGGGAGTTTTGCAACACTCTCGAATCTCTCGAATCCCCGGAGGCTGTTCTTGGCTTGAAATGCGAAAAGTTTTCGCTATTTTTGCAATATCAAAGTTGAGAACAGATATAAAGTTAGAGAACAGAGAATCATGAATGAGATTTCTGACCGCAATACCGACCGCCGCGTTGCACCCGGACGGGGATGGCTGGCCCTGTCACCGGTCATAGTTTTTTTGCTGCTCTATGTGGCAGTGTCGGTCATACTGAACGATTTTTACAAAATGCCTATAGCCGTAGCGCTGGTAGCCGCATCCGTATGGGCTGTCATCATCTACCGCGGACAGCCGCTTGCCGCGCGGATCGAGACATTCTCGCGCGCTGCCGGGCATTTCAATATCCTTTATATGATCTGGGTCTTCATCCTTGCCGGAGCTTTCGCTTCGGTGGCCAAGGAGATTGGGGCTGTCGATGCTACGGTCAGCCTTACCCTCCGGGTATGCCCCCCGCAGTTCGTGGTGCCTACGCTTTTCTTTGCGGCATGCTTCATCTCGCTCTCGGTAGGAACCTCGGTCGGCACCGTGGTGGCACTGGCTCCATTAGCTGTGGAAATCGCTCAGACCGTAGATGGCTCGGTGGCTTTCTATGTGGCGGTAGTGCTCGGCGGCGCATTTTTCGGCGACAATCTGTCATTCATCTCCGATACAACCATCGCAGCTACCCGCTCGCAGGGATGCGGCATGGCTGACAAGTTCAAGGCCAACCTCTGGATAGCGCTTCCGGCCGCGCTTGTCACCCTGGCCATCTATATGGTCATGAGCAAAGACTCTCCGGCTATAGATCTGGTCAATGACAGCAACCCCTGGCTCGTTCTGCCTTACCTCATAGTTCTTGCCACAGCCATAGCCGGAATCAACGTCACGGTGGTCCTCTCGCTTGGCATTCTTTCGGCTTTCATCATGGGTGCCATCAGCGGTTTCACGGTCATGGACATGGCCGGATATGCCGGTGCCGGAATCGACGGAATGGGCGATCTGATCATTGTCACTCTTCTCGCAGCCGGAATGTTAGGCATCATAAAGGCCGCCGAAGGCATACAGTTCCTGCTTCAGGGCCTCAGCTCACGCATTCACGGCAAACGCGGCGCGCAGGCCATACTTGCCCTGCTTGTCGGGCTGGTGAATCTCTGCACGGCCAACAATACGGTGGCCATCATCACCGTGGGCGGAATTGCACGCGACATAGCCGAGCGCTACGGCATAGACCCCCGCAAAAGCGCCTCGCTGCTTGACTCGGCCTCCTGTGTGGTGCAATGTCTGATTCCATACGGCGCGCAGACCCTCCTCGCAACCTCTCTGGCCGGCATCTCGCCCGCATCGCCCTTTCCCTACCTCTACTATCCCTGGGCTCTCGCCGCCATGATTGTCCTATCTATAATATTCCTCTTCCCCAGACGTCTTAACTGATTATGTCACGCAATCTTCTTGCCCGCTACATATGGATCATTGACACCATACGCCGCTATGGTGCCATAACCCGTGAGAAACTCAACGAGCTCTGGATACAGTCGCCCTATTCCGACGGCGCCGCGCTTCCGCGCCGCACGTTCTACAACTACCGCAATGCCATCGAAGAGCTTTTCAACATCAACATCGAGTGCAATACCGCCACCTATGAGTATTATATCGACTCCGGCGACTCTCATCAGGAAAGCGTCACCGACTGGCTGCTCAACTCGGCGGCCATGAGCAATGTGCTCTCCAACGTGAGCGACATCTCAGACAGCATCTTCCTTGAAGACGTCCCCTCGGCCCGGCTCTACCTCTCGCAGGTCATTTCGGCCCTGCGAGAGCGGCATCCGATCCGCTTCACCTACAGACCCTACACACGTGTCAACCCTACGCGCGATGTGGTCGTGGAGCCATACTTCCTGAAGATCTTCCGCCAACGCTGGTATGTCACCGGGCTCAACGTGCGCGACGGTGTGGTCAAGACCTACGCGCTCGACCGCATGGAGGATGTCAAGGTCGATGCCGAGACCTACACGGTCGATCCGGCCTTCGATGCCGAGAGCTTTGTCAAAGACTCCTTCGGGATAGTCTTCACACAGGCCGAACCGCGCGAGGTAGTGATCCGCACCTCGCCACGTCAGGCCAAATATCTGCGCGCGCTTCCGCTCCACTCCTCCCAGCAGGAGGAGATCCATGACGAGTATTCGCTCTTCCACTACCGTCTGCGACTTACGCCTGACCTCGTGCAGGAACTTCTGTCACACGGGCCAGACATCAAGGTCATGGAACCGCCCGAACTGCGGGTCATGGTCACCACCGCCCTCCGCGATGCCCTCGGCCAGTATGAATGAACAAGCAAGAGCCTGCCGCCCGAATCCGGGAAGCAGGCTCTCGCCGTCAATATAGTCTGTGTTTTACACCTTATTATATTATAAGGTGTGTTATGAATGCGCTGGGGTTTACCAGATTATCACGCGTTCGGCTTCGGGGCGGAACATCGGCTGGCCTTCGGTGATGGAGAATGCCTCGAAGAAGGGGGCGATGTTGCGGAGAGTGACGTTGACGCGGTTGCAGCCGAGTGAGTGGACGTCGCCGGTTGTGAGCGAACGGATCTCCTCGTCACGGATATTGTTGGCCCAGAGGTTGGCATAGTTCATGTAGAACACCTGCAGGGGGTCAAAGCCGTCGATCTTGGCTTCGGGCGATTTGATGTCGACTCCCTTCTTCTCCTGAGCGTCAAGGAAGGCGGTCATGGCGATGCGCAGACCTCCTTGGTCAGCGATGTTTTCGCCGAGAGTGTAGCGGCCGTTGGCGTGAACGCCGGGGAGCACTTCAACTTCGTCAAACTGGGCTATCAGGGCCTTGGTCTTGTCGGTGAACTTGGCAGCGTCTTCGGGAGTCCACCAGTCGGTCATGTTGCCGTTGGCGTCGAAGTTGCGGCCCTGGTCATCGAAACCGTGAGTCATCTCGTGGCCGATTACCACACCGATGCCACCGTAGTTTTCAGCGTCTGAAGCGTTCGGATCGAAGAAAGGAGCCTGGAGGATGGCTGCGGGGAATACGATCTCGTTGGCCAGAGGATTGTAGTAGGCGTTGACAGTCTGAGGAGTCATGCCCCACTCGGTGCGGTCAACCGGCTTGCCCCACTTGGCATAAGTTTCGGCCTGATGCCACATGCCCACGTTGTGCATGTTCTCGTAGTAGCTCAGTTCGGGGTCGATCTTCATTGTGGAATAGTCTTTCCACTTGTCGGGATATCCGATCTTCACGGTGAAAGCGGCGAGTTTCTCGTGGGCGCGGGCCTTGGTGGTGTCGCTCATCCAGTCGAGGTTGTCGATGTGCTTGCCGAGGGCCACGCGGAGATTCTCTACAAGGCCGAGCATATAGTCCTTGGACGACTGGGGGAAGTATTTGGCGACATAGAGTTCGCCTACAGCTTCGCCGAGGGCACCTTCGGTAGCGTCGATGGCGCGTTTCCAGAGCGGACGGAGCTCCTGCACACCGCTCATCACCTTCGAGAACTCGAAGCTTGCCTGGGTGAAGTTGTCGCTGAGCTTCGAAGCTGCCTGGCTTACGTATTTCCAGAGATAGTAGTCCTTGATCTCGCGGTCTGAGAGCGAGCCCATGAGCTTGTCGGCCTGGGCCAGATATTCAGGCTCGGTGACAATCAGGGTGTCGGGCGACTTGATGCCCATTGTCTCGATGAAGAAACGGTCCCAGTTTACGTTGGGATACACTTCCTTGACCTGAGCGAAGGTGCGGGGATTGTACATGCGGGGGATGTCGCGGCTTTCCTCGCGGGTGAGAGTCTTCTGTGCGAGGGCAGTCTCGATTTTCATCACGTTGTCAGTGATGCGGGCGGCGTCGGCTGCCGTGTAGCCTGCGTTCTGCATCTGGGTTGCGATGAGTTTCTTGTATGCGTTGCGGACAGCGGTGTTGCGCTCGTCGTCAAGCAGATAATAGTCGCGGTCGCCCAGACCCATGCCTCCGTTCGAGAGATACATGGCGTAGACCTGCGAGTTGGCGAGATCTTCCATCGGGCCTGCGCCGAAGAAGGGGCTTGCATAGTTTCCGTGCATCCAGAGGAAGAGGTCTTCCATTCCTTCATGCGGAGTTTCCTCGATTTTCTTGAGGTCGGCGAGGATGGGAGTGGCGCCCTCGCGGTTGCGGCGGGCGGTGTCCATAGCCTGCGAGTAGATGGTCCATACCTTGTGGGCCACGGTGCCGGCTTCGGGGTTTGTGGTGCCGAGATTGGTTATAAGTTCCTTTACGCGGTTCTCTGAAGAGTCGTTGAGGATGTCGAACTGGCCGTAGCGGGCGTGTTCGGCAGTGAGCGGATGAGCTTCCATCCAGCCCTTGTTCACATAAGTGTAGAAGTCTGCGCCGGGAGCCACTGTGGTGTCAAGATAGGCCACATTGAGGCTGGCCAGATGCTCTGAGGCACGATGGCTGCACGAGACTGTAGCAAATGTCATGGTCATGGCAACTGCTGTCAGGGGTAATAATTTCATTAGAAAAATCTGTGTTATTGGTTTGACTGGTTTTCGAGAGTGGAGAGTATGGTCTGCAGCTCTTCCTCGGTTGCGGTGAGGCGTGAGCGGCAGGCTTTCAGCAACTCGGTGGCGCGACGGGTGTAGGCCGCGAGGCGGTCGATGTCGCAGCTGTCGCTCTGCATGGTGCGGAGTATGGCTTCGAGTTCGCTGAGGCTCTCGGCATAGGTCATTGACCCTACAGGCTTTGATTCTTGCATCGGTGATATGATTGTTGGAAGGAGAGATTTAATATGTGGCAACCGGGGTCAGAGAGCGCTCAGTTGAGCACAGCCTGGCTTTCGATGGCCTCGGTGATGCGTGAGAAGATCTCGTCGACGCGGCCTGAACCCTGGATGGCGCGGTAGGTGCCTTCGGTGGTATAGTAGTCGCGCAGGGGCGAGGTGGTCGAGTGGTAGACTTTCAGACGCTTTCCGATTGTTTCGGGGTTGTCGTCCGAGCGGCCGCTGTCGGCGCCGCGCTTGATGAGGCGCTCCATGAGTTCCTCGTCGGCAACTTCGAGCCCGATCACCGAATGCACTTCCTCGCCGCGTTCTTCAAGCATCTTCTTGAGGGCCTCGGCCTGGGGGATGGTGCGGGGGAAGCCGTCGAAGATGAAGCCTTTTGACTGCGGGCGCAGGCGGTCGAACTCTGACGCGAGTATGTCGACCATAAGGTCATCAGGGATGAGCTGGCCTTTTGAAATATAACTGTCGGCGATCTTGCCGAGTTCTGAACCTGCGGCGATTTCCTTGCGCAGGACGTCGCCGGTTGAAATGTGAGTCAGACCGTAACGGTCGATGAGCTTTTCGCTTTGGGTGCCCTTGCCGCTGCCGGGTGCACCGAAAATCACAAGATTAAACATTCTTTATCCTTAAAAATATATTGGTTGAAGTCCGCCCTTGCCGTCCCGGCCGGGAAGAGAGGGCAGACTGCCGGAGATGTCCGGCCGGCTATTCGTCAAGTATATAGATGTCCTGAAGATTGCGGGCCAGACCGTCGATGTCGAGGCCATAGCCGATGATGAATTTTTTGGGAATCTCGAATCCTACGTAGTCGGCGTGGAGTTCGGGATGCTCAAGGGCTTCAGGCTTGAAGAGCAGGGTTGCGATGCGGATCGAGGCCGGCTTGTGTCTGCGCAGCTCGGCAAGGAGGCTTACCATTGTGTTGCCCGTGTCGATGATGTCTTCGATCAGCACTATGTGGCGACCTTCGAGATTCTCGCTCAGCCCCATGATCTGCTTGACATCGCCGGTCGAACCGGTTCCTTCATAGCTTTTGAAGCGCATGAAGGTCAGTTCTGCGTCGATATCTTCGCAGGCGCGGAAAAGGTCGATCGCAAATGGCGCGGCTCCGTTGAGCACACAGATGAACAGAGGTGTGACACCTGCGCAGTCGGTCTTGATGGCGGCTGCCAGTTCCTGAACTCGTGATTGAATCTGGGAGTTGTTGATGTAGGGACGGAAAGTCATCCCCTGGTAGCATTTCTGTTTCATGGTTCCTGGCGGAAAAATTTGACGCAAAGTTACGAATTTTTCTTGAAAATCTAAGCAGATTTTCAGCCGAGGATGTTTCGAAATGCTCTCAGGGGCAAATCAGGGATGAATTTGTAACGAAAAAGGTGCCCGGACGCTCTTTTCAGTGCCGGTCTACTTTCTCTTTTTCATGCGGTCGTTGTGGATCTTGATGGCAAACACGATGGCCGACGACACGGTGGTGATGGTGTTGGTGATCATCAGCGGCCAGTTGTCGAGCATGATGCCCTGGATCACGAAAAAGATGCTTCCGAACCCAAGCAGCAGGAAGGTGGGGAGGGCGATGCCGTCGGTGTCGCGGGTGCGGATGGTGTAGATGGCCTGCGGAAGATAGCCGCAGATCATGCAGATGGCGGCTGCATAGCCGACAATGTTTATGATCAGTGGTGATGCCATGTGTGATGCTTGCTTTAGTGGATTAATAATAATTTAACGCGCGGGCAAACTTTATGTTGTGGAAATTTCATAATTTTGCATTTTAAAACACTCGAATATACTGAATATGCGCTCTACATCAGCCCTGAGGCTGCTTTTCATAATAGTCGCCACGGCCTTTTTTGCCGCCTGCGCGAGCATCGGGCATCCTGAGGGAGGTCCGCGCGATGAAACTCCACCTGTCTATGTCAGGTCAAACCCGAAGCCCGGACAGCTGAGGTTTGACGGTAGCAGGATCACTGTCGATTTCGATGAAAACGTGTCCATTGACGACCCTATGAACAAAGTCGTGGTCTCTCCGGCCCAGCGCACCACTCCGGTGGTGACGGCAAACGGCCGGCGTGTAACCGTGGAGCTCCGCGACAGCCTCGTGCCCAACACCACCTATACCATCGACTTTGCCGATGCGATCAAAGACCTGAACGAGAGCAACGTCCTCGACGGTTTCGCTCTTGATTTCGCCACGGGCGACACTATTGACACCCTGCGCGTTTCGGGAATGGTCTTCGAGGCCCGCACCCTGGAGCCCGCCCAGGGGATGCTGGTTGGTGTCTACTCGAACCTCTCTGACACGGCCATCTCCACCCTCCCTTTCGAGCGCATAACCAAGACCAATCAGCTCGGCCAGTTCACCCTGCGCAACATGAAGGCCGGAACCTACCGCATCTATGCCGTCAACGATGTGAACCGCGACTATCACTGGGACCGCTCGGAAGACGTGGCCTTTTTCGACGTGACAATCTCGCCTGAAACCGAGGCCGCGCAGTTTACCGACACCCTTGTCAGCATAACCGGCGAAGACTCCATCGTGACCTATCCCGGCACCCGCTTTCTGCCTGACGACATACTCCTGACATGGTTCAACGAGGGCTACGTCTCGCAGTATCTCCGCAAGAACGAGCGCCCCGAACCAAACAGCCTCGACTTTGAATTCTCTACCAAGGCCGACACCCTCCCCATCCTGAAACTTCTCAACACCCACCGCGCCGGTGAGGTCAGCGATAAGTGGTCTGTGCTACAGGCATCGCCTACGCTTGACACTCTGCGCTATTGGCTCACCGACACCTCGCTCCTGGCTCTCGACACCCTTATGATCGAAGCTCGCTATATCCGCACCGACACTCTCGATCAGCTTTCATGGACCACCGACACCCTGCGTATGGTCACCAAAAATGCCCGTATGCGCCGCAAACGCGCCCAGGAAGAAGCCAAAGAGCTTGCCAAGGTGCGCGAAGACAAGCGGCGTGAACTGGCCCGCCAGGGCGTTGATCTCGATTCGCTCGATGCGGCCGACACCATTCCGCCGCCCCCGCCGCCCATCAGTTTCAAGGTCAGCAGCCCGACCTCGCAGGATCTCAACCTTCCGCTGGTCTTCGTGTCCACAACTCCCGTGGCCTCGGTAGACTCCACCGCGTTTCATCTTGAAGAGATGATCGACTCCGTGTGGTACGCCCGCACGATTCCGGCTATGCGCGCCATCGGTCCGCACAATGCCCTCAAGTTCATAGCGCCCTACGAGTGGGAACCCGGCGGCCACTACAGGCTGACCATCGACACGGCGGCTATCTATGACATCTACGGGCTGACGAATCCTCCGCTGGTCCATGAATTCAATGCCAAGAAGCTTGAGGAATATTCCACCCTCAATTTCAACATCGAAGGGCTTGAGGGCCGACCCGCAGTGATCGAGGTGCTCGATACCTCTGACAAGGTAGTGGCGGCAGCCCCGGTCAAAGGCACCTTCGGCCGCATAGAATATCTGACCCCCGGCACCTACTACGCCCGCCTCTTCATCGACACCGACTCTAACGGAGTATATACCAACGGCCTTCTCGACTCGATCCAGCCTGAGGAGATCTACTATTACCCGAAGAAGATCACCCTGAAGAAGAACTGGGGCATAGAGCAGTCATGGAACATCTATGAACTGCCGCTTGACATGCAGAAACCGCAGGAAATCAAGAAAAACAAACCCAAACGCAAGCGCGGCGAGAGCGATGACCGCGAAGGCGAGGAAGAGGAAGAAGATGAATTCTTTGACGACCCCTTCATGAACTCCGCCACCCGCCGTCAGTTCGGCAACAACAACACCAACGATTACAACCGGCGCTATTAGCCCCCCAAAAAAATCCACCCGCCATACATGCCGTCCGCAGGATACCGATTTACCATCACGCCCTGCGGGACTCCGGATGGTGATGTCCGCAGGACATCGATTTACTCATAGCCCGTGACACCGTAGCGCATTGCGCGTAGGTGTCACGGGTTATCGGTCTCCACCACGCATGGTGTCCGACGGACACCGATTTACCATCATGCCTGGTTTTATTCCCTTCGGAACGGTAAATCCGTGTCCTGCGGACACGATATTTATATAAACATCATTCCCCCCGACACCTGCGCGCAATGCGCTTCGGTGTCGGGGGCTACTATTAAATCGGTGTCCTCACGGACACCCGCCACCCCGCACACCTGCCGGATCGCACCACCCACGGACACCGATTTACCATCACGCCATGCCGGACTCCGGATGGTGATGTCCGACAGGACATCGATTTACTCGTAGCCCGTGACACCGTAGCGCATCGCGCATAGGTGTCACGGGTTCTTGATTTCCCCCATCTATGGTGTCCGGCGGACACCGATTTACCATCATGCCAGGTTTTATTCCCTTTGGAACGGTAAATCCGTGTCCTGCGGACACGATATTTATATAAACATCTTTACCCCCGACACCTTGCGCTTTGCGCTGCGGTGTCGGGGGCTACTACTAAATCGGTGTCCTGTCGGACAC
>CAMXAZ010000038.1 GCA_947179295.1 uncultured Muribaculaceae bacterium
CGGGCTACGAGTAAATCGATGTCCTGACGGACATCACCATCCCGATTCTGTGCGCATCCATCCGGATTCTGTGCGCATCCATCCGAATTCTGTGCGATAATACGGGGTAGCCCATCCGGTGCGGTAAATCGGTGTCCTCGACCGGACACCACATGCGGGGGGAATCGTGAAATGTCCTGACGGACATCACCATCCGGACTCTGTGCGCGTCCATCTGCCATCAGCACGCGAAGCGTGACCCAGATGGCTGCGCAACGGCGGGCGCTCGGCAGGGCGGATTCCGGATGGGCTGCGGTTGGCGGGTGTCCGGCAGGACACCGATTTACTCGTAGCCCCCGACACCGCAGCGCTTTGCGCGTAGGTGTCGGGGGGATGAAAGACAGTCAAACAAATGTGGTGTCCGGTCGAGGACACCGATTTACCGCCCCGGACGGCTTCGCAACGAAGGGTGCCCGACAAGGCGGATTCCGGACGGCTTCACAACGGCGGGTGTCCGGCAGGACATACTCCACAACAGGCCCCGCACGGTGGCCTCTGCCGTGGGTGATGACAGGCGGGGCAATCGGTGCGGGGCCGGAGATATGAAGCATGTATGAGGCTATGCGCGAGAGGCGGTCAGAAGCCCTGATCGAAAAGGCTCTTCACGTCGGGGCGGAGGAAACGGTCTACCTCGTCGGGATAGACCGCCACATCGACAGGCCCAAGGGCATAGGGACCGATCTCGTAGGGATCGTAGTGGAAATAGAGAGTGTTTGACGCGATGTAGGGCTTGCCGGGATAGGTAAGCTGCGAGACGAAGATGCCGCCGCGGTCAAGAGCATCGACCGGCACGGAAAGCTGACGGGCAAGCGCCGTGCGGATCACAGGCATTATGGAATCGGCAGTCACGCCGGGCAGAAACATGTTGTCGAGACCGATTACCTGACCCTGCGCGAAAGAGTAGGTGAAGGGGCGCACGGAGGTCATCGGGTGGGCGCCGCCGAGGTAGGTCGATGAAACCACCTGATAGGTGGCCATATCTTCGTTGATCTCCATGACCGAGGCTGTGACATTGTTGAAATAGGTCATCGTGTCGGCCGGGAGCGAGTCAACCTCGGTGACAGTCTTTATGCCTTCGACAATCGAAGTGTCGTCGAGATAGGCTCTGATGGCGGCCCTGATGTCAGTGACGGTGGTGTCGCCGTAGGCAAAATAGAGCAGCGAATCGCGGAGCACGCTTATATCATTGTCGCCCAGCCGTTCGGGCCAATGGATCGAGGTGTAGAGTTCAAGATAGGCATCGCCGTAGTCCATCGATACGCGATAGTCTCTGTCAGCCGTCATCAGAACCTCGCTGACCTGAAATTCGTTGATGAGCCCGGCATCGGCCTTCCGGCCGGACCCGGAGCCTCCGCAGGCCGTCAGGGCAAGCGCGAGAGCGGCCGAGGCGAGGAAACAGTATTTTCTTTCCATAATCCTAACAAAGTGTGTATTATATATAATATATGTGGTTTCTCTTCCGGCCGCGGCCCTGAAAACGGGCTGCGGAAAGAGAGCGGGGAGTTTTCAAAGAGGTAACACGCAAGGAACGTAACAAGTTTGTAACATTCGGTTATAATCCGAATCGCCAAAAGAGGCCAATGAATCGGCGAAAGACACCAAAAAACACCCAAAAAGGAGCTTAATTAACATCTTTATACGTTTGTTGTGTGCGAAGTTGATAAAAAATAATTACCTTTGCACCGCAAATATAAAAATTTTTGCGATTCCAATCAAGAAATTACTAATCAACTCACAAAATTAAAACTATGTCTGAAATTGCATCTCGAGTTAAAGCTATCATCGTTGATAAGCTCGGTGTTGACGAAAACGAAGTAACCGAAACCGCTGAATTCACTAAGGATCTTGGCGCAGACAGCCTCGACACCGTAGAACTCATCATGGAATTCGAGAAAGAATTCGGCATCACTATCCCCGATGACCAGGCCGAAAAGATCAGCACCGTACAGAACGCTATCGAATACATCGAGGCTAACACTCAGAAGTAAAAACCGGTCTGCGAGCTCACAGCCCGCGCTCTGACCGAGCCAAAAAGGCTCCCCACGCCAATAAAACCAGCGCGGTGGAGCCTTCTTCTCAATTAGCCCCTCCCCTCAGAAACTTTCCTCCCCTAAAACACCCCTTACGAAATTCATTTTGCCAATGGAACTTAAAAGAGTAGTGGTGACCGGACTCGGCGCCATCACCCCTATAGGCAACGATGTTGAAACCACCTGGCTCAACGCCGTAGCCGGAAAGAGCGGAGCCGCTCCCATCACCCACTTTGACGCTTCGCAGTTCAAGACCCAGTTCGCCTGCGAGGTCAAGGATTTCAACCCCAATGACCACTTCGACCGCAAGAAACTGCGCCAGCTCGACCTCTATGCCCAGTATGCTATGGTGGCAGCCCGTCAGGCCGTTGCCGACTCAGGCATCGAAGAAGCCGCAAACCTCGACCGCAACCGCGTGGGCGTGATCGTGGCAGCAGGCATCGGCGGCCTCCACACCTTCGAGGAAGAAGCCGGTTACTACGCTCTCAACGGACCCCAGCAAGGCCCCAAATACAACCCCTTCTTCATCCCCAAGATGATCGCCGACATCGCTTCGGGCCACATCTCGATGGAGTATAACTACCACGGCCCCAACTTCGGCGTGGTATCGGCCTGCGCATCGTCAAACAACGCCATCATCGACGCCTTCAACCTCATCCGCCTCGGCAAGGCCGACGTGTTTGTGACCGGCGGTGCCGAAGCAGCCATCTACCCCGCAGGCGTGGGCGGCTTCAACTCAATGCACGCCCTCTCAACCCGCAACGATGACCCCGAACACGCATCACGCCCCTTCAGCGCCTCGCGCGACGGCTTCGTCATGGGCGAAGGATCAGTAGTGCTCATCCTCGAAGAACTCGAACACGCCAAAGCCCGCGGCGCCAAGATCTACGCCGAAGTAGCCGGCGGAGGCATGAGCGCTGACGCATATCACCTCACCGCCACCCATCCCGAAGGCCTCGGCGCCATTCTCTCGATGCGCAACGCCCTCGAAGACGCAGGCATGAAGCCCGAAGACATCGACTACATCAACGTGCACGGCACATCGACCCCCGTAGGCGACATCTCCGAAGTCAAAGCCATCGTTGAAGTGTTCGGCGAACAGGCCCACAAGCTCAACATCAGCTCAACCAAGTCGATGACCGGCCACCTGCTCGGAGCCACCGGCGCGCTCGAAGCCATGTTCTCGGTACTCTCCGTCAAGAACGACATCGTGCCCCCGACCATCAACCACGAGGAAGGCGACAACGACGAAAACATCGACTACACCCTCAACTTCACCTTCAACAAAGCCGAAAACCGCCCCGTCCGCGCGGCCCTCTCCAACTCATTCGGCTTCGGCGGCCACAACGCCACCGTCATCGTGAAGAAATACGAAGAATAATCCACCACTTTGGCGGAACCGGCTTCACAGAAGCCACCAGACACATATATCCTGAGATGGCGCGCGGAAACCACAACCGCGCGCCATCTCAGCACTATAAAGATTAGTTAAAATATGTGATGGCCATCTAAAAAGTTTGAATTCCGCTTGGCAAAGCGGGAATAAATTCTTAACTTTGCAGCCGAGTTTTGTGGCACATCCTTGAAAAGAGGTTAAGAATGATGCACTTAGCCTTGATATGAGAATTGAGATGGCGGCCACAAGACGCCGTGACTAAAAATTATTAGTAAACAAAAAAGAGATAAAAACCAACAGCCATGTCAAAAGTTTGTCAGATCACAGGCAAGAAAGCAATGGTGGGCAACAATGTGTCGCACTCAAAGCGTCGCACAAAGCGCAAGTTTGATGTAAATCTCTTCAACAAGAAATTCTTCTGGGTTGAGGAGCAAGCTTGGATCACCCTTACCATTTCAGCCGCAGGCCTTCGCACCATCAACAAGAAGGGTCTTGACGCTGCTATCAAAGAAGCAGCCGCAAAGGGTTATATAACTGAAATCAAATACTTAGACATTTTATAAGAAGATGGCAAAGAAAGCTAAAGGCAATCGCGTTCAGGTCATCCTCGAATGCACCGAACACAAGGCATCTGGCATGCCCGGAACTTCGCGTTACATCACTACGAAGAACCGCAAGAACACTACCGAGCGTCTGGAGTTGAAGAAATACAACCCCATCCTCAAGAAAGTTACTGTACACAAAGAAATTAAATAATTCACTGACTCATGGCAAAGAAAACCGTTGCATCTCTGCAAAAAGGCGAAGGCCGCACTTACAGCAAGGTCATCAAGGTCGTTAAGTCGGCGAAGACCGGTGCCTACACCTTCCAGGAACAGATGGTTCCCAATGACGCTGTGAAGGACATCCTCAAATAAGAAAATCAGAGGAAAATCCTTCAGGACACTGAAAAAATATACCGCTTCCGGGCTGACGTCTTTTTCAAAGACAAACAGCCCGGAAGTTCTTTTTTTATACCCGCCGAAAGCCCATTGATGTTCTACAACATAGCCCTCCAACACCCTTCGGCCCGATTTTAACTTTTTTCACCACAAAATTTGCTTTTATCAAGACAATAGGTTAAATTCGTGACTTAAATAAATCCAATGCCTTCCGTAAACCCCTCCTCAGACCCCGCGCGAAGCGCATCAGTTCTAAATTCTAATATCATCCGTCAGGAATCTAACATCATAATCTATATCTATTCCCTTACATGAGCTATCTTAAATTTGATAAAAAACTCATGATTAATCTGGAGCAGTCACTCCCAAAGGAAATGCTCCGCACTAATCAGTCGGGAGCCTATCACTGTACGACGATAGTGGATTGCAACACCCGCAAGCAACACGGCCTGCTCGTTGTCCCCGTACCCGAACTGGGCAACTCCTGGCACGTGCTGCTATCGTCGCTCGATGAAACAGTCTACCAGCACGGCGTCCCCTTCAACCTCGCGCTTCACCGCTACCGCGGAGGAGTCATGAGCCCCAACGGCCACAAATACATCCGCGAATTCGACTGCGAGAACGTGCCCCGCACCACCTACCGCGTCGGAGGAGTCATTCTCACCAAGGAAAAACTGTTCATCTCCAACGAAAACCGCCTCCTCATCCGCTACACCCTCGTTGAAGCCCACTCCCCGACAACTCTCCGCTTCCGCCCGGTGCTCGCCTTCCGCGACGCCAACGAACTCTGCATCGCAAACAACGCCCTCGACCAGACAATACCACAGATCGACAACGGCGTCTCGGCATGCCTCTACCCAGGCTACCCGACACTCTACATGCAGTTCAGCCACAAACCAACCTGGACCTCAGAACCCAACTGGTACAACGGCTTCGAATACGTCAAAGACCTCGAACGCGGAGTCCCCTACTCAGAAGACCTCTGGGTGCCCGGCTACTTCGAAGTCCCCATCAAAAAAGGCGAATCAATCATCTTCTCAGCCGGACTCAGCGAAGTCTCTCCCCGCTCACTCGCCAAGATGTATGAAAAAGAGATCGCACAGCGCACATGCCGCTCATCATTCTTCAACTGCCTGAAAAACGCAGTCAAGCAGTGCTATCTCAATGACGGCGACAGCATGTATCTCCTCTCAGGCTACCCCTGGGGCAAAGTACTCGCCCGCAACACCTTCATGGCCCTCCCCGGAGCCACGATAGCCATAAACCACCGCGAAGACTTCGAAAAAATCGCAGCCACATCGCTCAAGGCACTCCGCCACTTCATGACCACAGGCGAACTCGACAGCCGCATCAACGGCATCGACCTCCCCGACATACCGCTCTGGGCAATCTGGTCACTCCAGCAATACGCCAAAGCCTACGGCCGCGAAGACGCCGCCGCAAAATACCTCCCCGAAGTGCGCGACATCCTCAACTTCATCCTCTCGCAGCGCCACCCCCTCCTCAAAGTCGACGCCAACGGCATG
The DNA here is from genome assembly GCA_947179295.1 of uncultured Muribaculaceae bacterium. Taxonomy (GTDB): domain Bacteria; phylum Bacteroidota; class Bacteroidia; order Bacteroidales; family Muribaculaceae; genus Duncaniella. The sequence continues at coordinate 5,933 of CAMXAZ010000038.1, forward strand.
GTCACCACCGAAGGCACCGAAAAACCCATGTCATGGATGAACGCCTCGCTCGGCGGACGCCCCATAGTCCCCCGCTCAGGCCTCCTCGTTGAATTCAACGCCCTCTGGTACAACGCCCTCGTCTTCGCCTCACGCCTCGCCGAAGGCACCCCCGACGAAACCCGCTTCAGCGAAGCCGCCGAAAAAATGGCCCGGCCATTCATCGCCACCTTCCTCAACGACTACGGCTACCTCTACGACTACGTCAACGGCACCTACGCCGACCCATCCGTGCGCCCCAACATGGCAATAGCCATCGGCCTCGACTACAGCCCGCTTGACCGCCGCCAGCGCAAAAGCGTGCTCGACATCGTAACCCGCGAACTCCTCACCCCCAAAGGCCTCCGAACCCTCTCCCCAAAAAGCTACGGCTACCGCCCAAGCTACCTCGGATCGCCCGAAGAACGTGAAATGGCACTCCACAACGGCCCCGCACGCCCCTGGCTCATGGGCTTCTACTCCGACGCCTACCTCAAAGTATTCGGCATGAGCGGAGTCAGCTACATCGACCGAATGCTCATCGGCTTCGAAGACGAAATGTCAAACGGATGCATCGGATCACTCTCACAGCTCTACGACGCCAACCCACCCTTCTCAGGCCGAGGCGCAATCAGCCACGTCACCAACGTAGCCGAAGTGCTCCGCACGCTCACCACACTCAAGAAATTCATAATGGACTAATCATCACACGCCCATGAAAGCTTTAATGTTCGGATGGGAATTTCCCCCTCACATCCTCGGCGGCCTCGGAACCGCCAGCTACGGTCTCACTAAGGGTATGTGGGAGTGTGGCGACATGGACATCACATTCGTTATACCCAAACCGTTCGGCGACGAAGAAAAACACTTCGCCAACATCATCGGAATGTCGCAGGTACCCATCGTATGGCGCGACGTCGACCGCCAGTACGTCCAGGACCGCATAGGCCACGTAATGGACCCTGACTTCTACTACCGCCTGCGCGACCACATCTACGCCGACTTCAACTACATGCGCACCAACGACCTCGGCTGCATCGAATTCTCCGGACGCTACCCCGACAACCTCGTCGAAGAAATCAACAACTACTCCATCTGCGCCGGAGTCATAGCCCGCACAGTCGACTTCGACATAATCCACTCTCACGACTGGCTCACCTACCCCGCAGGCATCCACGCCAAACAGGTCTCAGGCAAACCGCTCGTCATCCACGTCCACGCCACTGAATTCGACCGCTCACGAGGCAAACCAAACCCCACAGTGTTCGGAATCGAAAAAGACGGCATGAACCACGCCGACCACATCATAACCGTCTCGAACCTCACACGCGACACCGTAATCAACCACTACGGAATCGACCCCGCAAAAGTAACCACCGTCCACAACGCCGTCACACCGCTCACCCCCGAACAGCTCAACGTACCCGAACACAAGAGCAAAGACAAAGTAGTGACCTTCCTCGGACGAATCACAATGCAGAAAGGACCCGAATACTTCGTCGAAACCGCAGCCAAAGTCCTCAAGAACAACCCCAACGTACGCTTCGTCATGGCAGGCAGCGGCGACATGATGAACAAAATGATCCTCCTCGCAGCCGAACGCGGAATCGCTGACCGCTTCCACTTCCCCGGCTTCCAGAAAGGCGCCCAGGTCTACGAAATGCTCAAAGCATCTGACGTTTACGTCATGCCATCAGTCTCCGAACCCTTCGGCATCTCACCCCTCGAAGCAATGCAGATGGGAGTACCATCCATCATCTCAAAGCAGAGCGGCTGCGCCGAAATCCTGACAAACGTCATCAAAACCGACTACTGGGACATCGACGCAATGGCCGACGCCATCAACTCAATCGTCACCTACCCCGCCATGTACAACCAGCTGCGCGAAGACGGCCTCGCCGAAGTCAACCGCATAACCTGGGACAAAGCCGGCCAAAAAGTGATTGATATATATAATAAGGTGTTAAACAAATAAAGCGGCCCCTTTCTCCACAACTAACAGGCACAGCCGCCCCCAAAACATAAAAAACTCATGAAAGCAATCTGTTTCTACTTTCAGATCCACCAGCCATTCCGTCTGAAAAGATATCGCTTCTTCGACATAGGCAACGACCACTACTACTACGATGACTTCGCCAATGACGACATCATCACCCGCATAGCCCACCGCAGCTACATCCCCGCAGCCGAAACCCTCCTGCGGATGATCGAAGCCTCAAAAGGCAAATTCAAATGCGCAATCTCCGTAACCGGAACAGCACTCGAACAATTCGAACAATACGTCCCCGAATTCATCGACCTCCTCAAAAAACTCGCCGAAACAGGCTGCGTGGAATTCCTCGCCGAAACCTACGCCCACTCACTCTCATCGCTCGCCGACCCTGACGAATTCATCAACCAGGTCAAAGTCCACGACGAAAAAATCAAAGAACTCTTCGGACAGACACCCAAAGTGCTCCGAAACACCGAGCTCATCTACAGCGACGAACTCGCACCCCTCATCCAGAGCATGGGCTACAAAGGCGTAATCACCGAAGGTGCAAAACACATCCTCGGCTGGAAATCGCCCAACTACATCTACAGCGCCGCATCAGCACCCAAACTCAAAATCCTGCTGAAAAACGACAAACTCAGCGACGACATCTCCGACCGCTTCAGCAACACATCCTGGGAAGACTACCCCCTCACAGCCGACAAATACATCGACTGGATCGCATCCACCCCACAGGAAGAACAGATCATCAACCTCTTCATGAACCTCGAAGTCTTCGGCGACTTCCAGCCGCGTGAAACAGGCATCTTCCAATTCCTCGAAGCACTCCCACGCTTCGCTGAAGAACGCGGTATCGACTTCTGGACACCCACCACAGCCGTAACCAAACTCAAACCCGTAGCCGAACTCTCCATCCTCCACCCCATCTCATGGGCCGACGAAGCACGCGACACCTCGGCATGGCTCGGCAACCAGCTCCAGAACGAAGCCTTCCAGAAACTCTACTCCGTCAGCGAACGCGTACGCCTCTGCCAGGACCGCCGCCTCAAACAAGACTGGTACTACCTCCAGGCAGCCGACCACTTCTTCTACATGTCAACCAAAAACATGCACGACGGATCGGTCCACTCGCAGTTCTCACCCTACGACACACCCTTCGACGCATTCACAAACTACATGAACGTCCTCGCCGACTTCATAGTCCGTGTTGAAGAACAATACCCCATGTCGATCGACAACGAAGAACTCAGCTCACTCCTGACCACCATCCGCAACCAGGAACGCGAAATCGAAGTGCTCAACAAAGAAGCTGAATCAATGCGCAAAAACATCGAACACTTCAACGAAGAGCACCTCCTCCGCGAAAAAGCAGCCGAAGAAGCAGCCGCAAAAAAAGCCGCAAAACCCCGAAAGCCCAAAGCCCCGAAAGCCGCAGCTGAAAAACCGGCAAAAGCCGCAGCCGAAAAACCGGCAAAAGCAGAAAAAACTGCCAAAGCCCCCAAAGCCAAAGCAGAAAAAGCCAAACCGGAACCCGCTAAAGCAGAACCGGCAAAAGCAGAACCCGCCGAACCCAAAGCCGAATAATCAACCGGCTCAGAAAAAACCGGCTCTTCAATAACCACCAGACAGCCTCATCGGATAAATCCGGTAAGGCTGTCTGTTTTTGTTAATTTTCTATAAAACCACCTTTCCATCCAACCAAACTCATCAACCGGATTTTCCAAATCCACCCATATATATTACCTTTAGACTCCTAATCACCAATCAGCTATAAGTCCTTTATTTAACATGAATTCTAAAATTTTTAAATGGCCAATATTCGCTATGGCCATTTCAGCAAGTCTGACCGCTTCGGCCTCTGACTGCGTTGTCCTATGGTTCAAAAATGGCTCAAGCATAGTCATCCCGTTTTCTGATAATCCGCAAATAACGTTTGACAGCAACAACCGGATCAATGTCAACAACCGGATTTTCGACTTCAGCGAAATCAGCAAGTACACCATCGGTGACACATCGTCGCTCGGCCTGATCGGAACCGACGGAAAAGAAATCTCTGTTGATGAAAACGGCGATATCATAATCTGCTCAGCCCTTAAAGCCGATGATATTTCCGTCTATGGCACAGACGGCATCCGTTACGAATGCGAAGTCATCACCCTCAGCAACGGCAACCTGAAAATAAGCCTATCCTCACTATCACCTCAGATCTACATCATCAAGGCCGGTAATCACACCTTTAAAATGCGGAAACCATGAAACAGCTATTACTCCTGATCCTGATGCTATTCAGCATCTCCAGCCTTGCTGCCGATGAAGCGGATACCCAGGTGCTTGTTTTCAGCAAAACCGGTGATGTCACTCTGATATACGCAGAAGAACTGCAATCAGTCAATCTTTCCACAGTCGACACCGACAGCGTTGATCACCCTGATTTCATTTCACAGGATTTCATCCGTAAAGACGGCTCGGTTTTCAAAATCATGCTCGCCGACATCGACTCAGTCGCATTCGGCAACCGAAACAAAATTGTTCCAAAAACAGGCGTTCATGAAATAATTGAAACCGATATTCCATACATAACAGACAGCACCGATGGCGTAATCAGCTTTAAAGCCGGTACCCCTGTCAGCCGCATACCCTCCGCCGGACAGTATGTCTACTATATCGGCTTCCACGAACTATTCCCCTGGGGGCTCTGTGCGAAAGTCGATGCCGTTACCCGCAACAATGATTCATCGGTAAACGTAAATATTTCTGACGTTCCCGCATCCGAAGTTTTCGACGAATTTTTCTTCTCCGGAGAGGTCGGTTCCGTACCGGCTACCGTAAAGAGAGCCTCCCGTGCAGGATCTGCCGATGGATATCCGTGGGACAATGCCCTGAAATTCGCCGAACAATCAGAATTCAGCCTCCTCCTCAACTGCGAGCTAAATTTCACAAACGTTGTAGCCAACGTGCTCTCCGGCTATTACCATGCCAATATCGCAATCACTAACGAGATGGGCATGACTTTCAATTTCAATCTTGAAGACCCAAAAGAGATAGGCAAGGAATATGGAGCACATAAATTTTATCTCCCACCGCTCGCATTAGGAACAATCCAGCCAATTATCGAGATCGGGGCGTTTTGGGAAGCGGAGGCATCAGCTAAAATCGACTATTCGATGACCCGTACTACAAGCTACCACACCGAATGGACTCGGCGCAATGGAGTCAACACATTCTCTCAGCCCTCACAAGCTGACAATCCTGCGGAAGCTGATCCGACAAATGATGAAGCAAAGATTGCCATTGTTCTTGACGGCAGCCTTTTCGGTGGTTTTTATACCAAACTGAGCCTCAATACATTTGTCGAGCATCTCGGCGCCGGAGTCCGCCTGCGCGGAGGTGCTGAACTTGCTGGAAACGTAAGTGTCGGAGCTATTGCCGATATGGCCTCTGATCATACAAAACCTGCTGTCGACGGAAATCTTGACTTAAGCCTGAAATTAGACATCGCCCCTTATTGGTACACCAAGTCTATTTTTGAAACTGAAAAAGACGAACACATAATCGGCGAACCCTTCTCTCTCAAATTCCAGCTCGCCCAACTGAATCTTTTCCCCTCTTTTACTGACGGCAAGGCCGTTCCGGCAAAAAAGCAACCGGAACCATTCAAAGAAGCGCAGAAAGTCTGCACTGCCGCCGCAATTTCCGAAAGCCCCATCCCCTATCCTCTCGAAACAGGCTTCGAGTTAGTCAACACCGTTACAAATGAAGTGGTTGACAGCATCTTCACCACTGACATCGAAGCTTTCAGTTTCCAGCAGCAGGGAATCTCGGCAGACCTCGACTTCGGAACAGAGGACAATATCGACCCGACACAATGGCAGGTAAGACCCGTTTTCCGCTATGGTAACCATACTCTCGCCTCAGCGCCGATTGCCCTCAACGAGGGAGCCCGTCTCAGCCCGTTCATTTTCAACTCCGTCAAATCAGGCGTGACAGCCCGGTCAAGTTTTCCTGCTGTAGGATCTTACAAAGCCGACGAGCGAGTATTCGAATGGTGCGGAACTCCGAATGTCCGTAAAATCAACAAAGCATTTATCCCACAACTCCCGCCCACAGCCTCTTGCCCGAACCATAACCTCCTTAAAGGCACATGGAAATCTACCGACAGTTCGAAAGAAATCACTCTCACCTTCCTTGACGATGAAAAAGGCACTGTCTCCTATAATGGACCGACAGCAGACTTCACATACACAATTTCCTCGACCGGAGAAATCCGTATGCAGATCTCAGAAGAAAACATCACCCGCATGGTAGTGATCGACATTGACGCATCTGTCATGATCGGCCGATTCAAAAATCAGAAATCCAACACAACATTTAAGAAACAATGAAAAAACAACTCTTCACAATATTTTTTCTCTTCATAGCCCTCGGTCTCAACGCCCAGATAGGCTATCAGGTATCTCTCCTCGACGCTGCAACCGGCCAACCGAGAGCCGACGAGACTGTCAGTGTAAAAGTCGAAATAACCGACTCTTCAGGTTCGTTAATATGCTCCGAGACCAAATCGGCCACTTCCGATGATTTCGGTGTGCTCTCTCTGACTATTGGCAATGCTTCTACTTTCGAGAATGCCGACTGGTCAAAATTGCCATTCTACATCTCGGCAACCGTCGACAACGTTCTACTCGGAAGAAGCCAGATACTGAATGTCCCGGTAGCTGAATATGCAAAGCGGACTGATAGCCTTGACAAGAAAACTATTATAGGCAAAAGCTGGTCCTTCACAGACACTGGTACAGAGTGTATCGGTAAAATTTCATTCTCTTCAAGCACAGCCAAGATATCAGTGACATGGACTGATCCTGACGGTGGTGGATTCAGCAAATCTTCACCTTATATGATTTCGGGTTACACAATCATAACCTCTTTCGGAATTTTTGCATACGACAACTCTCGCGGACAAATAATCGGGATTGCCGATGATATTCAAATCATCGCACAATAAAAGGCAGTCAAATACAATTCAATAATAATGATACGCTTAACTACATTCATATCCGCATTACTCCTGACACTCAGTCTCAACGCCCAGATAGGCTATCAGGTATCGCTCCTTGATGCTGCAACCGGACAGCCGAGAGCCGACGAGACAGTCAGTGTAAAAGTCGAAATAACCGACTCCTCAGGTTCGTTAATATGCTCCGAGACCAAATCGGCCACTTCCGATGATTTCGGCGTGCTCTCTCTGACTATCGGAAATGCCTCTACATTCGAAAATGCCAACTGGTCAAAACTGCCTTTCTACATCTCCGCAACCGTCGACGACGTTCTGCTCGGAAGAAGCCAGATCCTGAATGTTCCGGTAGCCGAATATGCTAAAAAAACCGGCAACCTTACCCAAGAAATCCTCATGAGCAAAACCTGGTCAGGCGGAGGTTACCATCTCAGTTTTTCGAAAGATAATGTCAGATTTTATGACGAGGAATCGTCAAGGATCTATCGCTATAAAGTCTCAGGTGATTTCGTAATTTGCTATGACACAGCAAACGGCGCCGGCACAATGTTTCTTTTTTATACCGGAACGCATCTGGTCGAATCAGATGACACAATTTACAGATAATGTCATTATAGTTTAGCTATTACGCAAGACTCTATGCTCCCTTGTCAACATCCGTCCTCCCTCCCGCCATTTTTTCAAGCAAGGCGGGGGTGAGGACGGTGTGTTTGGGTGAGAAGTGCAGGCTGTTCATCTCGCGGGCGGAGAGCCTGACGGCATTGGTCAGCTGCGGACGCTGTATCTTTTTCATAGTGCATGTTATTTTATAACATATGACATTTTATGGGTTTAATCACATCTCAATTTCCTTATGTCAGAACCATTTTCGGATTCCGGAATCATCGGAGTCAGACCCTATCCGCCTGATCGGCCCCGCCTATGTCGCTGTCGCTACCGGAATTTTCCTGCCGGTCAATCAGCGGTAGTATGCGGTTGAGTCCTAACAGAACGGTCAGATAAGTCAGACCGAGCACAAAAAATTCGATCCTGAGCGGAAAGACGCCCCTGAACCATCCGCCGCCAAGGTAGCAGAAAAACAATAGCCACAACGAGGCCTGAACACTCACGCAGAGCGTACACCACGCCTTGGCCCGGAACTTCTGATACCATATGCTCCAGAACGTAAACGGCAGGCAGCAGGCATTGCAGAGAGCCAGATAGCAGATCCACTGCGGAAAGATCAGCAGCGTGAGCAGGCTCACTGAAAAATATGAAAAGCCCACCTCGCTCCAGCCGAAGATCCCGAAAAACTTCGAAGCCTTGGTTTCAAGCACACTGTCGCAGCCCCCTTCCTGCAACACCCCGCAGACGCGGTCGGCCGCACGGCTCTTGATCTTCAGCGACTTCTGCACAAGCATGTAAGTCAACCACAGTCCGGCAAGATCAATCAGCGTCAGCCCCACCGTAGACCATGCGGCATAAATACGGTTAGACACAAACAGATAGAGAAACAACAGAATAGCGCCTGCGGCCAGAACCCACTTCTTAGCCTCACCGATAAACAGGTCACGCGCGTGTGCGGCATAGCCCGGCTCAACCGACTTCTCATCGGGATAGGCCAGCAGCACCACTCCGCTCCAGGCTTTCTCGAATTCATCCGGCGGCATGTCCTCGGCCACGCCCTGGGTCAGATAGCCTATGCGGTCAGCTCCGACAGATGTGACAATCACAAAACCGCCGTCTGTTCCGGCAAGAAACGGCACCGGCAGCTTAGCGATCTCGCTCTTCTCGGCAAGGCGCAGCGCTTCATTGTCCACCCCATATTCCTGGAGCAGTTTCGACAATCCGAAAAGCGACTTGAAAGGCATCTCGCTGAAACGCCGGTCACTATAATCGGCCGTGTGTCTCACGCCCAATTCTCTCAGAAAATCGCTCATCAGTGTAGCGGTAGCAGCCATAGCAGTGCAGTTCTATTCTCGTATCTATCAGTTAAACTCAATTTGACAGCCGTTAAAATACAGCCTTTAGCCAGGCCTAAAACCTCTAAAGAAACGACTCGACTTTGCTCAGCAGAACCTCGCCGTCAATCTCGCCGGTATGGCGCCAGGCCTCCTCGCCGTCCACATAGATCAGAAACGAAGGAATCGACCTGACCTCAGCCGCATCAGCCGCCTCCTTGTTATTGTCAATGTCAAGCTGACACACATTGGCCCTTCCGTCAAGCAGCTCCTTGACCTGAGCCACAACAGGCATCATCCTCTGGCAGTGAGGACACCATGATGCGTAAAACTCCATCAAAACCACCTTCGAACTGCGGATTTCCTGATCGTAAGTCATAATATTCGATAATTTAAAGGTTGATAACTGTAATTCCACTATGCAGCCAATGCAGCCGCTATAGCGCATAAAAATGCAGACAGACGGCCTCCGTACCGAAGATCCGTCTGTCTGTAAAACGTCTTTGAAAAGCCTATGGTTCGCCGCCCCTACAGAGCGCGCAGCAGTTTTATGGCCTTTATGAGCACACGTGTGGTCGATGCTTCTATCACCCTCTGGCGGTTGCCGGGAAAGTGATGGGTCTCGGCCTCGCAGACCGTCATGCCGTCAGGAGTAGTGACCGCGGCAGCCATACACACGGTGCCAACGGGCTTCTCCTCGCTACCCCCTCCGGGGCCGGCTATACCGCTCGTGGCCACAGCCACATGAGCGCCGACAGCACTCAGCGCACCCTCGGCCATCTCGCGGACCACGGGCAGACTCACAGCCCCGTTGGCCTCAAGAGTCTCCCGCTCCACGCCGAGCAGCCTCATCTTCACATCGTTGCTGTAGCTCACCACCGAACCGGCAAACACATCTGACGAGCCGGGGATCAGTGTGAGCTCATGGGCGATGTTTCCGCCCGTGCAGCTCTCGGCAGTAGCCAAAGTCAGTCCCAGCTCCCGGCAGCGTTGCAGCAGAATCTGAGCCGGAGTCAGATCTTCGGTCGCTATCACCGCATCGCCAAGCATGGCGGCAAGCTCGCCAGCCGCCCGCCTCACCTCCGACACTATGAAATCACGGTCGCGGTGAGCACCGTCGATGCGCAGACGTATCAGGCCCGGCTTAGGCAGATAGGCAAGGTGAAGATACTCCGGCAGAGCCTCTTCCCAGGGAGCAATCTTCTCGGCCAGCGCGCTCTCGGTATAGTCGGTGACCATCAGCACGGCATGTTCGATGTCGACATCGGTCTTGAACTTCCCGCGCAGCTGCGGAAACACATCAGAGGTAAACATCTCGCGGGTCTCGAAAGGCACTCCGGGCATAGCCACAAGCACCTTGTCATCCTTTTCAAACCACATGATCGGCGCCGTGCCGACACGGTTCTGGATCACCCTGCATGAGGTCGGCACTATGGCCTGCGCAGCAGTCAGGGCATTGATCTTAAACCCGCGGCGGCCCACCACGTCCATCACATTGGCAAGCACAGCCGGGTCCTCGCGCAGCTCACCTCCGAAATAGTCTCGCATCACCCCTTTGGTGATGTCATCCTTGGTCGGGCCGAGGCCGCCGGTGGTAAGCACCACATCGCTCAGTTCAAACGCGCGGTCGATAGCCAGACGGATCTCGTCAGCCTCGTCGCCCACAGCCTGCACATCGCCCACCTCCCATCCATAGGGAGCTATATGGCGGGCAATGTCGCCGGAATTCGTGTCTGTGACCTGACCGAGCAGAATCTCGTCGCCGATCACTATTACTGATACTTTCATTTGCTTATAGAAATTAGACCTGAACTTAGAGGTCGTTTAAAAACAAGCTCTTATACTTTCACACGGGCATAAGGCACCTCATCGTAGCGGCAGAACTGACGGTCGAGATATTTGTAATAGGCAGCGATAGCCACCATAGCGGCATTGTCAGTTGTAAACACTCTCTCAGGGATGAACGCCGTCAGTCCGCGGCGGCTGCAATAGTCAGCCACGGCATCGCGCACCCCGGAGTTGGCCGACACACCTCCGCCGATGGCCACCGTAGTGACACCGGTCTGTCTGACAGCCTTGTCGAGCTTGTCCATAAGTATCTCGATAATGGTCCGTTGCAGCGAAGCCGCGAGGTCGGCCTTGTTCTGCTCTATGAAATCGGGATTCTTCCTGATCTCGTCTCTGAGAGTATAGAGAAACGATGTTTTCAGTCCGCTGAAACTATAGTCCAGCCCCGGAATGTGGGGTTTTGCAAAGCGGAAACGCTTCGGATCACCCTCGGCGGCCAGACGGTCGATATGCGGACCGCCCGGATAAGGCAGACCCATCACCTTGGCACACTTGTCGAAAGCCTCGCCGGCGGCATCGTCGATGGTCTGGCCGAGGATCTCCATGTCATTATAGTTCCTGACAAGTATTATCTGGCTGTTGCCGCCTGACACCAGCAGGCAGATGAAAGGATATTCAGGCACACGGTCATCCTCATTGCGGCGGATGAAATGTGACAGCACATGGCCGTGAAGATGATTGACATCGACGATAGGGATGCGCAGGCCGAGCGACATGCCCTTGGCAAAGCTCGTCCCCACCAGCAGCGAGCCGAGCAGGCCGGGTCCGCGGGTAAAGCCGATGGCGCTGAGCTCTTCCCTGGCCACACCGGCCCGTTTGAGCGCCGTATCGACCACCGGCACGATATTCTGCTGATGTGCGCGCGAGGCCAGTTCCGGCACCACGCCTCCGAACTCGGCATGGACCTGCTGCGAGGCAATCACATTGCTCAGCAGCACACCGTCGCGGATGACAGCCGCCGACGTATCATCGCACGACGACTCTATACCTAAAATAATAACACTCATATTCTGATTGATTCCGGAACCGGCTGGCTCTCACGCCACCGGCTCCCGTTTACCCTGCAAAATTAGCAAAATATCTTGGGTTTGACCACAACAATCAGCCCAAGATTGCCAACTTCAACCCCGACCGCCTCCACAGTCACTCCGGTCCACATCAGTCAGCCATCCACACCCCGGCACTCCGATCTACCGTAACCGAGTCTCCGAAGCATGTCGCCTGTTATCAGGTCTCTCTGAGCTGTAAACCTCGGAAACAATCTTTTCAGCACCGGAATCATGGCGATGCTGAGCGTCGCAGTCAGAAGAAACACTGCAAGACTGTAATATCCATCATCCGGGCTCACACCGGAAAACTCCAGTCCGCGTGTGACAACCGACATTACCGCAACATGTACGCCCAGCACAATCAGGGAATAACGTCCTGCATACCGGAGCCCGGCCACATCTCCCGCCTTTTTACAAAGCAGAATGAAAGCTATCACCACCGATATCGCCCCCACATAGTAAAGCTGGAAACCTTCCCCTATGTATAATGTCCTGAAACTGACATACGGTCTGTCACCGAGAAAGAAACACAAAACCGCTGCCGCGACCAGCACCGCAGCCGCCGGAAGGGCATATCTGTCATAACGGTTCGAATACAATATGTCTGTCGATTTCAGCATATATCCCAGACAATAGAACGGCACAGCGGCAATGCCGGAATCAATGAACAACGGAAGTCTGACAGCATAATGGTCAAAACAGATCATACCGCCGATCCCCACTGCAAGGCTCAGCAATACCGTCATATAACGGTTTGCGCTTGCCTTATATATCATCAGGAAACAGACGTTGGCCCAAAACAGAGCCAACAAGAACCAAAGCGCCACATTGACCATTTCTTTCGATGTGACGAATGCGAAAAACGGAATCTCCACCTCCTGTCCTGCCATAATCCTGGTTGCGATGAATGACAGATAACTGAGAGTGTAGAAAAACACAAACGGCACCAACAGCCTATTGACTTTCTTCAGAATGGTTCTGAATCCGCCATAATCTTTAAAGAACAGGCCTGACAATGTAAAATAAAACGGCATTCTCAGCATACTTAAACAAGGAGTATCATTGTCCACCAGTCCCGCATGATACATGACCACCAATAAAATGCAGATGCCTTTTGCCGTATCGACAAACTTAATGCGTCCACTTCCGGCACCGCAACCCGGCAAGCCGTCACTTTTTCCGCTTAACACTCTATCAGGAGAGTTATTCATGATTTCAAATTCGGATATTATATTCTGTGATAAGACACAAAAATAACATGTTTAATTCAAATTTGCAATGTTTATACATCATCCTATCACCACATCCCGAACTTCATCAGTCAAACGTCCGATATGAAATCCATGATTCGCAGAATTTGGGTACTCCCGGCCGTGAGTATCAGGGGAAATGACTATCTTTGTGAATGTTTTTAGCTCAAGCACAATGGACACCAAGACTCTCGAATTCGTTACATATTGCATAAGCAAACTTGCACAGGCGCTGAACATCAGCCAGCGCGAGGTTTACCGGCGGCTTAAGCAGTCGGGCATATTATACGGCTATATTGTACCTTCATATGATGTCCTGCACACTTTCAGTTCTCGTTATCTCGTAGAAGACCTTTCTGATTATATGAAAGAGAAAGGAGTGTTGCCTCAATGAAACGAGCCATCTGAATGGAGTATTCTAAAGTTTGACAGCTATGACAGAAGAAAGCAGATTGGCTTTTTTGGCCAACAAGAGCGCTAATATCATAAAGAGTCTGTCTGACTTATATAAGATATCTATTCAAGAAGCTACCGATATCTACTATCAGTCTGACACTTCTGAACTTATAGCTAACGAAATCAGCGACTTGCAATGCCGTAGCGACAAATATCTTGCCACCCTTATCTGGGATGAGTATCAGGAGTCAGCGAAATGATTAGATTTATACCGAATAAATCGGGGATGGCCCGGAATATCCGTCAGGGATAGATCCGGGCCATTTGCCATTAAGAGGTCGTACATTTGTACGATTAAACATATAAGAACCCGCAGCAAATGTAAGCGGCCCGCTCGGCGGAGGGCCGGACGGGTCGCAAACGTCAATTATTGTTTTGAAAGAAAACTCGGTTTTCTAAAGTCCAGGCGGAGCAGAGGGTCTGTGGGGCATCATGCTCCGGCCTGAAGAATCCTGCGCCTGTGTGTGCGAGCCCTCCGGCTCTATTTCGGTCCGCTCCCGGACCTCAACACCTTGGCAGCGTGGGAGGAATGTCTTTCCTATGTGCAGTGGCAGCTGCGAGATGACCGTTATTCGGGAACGGCGAAGATCACGATACGGTTCCAGTCGTTGGTGTCGTAAACCTGGGTGTTGCTGCCGGCGGCTTCGAGCACGAGGCGAGAAGAGTCAATTCCGTAGTCACCTACGAGGATGTCAGCTACAGCCTGGGCGCGGCGTTCTGAAAGCTTCATGTTGTATTCAGATGTGCCGGTGTCTTCGTCAGCATAGCCGCGGACCACGATAGAGGTGTTGGGGTTGGCCTTGAGGTATTCGGCTACGTTGTAGACGTTGACCATTTCCTCTGAAGATACGTAGGCTGAGTTGATCTTGAAGCGTACGGTGGGGAGGAGTGTCACGGCAGGTGCGGGTTCTACGACAGTGACATCGGGGCAGGGAAGCTGAGCCTGGGCTGCTGCAAGAGCTGCAGAAGTGGTGGCGAGAGCACCGCGGAGGTCGTTGATCTGGGCGTTGGCGTTGTTGATGTAGTCAACGTAGTCACAGGGATTGTAGCGTTTGAACTTCGAACCGGTGAGGTGGAAGGTGAAACCGCCAACTGCCGAGAGGTCGATGTCGATGGGGCGTCCGTAGGCTTCGTCATTGAAGTTGTCGCCGTAGAACATCGCGCGGCCTTCTGCGAAGAAGTCAACATATTCGCTGAGACGGAAGCGGAGCTGCAGACCTGCTGAAACGGGGAGGAGCCACTGGTTTGACTTGATGCCGTCGCCCTTGCGGTCCTGGATATTGCCGACCACAGGGTGGAAGTGGTAGACGTAAGATCCGCCGAGTCCGATGTAAGGCACGATCGAGAACACACGTTTGGGTCTGTAACCGCCGATCGAGTTGAACATATCCCACATGAAGTCAACGTTGAGGTTGGCCACACGGGCAGAAGCAGTCACGCCTTCGTTCCAGTGCATCGAGCCGTAGTAGGCCGAGAAGCGGAAGCCCAGGTATGGTGAGATCCAGCGTCCTACACCGAGGTTATATATGGCGGTAATATGGCGGTCATCGCTTTTGCCGTCAGAGCGGACATTTTCCACAAATGGCGAGCGGATACCGGCGCCGAGCTGGATAAACCAGTTGTCTTTCCATGAGCCGGGAGTGTAGATGTCCTTGCACTCTACGTCCTGAACCAATACCGGAGTCTCTTCTACAACCACACCGGTGATAGTCTCCTGGGCATTAGCCTCACTGGCGCTCCAGAACATGCCGCCTAAAGCTGCCACGATTAATAAATTCTTTTTCATTCTCTCATAAAATTAAAATGAAACACGATTTTTTTAGTAAACTCTCTTTTTTAAATAGTCTTTTAGTAAGATCACTATGAATATTCATCCCGGACACGCTTGTCCTGGGGGTTTGTAGTGTTCGGTTTGCCGATTTTGATTTTATAACATTAGTCCATTTTTATTTGTTCATATCCCTGTCTTATTCGAATCGTTTTTAACATTTCGGGCCGTTGACAAGCGCCTTAGGCCGGGCGGCTGCGGAGTTCCGGCACCGTTTTCCTGCCTGCATTTCAACACTCTTTGCAAATAAATTGTTAAATTTGCATCCAAATATATAAGTACCAACAACCGCACCCTCTGATGACAGTTCTCGACATCATATTGCTGCTGATATTCATCGGCTCAGCCTGGTATGGCTTCCGCAAGGGAATCATCAAGCAGTTAGGATCGCTGGCGGCGATCGTGATAGCCATCATAGCCTGCCGCACCCTCGGCCAGCCGGTGGCCGAAATGCTCTCAGGCAGCAATCCCGACTGGCAGGCATCGGCCGTCAGCCGCGCCACAGTATCAATAATTGCCAACGCCCTGGTCTATCTGGTGGCCTACTACGGTGTGATCCTGATAGCCAAGCTCATGCGCATGGTGAGCCATGCCGTTCTGCTCGGTCCGCTCGACCGCATCACCGGCGCGGCCTTTGCCGTGGGCAAATACTTTCTGCTCGTCAGCCTGCTCCTCAACCTCTACATAGCCGTGTTCCCCTCAGCCCGCCTGTCAGAGAAATCCCATCTGTGCGACGGCCGGGTGGTGCTTCTGACGGCCCGCTTCGCCCCCTGGGTGCTCGGTGCGCTGTCGCCCTTTGTCACCGGTGACGACGGCTGCCACGCCGAGAGCATCGACAAGGCCCCCCAACCAACCGAAACAACCATATAAGAGGCCGCTGAAAAAGCCTCTGATCAATACACTCCGAGTTATGGAAAATATGGACAACAAAGACAAACTGAACCAGAAGCCGGACAGCGACGCGCTGCTCAACCGCGCGACATCCGACGAATATAAATACGGTTTCACCTCCGACATCGACACCGAGATCATACCCGTGGGTCTCAGCGAAGACGTGGTGCGCCTCATCTCAGCCAAAAAGGGCGAGCCTGAGTGGCTTCTCGAATTCCGCCTGAAAGCCTTCCGCTACTGGCAGACTCTCGAAATGCCAACCTGGGCCCATCTCGACATTCCGCCGATCGACTATCAGGCCATCAGCTACTACGCCGAGCCGCGCTCAAAGGCCAAGGGCCCCGAAAGCCTCGACGAGGTAGACCCGCAGCTTCTCGACACCTTCAACCGCCTCGGCATACCCCTCCAGGAGCAGAAAGCCCTTGCGGGCATGGCCGTCGACGCCGTGATGGACTCTGTCAGCGTCAAGACCACCCACCGCGAGAAGCTTGCCGAGAAGGGCATCATCTTCTGCTCGATCTCCGAAGCCGTCCGCGACTATCCTGACCTGGTCAAGAAATATCTCGGCTCTGTGGTCAGCTACCGCGACAACTTCTTCGCCGCCCTCAACTCGGCAGTGTTCTCCGACGGATCGTTTGTCTACATCCCCAAGGGTGTGCGCTGCCCTATGGAGCTTTCAACCTACTTCCGCATCAACGCCTCAGGCACAGGCCAGTTCGAGCGCACTCTCATTGTGGCCGACGACGATGCCTATGTCAGCTATCTCGAAGGCTGCACCGCGCCCATGCGCGATGAAAACCAGCTCCACGCGGCAATCGTGGAGATCATTGTGGAAGACCGCGCGGAGGTGAAATATTCAACCGTGCAGAACTGGTATGCCGGCGACGCCCAGGGCCGCGGCGGCATCTACAACTTCGTAACCAAACGCGGTCTCTGCCACGGCGACCACTCAAAGCTCTCCTGGACCCAGGTGGAGACCGGCTCGGCCATCACATGGAAATATCCCTCCTGTGTGCTCAAAGGCGACTATTCGCGCGGCGAGTTCTACTCTGTGGCCGTCACCAAAAACTACCAGCAGGCCGACACCGGCACCAAGATGATCCACATCGGCAAGAACTCAACCTCGACAATCGTCTCGAAGGGCATCTCGGCAGGGCATTCGCAGAATTCCTACCGCGGGCTTGTCAAGGTGGCTCCCGATGCCTCAGGCTGCCGCAACTACACCCAGTGTGACTCCCTGCTGATGGGCAGCAACTGCGGCGCCCACACCTTCCCCTACATCGACATCCTGAATGACAGCGCCATAGTGGAACACGAGGCCACCACCTCCAAGATCTCCGAAGACCAGCTCTTCTACTGCAACCAGCGCGGCATCCCCACCGAAGAAGCCATAGCCCTGATTGTCAACGGCTACGCCAAGGAGGTCATGAACAAACTCCCGATGGAGTTTGCCGTCGAGGCCCAGAACCTGCTCCAGATAACCCTTGAAGGATCAGTAGGATGACGAGCGAAGAAAGCAAAGCCGCAGCCTCGCCGCTGCGCCCGGCCCTCTACCTGATTCCGTCGACCATGAGCGATGCGCCGGTCAGCGACGTGATTCCCGAAGGAAATCTCGCAGTGATCCGTGCCATCAGGCACTTCGTGGTCGAGAACGTCCGCACCGTGCGCCGTTTCCTTAAACGCTGCGACCGCTCGATCGACATCGACTCGCTCTCGTTTACCGTGCTTGACGAACACACGGCTCCGACCGAGGTCAGCGCCATGCTGGCCCCGCTCCGCGCCGGAGAGCCTGTCGGCGTCATCTCCGAAGCCGGCTGTCCGGCCGTGGCCGACCCCGGAGCCGACCTTGTGGCAATAGCACAGGCCGAAGGGTTCGAAGTTGTGCCCCTCGTAGGCCCGTCGAGCATACTGCTCTCACTCATGGGCTCAGGATTCAACGGCCAGACCTTCGCCTTCCGCGGCTATCTCCCCTACGAGTCAAAGGCCCGTAGCCTGCGCCTGCGCGACATGGAGCGCCGCATCCGCCAGGAGGGCGAGACCCAGATTTTCATCGAGACCCCCTATCGCAACAACCGCCTCATCGCCGAGCTGGCCTCGTCGCTACCTCCGTCCATGAGACTCTGCGTGGCCTCTGACATCACCGGCCCGCGCCAGTCGATAGTCACCCTTCCGCTCTCAGCCTGGGCGCGCCGCAAGTATGACTTCGACAAGATTCCCTCCATCTTCCTCCTCTACACCTGAACCCTCCCCCAAAAAAGCAAACAAGCAAACAAGCATAACAATCCACCCTACACGCTGTCATGGCTAATCCGCGCAAACCCTCCAGACTCCCTATGCCGGGACTTTTCGACTCTCTTGACGACTTCAACGAAGGCTCCGAGAGCGATTTCAGCATCATACCCGACAAGAAGATGGACGAAATCGCGCGCAAATACCGCCGCGAACATCCGGTGATCGACGAACTCCCTGAGTTCGAAGCCTCTGACCGCATCTTCTTCATGAGCTTCGGCAGCGGAAGCTCAGGCAACTGCTCCTACATAGGCGACCGCAGCGGAGGCTTCCTCATCGATGCCGGTGTGGAAGTGGCCAAGGTGGTCGAAGGTCTGCGCCGCAACGGCATCTCGATGGACCGTGTGGCCGGAATATGCCTCACCCATGACCACGGCGACCATATACGCGACGTCTACCCGCTGCTCAGGCGCTACCGCCACCTGCGCGTCTACTGCACGCCCAAGACCCTCAACGGCATACTCCGCCGCCACAACGTCTCGCGCCGCATCAAAGACTATCACTCGCCCGTCTACAAGGAATTCCCCTTCCGCATAGGCAACTTCGAGGTGACCCCCTTCGAGGTGATGCACGACGGCGCCGACAATGCCGGATTCTTCATCACCAACGGCGACTGCCGCTTCGCCGTCGCCACCGACCTCGGCTGCATCAGCGAGCGTGTGGACCACTACATGCGCCTGGCCAACTACATCATGATCGAGGCCAACTATGACCTGCGGATGCTCCGCGAAGGCCGCTACCCCGAATATCTCAAAGCACGCATCGAGGCCTCCAACGGTCATCTCGACAACCGCGTGGCCGCCGAGTTTCTCGCAAGCATCTACACCCCGCAGCTGCGCAACATCTTCCTCTGCCACCTTTCCAACGACAACAACAGCCCCGACCGCGCCCTGCGCGCCGTATCGTCGGCACTCGCCGGCATCGGAGTGACCCGTTTCGGCAACGGCATGATCGACCTCAAGGACACAGCCATCCCCACTGACGAACCCCGCGTCCACCTCGTGGCCCTCCCC
>CAMXAZ010000039.1 GCA_947179295.1 uncultured Muribaculaceae bacterium
CATATTTTTTTTTAATTTTAGGGTTACGCCGTTTATCTACATTATACTTGTCGTCGTCTGTTTCCGAGTTGTATAAGAGACAGGGGAGTGGGGCGGGGCGGTTGTAATTTTGCGGTGTGCCGGTGGCGGCTTGCTGGCGAGTGGTGGCCGGTCTGTGTTTTCTGACTTTTTAGTAATTTTGCAATGTAAATAATATGAATAAAGAGATTATGAATGTTATCCGTGATGAGGAATTCGGTGGTGAACGTCCGCTTTTTGCTTCGAAGGGTCTGCGGCTGGAGGGTGTGACTGTCCATGCCGGGGAGTCGGCTTTGAAGTGCTGTTCTGATATCGAGGCCGTGGGTTGCCGTTTTGAGGGGAAGTATCCTTTCTGGCATGTGGACGGTTTCGAGATCAGTTCGTGTCTGTTTACTCCTGGGGCGCGTGCGGCGTTGTGGTATTCGAGGAATCTTGAGATGACCGATACGCTGGTCGAGGCTCCGAAGATGTTTCGTGAGATGGAGAATCTGTCGCTGACCCGTGTGAGGATTCCGGATGCGCAGGAGACTCTGTGGCATTGCCGCGGGGTGAAGCTGCGTGATGTGGAGGTCGGGAATGCCGATTATCTGTTCATGCATTCAGAGGACGTTGATATTGACGGTTATCTGCAGAAGGGGAATTATTCGTTTCAGTATTGCCGGAATGTGGTGATCCGCAATGCGAGGATCGAGTCGAAGGATGCGTTCTGGAACACTGAGAATGTGACGGTCTATGATTCGGAGCTTTCCGGTGAGTATCTCGGCTGGCATTCGCGCAATCTGCGTCTGGTGCGTTGCCGGATTTCAGGCACTCAGCCTTTGTGTTATTGCGAGGGGCTTGTGATGGAAGACTGCGAGATGGCCGATGATGCTGATCTGGCGTTTGAGGATTCGTCGCTTGAGGCGACGGTGAATTCGCGCATCACGAGTGTGAAGAATCCGCGCACGGGTTCGATAAGGGCTGCCGGGATAGGGGAGATCATTATCGATGGCAATGTGCTTGCTCCTGCCGACTGCCGGATTGTTACTGAGGCCGGTTGCTGATCGGTCTGTGAATGGAACTTAGGCGGTGGTGTTTTGTTATTCAGATTATAATATGTATATGATTTGCCGATATGAGTATGGATTTCGATTTTGACAAGGTGGTGCATCGCCGTGGCAGCGGGTGCATGAAATGGGATGAGCGTGACGATGTGTTGCCGCTCTGGGTTGCCGACATGGATTT
The DNA here is from genome assembly GCA_947179295.1 of uncultured Muribaculaceae bacterium. Taxonomy (GTDB): domain Bacteria; phylum Bacteroidota; class Bacteroidia; order Bacteroidales; family Muribaculaceae; genus Duncaniella. Next base: position 1,243 of record CAMXAZ010000039.1, read on the forward strand.
CCGGACGGCTCCGTGTGTGATCGAGGCGCTTCGCAGACGTGTGGACCACGGTGTGTTCGGCTACACTCTGGTCGATGATGATTACTATGATGCTCTCATCGACTGGTTCAGTTCGCGTCATCTCTATCCTTTTCGCCGCGAGGATGTGATCTATGTGCCGGGGGTGGTTCCTGCCATATCGGCCATCATCAAGGCTCTTGCGCCTGCGGGGTCGGGGGTGATAGTCCAGACTCCGGTCTACAATTGCTTTTTCTCTTCGATCCGCAACAATGGCTGCCGGATTGTGGAGAATCCTCTGCGCCGGGTCGATCTGCCTGACGGGGAGTTTACTTATGAGATGGATTTCGAGGGGCTGGAGCGACTGGCGGCTGATCCGTCAAACGTGCTGATGCTGCTGTGCAATCCCCACAATCCCGCCGGGCGTGTCTGGCGCCGGGAGGAGCTTGAGCGAGTGGCGGAGATATGCCGGAGAAACGGTGTGAGGGTGGTCAGCGACGAGATTCACTGTGAGCTGACCATGCCGGGTTACCGCTATGTGCCTTATGGGACGGTCGATCCGTCGGCCGTCGTTTGTCTGTCACCGTCAAAGGCTTTCAATACGGCCGGGCTTCAGATTGCCAACATCATCGTGGCTGATCCCGAAGAGCGTAAGCTGATTGACCGTGCGGTAAACATCAACGAGGTCTGCGATGTCAACCCATTCGGAGTCGAGGCGCTGAAGGCCGCTTATTCGCCTGAAGGGAGTGAATGGCTCGACGCACTGAGGGAGTATATTTATGAAAATTACCGTCTGCTGCGCGATTGTCTGCGCCAGCGGTTGCCGCAGTGTGCGGTGGCGCGTCTGGAGGGCACCTATCTGCCGTGGGTCGATATCTCGAAGCTCGGATTCGATGCCGATGCACTTGCCGGCGGAATGCTTGACAAGGCCGGGGTGTGGGTGAATTCAGGGTCTATGTATGGCGACGGAGCTTATCTGCGCATCAATATTGCCTGTCCGCGTCAGATTCTTGAAGAAGGGCTCGAACGGATATGCGGGTATCTTGAGGGTGTCTGTATGAACAATAGAAACTGACCGGCGGCGTGGCAGACATTTCATTGATCAGATCAGGAGCGCCGCTGAGTTTCGGCAGTCAGCTCAGGCTGACACTCCAGTTGTCGTGGCCGGCAATGATGGCCCAGCTGTCGAGCATAATGATGCAGTATATCGATGCGGCGATGGTGGGGCGCCTTGGGGCTGACGATTCAGCGGCCGTGGGGCTTGTCTCCACGAGCCTGTGGCTCTTCTGGGGCATTTGTTCGGCTGTGACTGTTGGTTTCTCCGTGCAGGTGGCCCATCGCATAGGCGCGTCAGACCATGAGGGGGCGCGGCGCATACTGCGTCAGGCGATAGTGGCCTGCCTGCTGTTCAGCCTTGCGGTTGTGGCGGTCGGAGCGGCCATCGCGTGGCCTCTGCCCGTCTGGCTCGGCGGTACAGAGGCCGTATGCGGCAAGGCTTCGCTCTATTTTCTTGTTTTTGTACTTGCCCTTCCGCTGCTCACCATGAATTATCTCGGAGGAGCCATGCTCAGGTGTGTCGGCAACATGAAGGTGCCGGGCGGACTGAACGTGATGATGTGTGTGCTTGACATCATCTTCAACTTTTTCCTGATTTTCCCGACGCGTGAAATCGGGCTTGGCTCCGTCAGTCTGACAGTGCCCGGCGCCGGTCTCGGAGTGCTTGGGGCGGCCCTTGGCACAGTGTCGGCCGAGATTGTCACGGCGGGGCTGATGATGTGGTTTCTCTGCACACGCGAGAAGAGCATCATGCTCAAGGGGCATCACGGCAGTTTCAGGCTCACGCGCCAGGTCATCGGCAAGGCACTGCGCATCTCGGCTCCGATGACGCTCGAACATGCCGTCATCTGCGGGGCGCAGATAGCGGTGACAGTCATCGTTGCGCCGCTTGGCATAATGGCTATAGCGGCCAATGCCTTTGCTGTTACGGCAGAGAGTATATGCTATATGCCCGGCTACGGCATAGGCGATGCCGCCACAACGCTGGTTGGGCAGAGCTACGGGGCGCAGCGCATGGACGTGGCGCGCCGTTTCGGCTATATCACCGTTGGGCTGGGCGTGGTGATGATGACGGTGATGGGGGGTGTCATGTATGTCTGCGCGCCGTGGGTCATGGAGCTGATGACGCCTGTCGGAGCCATTCAGACGCTTGGTGTAGAGTCGTTGCGCATAGAGGCATTTGCCGAGCCGATGTTTGCGGCGGCGATAGTGAGCTATGGTGTTATGGTCGGGGTTGGCGACACGATAGTGCCGGCCTGCATGAACTTCGGCAGCATTTGGCTTGTGCGTCTGCCATTGGCAGCGCTTTTGGCACCGACAATGGGGCTTGCGGGGGTATGGACGGCCATGTGCATCGAACTGTGTTTCCGCGGGGCGATTTTCCTCTGGCGTCTGCTTTCAGGCGCGTGGCTTAAGAAGGGGATATGACAGAGGGGCGGCAAAGTCGATATGGATTTCAAATCAAGAGATTTCAAAAGACAGACAGAGGGCATCATCACGATGTCCTCTGCCCGTTAGTAACAAATTAGTTAGTGGAATTGTCTTGCTGATTTTTAAATGTTAGGATAATATAGAGTTTTGTACCTTAGAAATATGCTTTTATGTTAAGTCTGCAAGTCTTGTTTTATGATCTGTTTTTCATTACGGTCAGGGTGTAGACATAACCGGGTTTGAAGGTTATGTTGCCCATGCTGAAGTGGGTCTGCTGGTTGACCATGCTGCTTCCGGTGCCTTCAGCCTTTTCCTCATTTACGATAACGCAGAGATCAGCACCTGCCGGAGTTGTCTGTGGCACCATCATGAACGTGCTGTTGAAGTACAGGTTTGGTGTTTCAGGCGGAGTGCCGACGCTGAGGGAGACACCGTTTTCTGTGATCAGCCCTTCTTCGCGCGAGAAATCGGCAGCAATAGCCAGTCCCGGCTGACGGCGCAGACCTGACCACTTGATGCCGTTGGTGATGAGGCCGGTTCTTGTCGTTTCATATTCCAGTTCGCATTTTCCGCCGATATAGAGGTTGGTCAGGCGTAAAGCTGCGACATAGCGGGCCTTTACGGTGCCATTGGTGTTCTCCGAATGTGATGCATCGGGATGAACCTGAACTTTCACTGCACTCAGAGCATGATAGAATTCCATCATGTGATGTCCGCCGAGATATTCAGAGATATTGTAGAATCCGAGAGTGAAGTCTTCATGCTGAGAGGCATCCTGAGGGAGCATGTAGGTGACATAGGGATAGGCCTTTTCCGTTACGGCCATCGGCTCGGCGTTGGGAGACTCCTGAGGTGAGTAGCCGAATACGCCGATGTTGAAACCAAGACCGAGACCTTTGTGCTGTCCTTCTCCTGTAACTTTTATCAGAGTAGGTTCCGTGTAAGAGTTGAATTGAGCATTGTAGCCATAGATTAAATTCGGGCTGAGATTCGCGGTCCAGCCTTCGTTTTCATGCCAGAGGTAGCAAAACAGTTTTGCATCCCTTACATAAGTGTAGCATGAGGAACGGCTTACATTCCGAGAGGCGGGAGTTCCGGTGATTTCAAGGCAGAAGTCATCGTTGTCAGAAGAGGGGATGACTATTTTTTCTTCTGCGGCTCCGCTGCGGGCGGGAGTCATGTCGGCCAGTCTGGCGGAAAGTGAGAATGAAATGCCGGAGTCTGCGGCCGGGGCGTCATTGTCGTCAGTCGAGCATGAGGTCAAGGCCATAGAGCAGGCCAGCAGCGAAAGAGCTATGGAATTATATGATATATGGAATTTCATGACAGTTATTTGAGAGTTATGTTACATTCGGGATCATTGTTGCCATACCAGCTTAGAGTGCTTGAAGAGATTTCAACGTTAAGCGGACCGCCGAGCACACCCTGCCCTGCATAGTCCTCGCCGGGATATGGTTCTTTCTGTATGGTGGGGTCGTTCGGGTCAAGCGGATTGCTCTGGTCGGGCAGAATGATTCCGGCCTCATTCCAGTATTTGCCTTCAATCATTGAAATATGGATGTTATATCTTGTGCCTGCCTGGAGTTCTGTCAGAGGGAACTTGGCGCCTGTCCAGCTGTATTTTTCTATGCCTGAACCGTCGGGTACGGGGAATATCTGATGCCATTCTCCGCTGGACCCTTTGGTGGAGATGTTGCAGAGAATGCCGATGTAAGCACCTCGGTCAAGCCTGTTTTCATCCCAGATTTCAATATTTTTCTGCGGGAGAATCAAGAAGCCTTCGGGGCCGTTTTCATGCAGTCCATCACGAAGACTGAGCGTTCGAGGCTCATCAAAGATGCGGGCATATGAACCCATGTCCTTATGGTCTTTCCAGATGTCTGAGCCGGGCACCGGGTCTTTGCCGGCCGGATCGAAAGTGGCGGTCGTGTAGAGGTTGCCTAATTTTATGCCTTTGACCTTAACCAGGAAAGCTTCGTTGTGGGAACTTATGGAAAATTTGAGATCAGACAGGAGATGGTAGAAATCAAGAGCGGCATTGCGGTCGGTGAACTGGCCTGAAGAAGTCACAGACTGAGAGGCATAGAGGAGGTCTTTCTGTTCTTCGAAGTCAATCGGACATTTATAGCCTGTGAGCTTGAAGTTGCCCGATTCCACCGAGGCATATTCTTTGAGCGAGCCGGGAGAATAGGCGAAAAATTTGAGTGTTCCGGCTTTTGACGGCCAGGGGAAATGCATGCTGTTGTCAGCGATCCAGTTATTGCCTGAGAGCACGAAGGGGATGTCAGAGAAATAGTTCTGTCCGTTGAATGTGGCGGTGACGTTGAAGCCATTGTTGAATGCACTCAGCATGCCTTCGCTTCCGACTTCATTGAATGCACGGCTTGTCGACCGGATTGAGGCGGTGAATTTTATGTCGCGGCTGTTGTCGATGCTGTCCATTGTCTCGTCTGTCGAACAAGCGTTCAGCAGCAGGGTTGCAGCGGCGATTCCTAATAGATTCCGTTTCATTATAAATTATTGGGGGGATTGAACGTTTTTGTATAATCATTAATATCCATAGGTGGGGAAGGGGGAGATCATCTGAATTCCTCCGTTGCTGAAGTCGTTGATATCGACAGAGAATGTGACATCTCCGGAGATGATCTTGGTTCCGCCGGGCTTGCCGGGAATAGGTCTGGGCTCGATGTCGCTGTCGGTCACGGCTGTCGGGTTGGGGTCAACGCGGCCACCGCCGGCCATGTCGACTGTGATGACATATTTTTTGCCGGGTTCGAAGTTGATGTTCAGGGGTACTGCTGCGAGACCATACTTGTTTCCGGTGGCGGGGAAGAACTGGGTGTCGGTGCCTTTGGTCGGATCGTGGACCCACATCTTGCATTTGATCGAGATATAAGCTCCGTCAGCCGAAGCACCACCTGACCATGCGCCTGAGCGGCTCAGATTCTGAGGGATGATCTTGAAAGTATTGTTCCAGTCAGTACGCATTGCCTCATATGCGGTAGTACTGCCGTTTGATCCGAAGAATTGAAACGAGTTTCTGTCGGCCTGGAAAGTCTTGGGGCCTGTAGGGGCTGACCAGCATGAGGCCGGAAGGGTGAGTTCGTTTGAATTTTCGAGTTCGGGATAGGTGAAGTCAGCAGTAGACTTGACAGAGGCAAGGCGCACGCCTGCCACTTCGTATTTCATTGCCGGATTGGAGGAGCGGACCTTAACCACGACTTCCGACATTGCATGTTTGAATTTCATGCCGACGGTATTGGTTGTCGAGCCGAGGGCATCGCGGTTGTCTTCGGCCACGAGCAGGTCAATATGTTCTTTCGGGCTATCCTTTACGGTCACTCCGGTCAGCTTGCGGCTCTCCGGGTTGATTTCGGCAGTTCCTCCGAAATCCACGGGGGTGTAGCCGTAGAAAGTAAGGTGATATTTGGGGAAATGGTAGATTCCGCCGTCAACCGGTCTGTAAGGGGCTGCCTTGCTTCCGCTGATAATCAGGTCGGAAAAGAAGTTGGCATCATTGCCTATGGCAGTGACAGCAAATTCTGAAGGTGGATAGCCGGGTTCGGTATTGGCGCGGCTTACATTCTCGACGGAGGCCTGGAAACTGATCTCGTTGGCTGATGCGGGAGCGTCAACAGTCTGGTCGTCGGAACATGCGGCGAGCATCAGGGTAGCAATAGCTGATCCAAAGAGGTATTTTTTCATGAAATCTGGAATGATTGGATTTATATGCTTTTAATTTTATTGGTGACCGGGAAAGGAACGTTCAACCTCGCCCGGCCTGAGGTATGTAGAGCCTTATGGGCCTTTTTTATTTGTCCATAGAGACAATTGAGCCGGTCTGTGCAGCCCAGTCAGAGACTGTGACAGAGTAGTCGATATACTCTTTGATGATCGGTTTAATCGGGGGATTTACAGGATCGGTCAGGCCGCCACCTGCGAGGTTGAGGATGATGTTGTAGGTCTTTGAGGGGTCAAAGTCGGTGGCAAGCGGAGTGCAGGCATATTCGGGCTGTCCGGAAGCGGGCCAGTAGAGGGTGGAGAAGTCACCGTCGCTCCTGCGGACGTAGATTTTGCACTTCACGCCGATGTATGCTCCGTCAAGACGGTCGCCTTTGGTCCAGGCTCCGGAAGCGCGGAGATGCTGGGGGATGATCATGAAGCAGTCATCTGCGTCGTTCATGATCGAGGTGCCTGAGATCTTCGAGGGGTTGAGGGTGGTTCCGTAGTCGTTGCCCTGGATGGTCACGGGGCGGTCAAGTTCCATAACGAGATCCTTTGGAGAGGTGAGGTTGGTCCACACACGGTCGGCAGTAGTCTGGTTAAGGTTGAGTATGTTGTTGCCGTCATTGTTGGGATAGGTGAAATTGCCTTTTGAGTTGATGTAGCCGATTTTCACACCGTAGACTTCAACTTTCATGATTTCGTTGGAGCAGATGGCGCTGAATCTGACTTTTGACAGCGCGTGGTCAAAGTAAAGGCCTACAGACTTGCGAATCCACTCGTTTTTCATCGAGTTCTGAGCCACGAGCAGGTCAATCTGGTCAGAGATGTTTGAGTTGACGGTGAAGTCTTTAAGTCCCATTTCAAGGCCGGAGCGATTCTGGGTTGTGGTCAGAGGCGCGTTGGCGGGAGAATAGGCGCAGAATTTGAGTTCTTCATTGGGCCACATGTATTTTCCGTTGCCGTTCCAGGCCGATCCGTTGCGCTGCACCAGGAAGTCTTTGAAATAGACAAGGTTCGGGAGTGCATCAGACATGGCTGTCACCTTGAAGTCCTGGATAGTGGCGCTTGTGGTGGTTGCGGCGCGGGAGCCGTTGCTGACAGCGGCCGAGAAGTTGATGCCGGGAGCATCAGGAGCGTTTACAGTCTCGTCAGACGAGCATGAGGCCAGGGCCAGAGCCGGGAGTATGAAGAGAAGTGCTGATTTTTTCATGTTTTTTTATGTGTGTTGGTTGGTTAGTATATGCAGTGAAGTTTTTTTCTTACTGTGCGGGCATGAAGAGTGAGCCGCCTGAGTCCGGAGTCCAGTCTTTGAGGGTGACATCGAAATACATGTCGCCTTTTGAGATTACCTCGCCGCCGGTCGAACCTGTAGGCTCGGTCTTGCCGCAACCGGTGAGGTTGAGGGTGATGACATAGCTCTTGCCGGGCTGGAAGTTGACGTTGAGCGGAGTGCACATCCATCGGGCTTCCACTGTCTCTGATTCAGACTGCGGGGCTACGGGCCAGAGGAGCGTGTGGTAGCGGCTGCCGTATTTGCCGTCGCCGTATCCCTTTGATAACCAGATTTTGCATTTTACGGCTATATAGGCTCCGTCTTTTTTCGCGGTTTCGCTCCAGGCACCTGATTTTGAGAGATCCTGAGGCAGCACGAAGATGGCGCCCTTTTCGGCTCTTTCGGTAAAGTCATATGTAGCTCCGGAATACATGTGCTGCTCGTAAACATCTATCACATAGTCCTGCGGGGTCTTGAGGTTGGTCCAGACTCTGTTGGCCTGGCTTGCCGAAAGGTTCAGTCGGTTTTCGCCGTGGAGTATGGGGAAAGTAAAATCACCGGTCGAGTTCATGTTGCCGATCTTGATTCCGAATACTTCAACGTGCATCAGGCCGTTGGTGTGGGTGGCCTTCACCTCAACTCTTGAGAGGGCATGTTCGAATGTCAGGTTGGTCTTGGTCTTGTTGGTGGCGTTGCTCATGGCGTTTTCGGCCACGAGGAGGTCGGTCTGGTTCAATACGTCAGACTCCACATGATAGCCTTTAATAGTAGAGAATACGCCCTGGCGGTTCTGTTCTACGGTCGATTTGCCCGCAGTGGCCGGGGAGAAGGCAAAGAAACTCAGTTCTTCTTCAGGCCAGGGGTAGGTGCCATTGCCGTCCCATCCTTCGCCCTGGCGGGTGAGGGTGTGGTCTTTGAAATATACATTGTCGGCAGAGAGGCCGCTTTTGACGGCGGTTACTGCAAAACTGCTGATGGTGGCGGTGGTGGTTGAAGTGGCGCGTGAAGAGCCCTCGACAGCCGCACTGAAATCTATGCCGGGAGCAGCGGGCGCATTCACGGTCTCGTCTGAAGAGCAGGAGGCCAATGCGAGAGCTGAGAGGCTAAGGAGCAGATATGACTTTTTCATTGCTTATGATTGGTTCGTAGAGTTTGTGGAAGAGGTGATTACATGTTTAGGTTTTTGTCGGCTACTTCCCAAATGCTTGAGGTGACACTATAGCTTATGGCGCCGTTGAGTACGGGAGTTCCGCCGTCGGTCTGTTTCTCTTCCGGCTTTATGAGGCCGCCGTTTGTCACATCGACATTGAAGGTGTAGTGGTAGCCGGGCTGGAAGTCAAACTTGAGAGGGATGGCTATCGATGAGTATGTGATACCGTTCCGAGACGGGAACAGGACTGTCTCATAGCTGTCAGGTCCGCTTTTCTGAAGAATGCGGCAGCCCACGTAGAGATAGTCACCGTCTTTTTCAGGTCCTCCGGTCCAGTAACCGCCGGTAGTGGTGTTATGCGGGAAAATCAGGAAGTCGCCTATGTGGGCAAGCCGGCCGTTGCCGTCTACTGTATGGCGGTTTGGCTCCTCAGACGAAAAGTCCGAGCGGCCGTCTTTGGGGAATGACCAGCAGTCCTGGGTCACTTCGATCTCTTCCTTGTCTGTGCAGTCGGGGAATGTGAATGTGCCTCTATCGGGGGCGTTTCCTATGCCTGCGTTGAAGACTTCGAAGCGGAGTGCGGGATTAGTCTGCTTTACATTGATTGTGACCTTGCTCAGAGCATGTTTGAAAGTCATTTTGACTTTCGGGTCGTTGCGGAGGTTGCGTTTGCCGTTTGCCGCTACGATGAGGTCAACTTTATTGTAGAAGGCCAGTTCGATGTTTTTGATCATCTGCTTCTGCGGAGTAAAGTCAGTATAGAAACGATAGCGGGTGCCTTGGCCCACGCCTGTCATGCCGCCAAGCTCATATACCCCGCCGGGAGCATAGGCCACGAATTTTAGCCGCCATTCAGGGAAATAGTAGTGGGTGTCACCCTGCGGCCCCCAGGTTCCGTCTTGATTTTTTACTACAGTATGGTCACTGAAGAAATTATCGGTGTTGTGGCCGGGATCGTTGCTGAACGCATAAGCAAAGAATTCCTTGAATGTCGCGGCATCAAACCACACAGGGTTGTCTGTATAGCCACGGCTGCAGTTTTGCAGATTCGGGGCGAAAGTTATGGCCTTATCCTTTGATTCGGGCGCGTCGACAAGCTCGTCGGTGGAGCAGGATGCAGCCAGAAAGAGTGCGGGAATTGACAATAGCAGAAGTGATTTTTTCATTGCTGGTCGGTTAAGAGGGTGTTTAATCCTTGGAGTTTTTTGTTTTTTTCTTGGTGACCGGGAGAGGGCATTCAACCTCGCCCGGCCTGAGTGGGTTTCCGGCGGAGACTACCGGCCGGCGAATCGGCCGGTCAGTCTATGCCAGGATGTGTTTGCTTAGTCTTTGTTGGTGAAATCAACAACGCCGCTCACGGGAACACCTGCAGGATACCATTCGGTTACGCTGACAGTGTAAGAGATTGTGCCATTGAACGGAGTGGGCCAGGGGTCGGGGTCCGGGTCTTTGCCGGGCCACGGAGTCGGGTCGATGTCGGGATCTTTGGGATCGTCGGGGTTGGTGTTGTTCGGATCACAGTAGCCACCGCCGTTGAGGTCGAGACGGATGGTGTACTTGTAGCCGGGCTGGAATTTGAAGTCAAGAGGCATGGCCACGAAGCCGTACTGACCAACGTTTGAGCCGTCAGGTTCAAGATAGGGGAAGATCTGGGTGCGGCCTCCCTTGTTGTCGAGGGTGTAGACGCGGCAGAGAATAGAGATGTAGGCGCCGTCGGCTACTTTTCCGGTTGACCAGGGAGTGAGGTTCTGGGGAATCATGATGAAGCTGCCGTCGGTGTCCTTCATGATTGAAGTGCCTGAAGGATGGGTGTTGCCGCTGTCCTCCATAGAGTTGTTGAGCTTGATGAAGGCTTTCTCTCCATAGGCTTTCTTGGTGATGTAGTCCTGAGGATCGGAGAGCATAGACCATGCTGTGTTGTTGATCATGTCCATGTTCGAACCGTAGACAGAGGGATAAGAGAAGTTGCCTTTTGCGTTGAATTGGCAGATCTTCACGGCGTTGATCTCGTATTCGAGAGTCGGGTTGGTCACGCGGGCGTTAATGTCGATGGCGCTCATGGCGTGGCGGAAGTTGAGCTGAACGCCGTCTTTGTTGAGCGCGTTGGTATAGGAGTTGCCTGCGTAGAGGAGGTCAACCTGGTCAACAGTGGGGCGAACCACCTTGAAATCGTTGATCTTCTGCACGTCTTTGTTGATGACAACTTTGCCGTTGACATTAGCGGGAGAGTAGGCGAAGAATTTCAGGTCGAAGTCGGGCCAGTAGTAGAGGTCAGATTTCCAGTTTGCACCTTCGCGTCTCACGATGACGTCGTTGAAGTAGTTGGAAGCCTGGCTTTCGCCAAATGATGTTACAGCGAAGTCGTTGATGGAGGCTGTGGTTGTCAGACCGCCACGACCGGAAGTCTCAACGCTTGCACGGAACTTGATACCATTGCCTTCGGGAGCTCCTACGGTCTCGTCTGACGAACATGAAGCGAGAGCCAGCGCCGGAAGGGTGAAAAGCAATAATGACTTTTTCATTTTCGGTGAATGTTATTAGTAAAGTTAATTGTTAGGATTTGTAAATTCGGTGATTTGTGGTTTTTACATAGGAAGAACTACTTCAACTTCTGTCCAGTCTGTGACTCCTACCTGGAAACCTCCATCGTCATCGGGATCGCCGTGGATCGGTTCGGGGAACTTCAGTCCGTCGATCTTGATGTGGACGTTGCGGTGGTCACGGGCGTTGTGGACCTGTTCGGTGACGTCGAAATCCTTGTACCATCCTGAACCGTCGGCCAGTACGGCGTAGATCATCATCTGGTGCGATTTGTGGATTTCAGAGCGGGAACCTACAGGGAGGTGGCCGAATACCTGGAAGGCGCCTTCAATGCGGTTTTCGCTTACTGCCGATCCTGAAAATGGGATGATTGAGTGGTTGCCCGGATGATGGCGTCCGGCAAGGAGCATTTCGGGCGACATGCCTGAGAGCGTGCCTGCTATCTGACGCACGAATTTGAGATTTTCGCAGTTGGTGATCTCATAGGTGTAGTGGCAGAGGATGTCTTCGGGTCTGAAGGTGACAGTGTAGGTCACATCGGGTTTTGCAATGACGGCGCGCATGATGGTGTCGCAATAGATATCGTCGGGATATGCCATGCAGTCCTCGTCTTCAGTACCGCGTGCCACCGGGGTTGATTCCGAACGTGACTGCATGCCTTCAAGAATGTCGGCCTTGCGGGTGCGGGCAATGAATGTGGAGAGTGAGCCGGTGTCATAGAAGTGGGCGAACTCGGTGTCGGAGTTGACGCAGATGGCCTCGTAGTTTCCGAGAGGGAGGGTGATCTCGCCGCCGCGGGTGCCGGTGAAGTCAAAGCGCATGGGCTGGGCTTCGGCGTTGTCGAGGTCGTAGAAATAGACTGTCATGCCGGCCGGGTTGGCTGTGGGGCAGTTCTGCCAGTCGAAAGCTACGTTGACGTTGGTGGAGTGGGGGTGGGTATAGCAGAGCTCCTTGTGGTCGCATGAAGTCATGGCGAGGGCTACTGCGGTTGCTGCTGTAATGGTTTTAAGGCAGTTGGTGAGTTTCATTTCGAACCTCCTTTCTTCTTGTTGTAGTTGTCGGTACCGATCAGCCAAACGAGAGAGATCTCCGCTTTGGTCGGGCCGAAATATTTGCGCTTTTTGGTGGACTGCCATACGTAGTGGCCGTCAATGGGTTTGTAGGTTTTGTAGCGGCCCCACATGTAGCCGAGTCCGAGGTTGAAATCGAGGTTGAGATGACGGGCTATGGGGAGGGCGAAACCGTAGGACACACCTGCGGCGTAGTTGTATTTGCTGCCTTGCCATCCGCGGCCGCCGAATTCGATGTCATAGGTGGCCAGCTGTGCGTAGGCACCTATGTGGTGTCCCTGGAGCGGTTTTTCAAGTGCAAGCGGTCCGAACCACCAGCGGCCTTCGATGTCGCCGCCGTAGATGCGCCAGTAGCGGTGGTGGTGGTCACACTTCCACCAGCCGTACATCCAGTTTGCGGCTACTGACCACTGGTCGGCGAAGGCTACTTCGATGCCGATGTTCGGCACGAGGAGCACGTCGTAGAGCATGTTGGTCTTTACGGCTGCATACCAGGGAGTTTTGGGGCAGAAGCGGGGGATGGTGTCATAGACAACCACTGTGTCGCGGACTATCACCGTGTCACGCACGATTTTTTCGATCGTGTCGCGGTGGTGGATTGTCTTTCCTTTCTCTACAATGACTGTAGGGTTGGGCACACGTTCATACCAGACTATCAGTTTCGACGAACGCAGTTCGGGGAAAAGGTGCTGATACATGTATCTGTAAGGCACACCTCCATGAAGTGCTTTCAGGCGGGCAAATCCGGTTTCGGCCTGGGGCGAGTCAATTTCGATCTCATAGATTATGTCGTTGAGCAGGTCGAGCACGCGGTCGCGGTAAGGCACTGACGGGTCGTTTCTTACGGCTTCGCGCAGACCGGTCCAGTCGCGTCCGAGAAACTTGAATGTGGTCATGTTTTCCGGAAGCTTGCCGTAGCGCTGCAGATAGGAGAAAATTGATTTAGCGCGCTTTTCGGAGAGCTTCTGGTTGAGGGCCACAGAGCCTTCAGGAGAGGCTCCGCCCACCACCATAGCTCTGGTCAGGCGATAGATCGAATCGGAATAGCCGTTTTGCAGCGAGTCGGCGATGCGCTGCAAGGCGCGGCGGTTGTTGGCAAAGTCAGGGTCGAGATTGGTCTTGGCTACCCTGAAGCGAATGTCAACCGAGTCAGTTATGACCGGCTTTGCCTGGGCAGGATATAGGAACCCTGCCAACAGAATGAGCAAAAATAGCTTCTTCATGCGGGTGAAGTCATAAGGCGATTTTCCCGGCGGGCGGTACTTGGCGTCTTATATAAATTTAATAGTTAATGGATTATGATTAGGTGAGAGTCTGCTCTTTTGGGGAGAGGAGACGGTAAAAAGATGGAGAATTGCTATAGTAGGGTTATAGTTGCTATATTAGAGATTTTGTTTGATAGTTTTTGATGATTGGGGTTATACAGTAAATGTGATAAGATCTGGTGATTATATCGGGTAGACTGTAAGAAAAACAATGTCTGTCTTACAATATGTCATGGTTTGTCAGAAACGCGATAGGTTGGCTGTAGAGTCAGAAGTTGTCGGCTTGAAAAGCCGCATATAGACGTTAGATAAGAGTGGTCTTAAACTTTTCGATGGCAAATATAAGGAAAAAAATTACCCCCCCCAATTTATTAACAGATATTAACTAAAAATATCGAATTATCGTTTCTATTGCGGTTTTTTGGTTAAAAATAAGTCAAAAAACGGGTAAATTGAGCAAAATTGTGTATAAATGACAGTAAGGTGACGCTTCGGGCCTCGCGGCTTGCAGCTCCGGGGCGATGGCGCCCTACGGAAAAGCCCCGGTCAGGCGGAAGGCGCGCAGACCGGGGCAATACGATATGGTTGACTGATGCGGCTGATCAGACGTTTTCGGGACGGAGTGTGCGCACGGTAGCACCTGCACGCCACATTTCGCTTTCGCGGAGAGCCTTGAGTTCTTCTTCAAGTTTCTCGCGGTAGTCGGGCTGGGTGTTGGAGTCGATGGAGCGCTGAGCCTCGCGTCCGGTCTTCACGCTCTCGTAGAGATCGTAGACCACGGGCTTGATGGCGTCATGGAACGGGCCCATCCAGTCAAGAGCGCCGCGCTGTGCGGTGGTAGAGCAGTTGGCATACATCCAGTCCATGCCCTTGGCAGCGAAGAGGGGCATGAGTGACTGAGTGAGTTCTTCGACGGTTTCGTTGAAGGCTTCAGAGGGAGTGTGGCCGTTTTCACGGAGCACTTCATACTGGGCGAGGAGCAGGCCCTGGATGGCGCCCATGAGCGAGCCGCGTTCGCCGGTGAGGTCGCTGACAGCTTCGCGCTGGAATGTTGTTTCGAAGAGGTAGCCTGAGCCGATGCCGATGCCGAGGGCAAGGGTGCGGTCAAGCGCGCGGCCTGTGGCGTCCTGATAGACGGCGAAGCTTGAGTTGGTGCCTTTGCCTTCCTTGAAGAGGATGCGGAGCATGGTGCCTGATCCCTTGGGGGCTACCATGATGACGTCGACATCGGCGGGAGGTACCACACCGGTGCGGTCGCTCCAGTTGATGGCGAAGCCGTGGCTGAAATAGAGGGCTTTGCCGGGGGTGAGGTGCTTCTTGATGACAGGCCACTGTGAGATTACGGCTGCATCGCTGAGAAGACACATGATGATGGTGCCGCGCTTGCAGGCTTCTTCGATCGAGAAGAGTGTTTCGCCGGGAACCCAGCCGTCGGCCACGGCCTTGTCATAGGTCTTGCCTTCGCGCTGGCCTACTATTACGTTGAAACCGTTGTCGCGGAGGTCGAGACCCTGGCCGGGGCCCTGGACTCCGTAGCCGATCACGGCGATTGTTTCGTCCTTAAGTACTTCACGTGCTTTTTCGAGGGGGAATTCTTCGCGGGTGATGACTGTTTCCTCAACGCCGCCGAAATTTAATTTTGCCATAATTGAATAGGTGAATTAGTATATTTTTATGAATTTGTTTCTGATTGAATCTGTGAGGGGAGGTGTGAGGGGCTGTCAGCGTCGGCTGAAATGCAGGCGCGCTATGCAGCAGGGGGTGCCGGCCACGGCGATCTGGGCGTCGGCTGTCTCCGGTGACTCCGCATGGGCCATGCGGCCGGCGGTGGCTGTCTCTCCGTAGCGGGCTTCATGCTTGAATGCCACTTCGAAGCGGCTTATGCGCATGGAGTCATAGGTTTCAAGCGGCCAGAGGTCGGTTATGAGGTCGATGTAGCGCCGGGTGGTGACGTGGCGGTTTACGTCAATGTCAGAGACGGCGAAGCGATAGCTCATCTCGAAGTCGGCGCCTGAGAGCGGCAGGAGTTTTCCGCCGTTGTCGATGCCGGAGGGGGCGCCGTCCACCATGTCGAAGTCTTTCCAGATGGGGGTGAGGTCGCCGGGGCGGCGGGTCGACATGTTGACGGCCATCCATGTGGAGTGGGCGCGGATCATGATGCGTCCGGTCTCGGCGTCGGTCATCTCGAAATTTCTGTCGGAGAAGAGCCGGTTGACGTTTTCAATCCATGTGGTCATGCGGTATGTGCGGTTGACCGACGGGCTTTCGGCAATGTCGATCGTCAGCCGGCTCAGCACCCAGGAGATCCCTTCGCTGATCATACGGTCGAAACCGATGCCGAGGCTGTTGGCGTGGGCTGTGGCGGTGTCGATGATCGTGGTGACCAGGCGCGACAGCGGCATCTCACGCTGAGAGTTGACTTCCGCTGCCGTTAAGAAGAATTCTGTGGTATATCTTTTGTCTGCCATATGACTGTTTATGGAGAGATCTTTGGGTGTGTGGTGGAGGGGTTGACGGAGAGCGTGGCTTTATTCCTCGGAGGAGCCGCACAGAGCCTTGCCTCGCGCTTCCTGCTCTTCAAGATAGCGGGTGAAGTGCTCGGTGGGCGACTTGGTGATGCAGATGCGGCCCGAACGGATGAACTGCAGGATGCCGTATTTGGCGAGCAGTTCGTAGAGGGCCTGGGTCTCGCTCTCGTGGCCGGTTTTTTCGAGTATGGTGTACTCGCGGGTGAGTTCGAGAATGCGGGCGTTGTGCACGCGGATGATGCGTTCGAAATCTTTCTCGTCGAGAAGTTTCTGGGTGGGCACCTTGTAGAGGGCCACTTCCTGATAGACGATCTCGTCGTCGGTATAGAGGAATGCGCGGAGCACGTCGATGCAGCGTTCAATCTGGCTGATGACTTTCTCCATTGTCTCACGGTCGCTGTTGCAGGTGAAGTTCATCTTGTGGATGCCGTGGACCGAGCTTGCGCTTGACGAAACGCTTTCGAGGTTGAGGCCGCGGCGGGTGAAGATGATGGAGATGCGGTTGAGCAGACCCACCTGGTTTTCGGTGAATACGGATATGGTGAACAGTTGTTTCTTTTCCATCCTGTTATAGTGGCTTGCGGTTGAAAGTTGGGCCGGCGCGGGTGGTCAGGCCTCGTATTTGTCTGTGGCGTTGATAAGAATGTTGTCAATTGCCGAGCCGGGGGTGACCATAGGGAATACCATGTCGGTCGGGTCGATATTGACGTTGAGCAGATAGGCTCCGTCGTGGGCGGCCATGCGGGCTATGGCGCTGTCGAGCTCGGCGCGGCAGCTGACGTCTTCGGCGGGAATGCCGTAGGCGGCGGCTATAGCCACGAAGTCGGGGTTGACCATCGGGGTTGCCGAGAAGCGGTTGTTGTAGAACATAGCCTGCCACTGGCGCACATTGCCGAGATAGTTGTTGTTGAGGAGCACCATTTTTACTCCTATGCGGTATTCAAGGATGGTTCCGAGTTCCTGCATGGTCATCTGGAAGCCGCCGTCGCCCATGAAGGCGAGCACTTCGCGGGAGGGTTCGGCGAGTTTGGCTCCGATGGCGGCGGGAAGGCAGAAGCCCATTGTACCGAGGCCGCCGGAGGTGATCAGGCTCTTGGGCATGGTGTATGACGAATAGCGGGCGCTCATCATCTGGTTCTGGCCTACGTCAGTGACCACGATGGCTTTGTTGCCGGTGGCTTCTGACAGTTTTCTGACCACTTCGCCCATGCGCATCGGTGATTCCGGGCCGAGGTCTTTCGGATCGGTCTCGCGCTCGATCACTTCAGCCTGTTCCACTTTTTCAGGGCGGTCGAAGGTGGCGAGCCATTCCTTGCGGTCGGCCTTGTTGATCTGCGGGAGAAGTCCGCGCAGGGCGGTCTTGGCATCGGCGTGGATGGCTATGTGGGCTTTGACGTTTTTGTTGAATTCGGCGCTGTCGATGTCGATGTGTATGATCTTGGCCTGTGGGGCATATGATTTGATCACGCCGGTGACGCGGTCGTCGAAACGCATTCCGATGGCGAGGATCACATCGGCATTGTTGGTGGCGATGTTGGGCCCGATGTTGCCGTGCATTCCGACCATGCCTTTGTTGAGCGGATGGTCCGACGGTATGGTCGAGAGTCCGAGCAGAGTGGTGGCCACGGGGATGTCGGCCTTCTCGGCGAGGGCAAGCAGGTCGGCTTCGGCTTCAGAGAGCATGACGCCGTGACCGGAGAGTATCAGCGGTCTTTCCGAGCGGTTGATGAGTGCTGCGGCCGAGATTATTTCGCCGGGCTGCAGTTCAGGAGCCGGATTGTAGCTGCGGATATAGTTTGTCTTCTTGTAGCTCCAGTCGAGGGTGCCGACCTGGGCGTCGCGTGTGATGTCGAGCACCACTGCGCCGGGGCGGCCTGTGGTGGCGATGTAGAAGGCGCGGGCCATCGCCCAGGGAATTTCTTCGGGGCGGCGGATCTGGTAGGCCCATTTGGTTATAGGCTGAGTGATGCCGATGACGTCGGTTTCCTGAAAGGCATCGGTGCCGAGTGAGGCTACTCCTACCTGGCCGGTAATGACCACTATCGGTGTGCAGTCAATGTTGGCGTCGCCGAGTCCGGTGATGACGTTTGTGGCTGCAGGGCCGGAGGTTACTGTGACGACTCCCACACGGCCTGATGCGCGGGCATAGCCCTGGGCGGCGTGGACTGCGCCCTGTTCGTGGCGTGTCAGGATGTGGCGGAGCGAGTCTGTGAAATCATAAAGTTTGTCGTAGAAGGGCATAATCTGGCCGCCCGGATAGCCGAAGATAGTGTCTACTCCTTCGGCAAGCAATGCGCGGCATATTGCCTCGGCTCCTGTGATGCGTTCACTCATACTGGTATGGGTCTGAAATTGATTGCGTGTGTTGTGTATGTGGCAGAGAAGAGTGTCATGAGGGGGCTGTGCGGATCAGTCTTCGATGTGGCGCACACCGCCCTTGTCGGCCGATGTCACCATCGAGGCATAGGCGCGGAGCGCAAGCGAGATTTTTCGGTCGCGGTCACGGGCGGTGAATGCTTTGTTGCCGTGGGCTTCCTCTTCCTTGCGGCGTTCGGCAAGCTCACTGTCGGAGAGACGCACGTTGATGCTGCGGGCGGGGATGTCGATCTCGATGATGTCGCCGTCACGGACGAGTCCGATGTTGCCTCCGTTGGCAGCTTCGGGCGAGATGTGGCCGATCGAGAGGCCTGATGTGCCGCCTGAGAAGCGGCCGTCGGTGATGAGCGCGCACTCTTTTCCGAGATGCTTGCTCTTGATATAGGAGGTGGGATAGAGCATTTCCTGCATTCCGGGACCTCCCTTGGGGCCTTCGAAGGTGATGACCACCACATCGCCGCTCTTGACCCGGTCGCGGAGTATGCCGTCGACTGCGGCTTCCTGCGAGGTAAATACTTTGGCGGGTCCGCTGAAACGGAAGATGCTGGGGTCTACGCCGGCTGTCTTGACTACGCAGCCGTCCTGGGCGATGTTGCCTTTGAGCACTGCGAGGCCTCCGTCTTTTACATAGGCATGATCCATGTCGCGGATGCAGCCGTTGGTCCGGTCGGTGTCGAGTTCGCTGTAATAGCTCATCTGCTTGCCGAGTTCGGTGGTGCGCTTCATGCCGGGGGCGCTTTTCCAGAGTTCGTCGGCCTGAGCGTCGAAGTTCTTGCCTCCGATAGCGTAGCGGTCCATTGCTTCGGCAAGAGTCATGCCGTCGACACGCTTCACGTCGGGGTCTACAAGTCCGGCATCGGCGAGGATCTTCATGATCGAGAGGATGCCACCGGCACGGTTCACGTCCTGGATGTGATAGTGGGAGTTGGGGGCCACTTTGCAGAGCACCGGGGTCTTGCGCGAGAGCGCGTCGATGTCATCCATCGTGAAGTCGGCGCCTGCTTCATGGGCCACGGCGAGCAGATGGAGCACGGTGTTGGTCGAGCCGCCCATCGCAATGTCAAGAGTCATGGCGTTGAGCATGGCCTGACGGGTGGCTATATTGCGTGGAAGCACACTGGTGTCGCCGTCGCGGTAGTAGGCATATGTGTTGCGCACTATCATCTCGGCCGCTTTCTTGAACAGTTGCAGGCGGTTGATGTGAGTGGCCACTACGGTTCCGTTGCCTGGGAGGGCGAGGCCGATGGCTTCGTTGAGCGAGTTCATGGAGTTGGCGGTGAACATTCCGGAGCATGATCCGCAGGTCGGGCAGCCTTTGCGCTCAAGTTCGGTCACGGCGTCGTCGCCGACGGTCGAGTCGGCGGCATCGATCATGATGTCGATAAGGTCCACTGCGCGGCCGTTGACATCGCCTGCTTCCATCGGACCGCCTGACACGAAGATGGCGGGGATGTTGAGGCGCATGGCGGCCATGAGCATTCCGGGGGTCACCTTGTCGCAGTTCGATATGCAGACCATTGCATCGGCCTTGTGGGCATTGACCATGTATTCGATGGAGTCGGCTATCATGTCGCGCGAGGGGAGGGAGTAGAGCATTCCGTCGTGGCCCATTGCGATTCCGTCGTCAATGGCGATGGTGTTGAACTCTGCTGCGAAACAGCCGAGCTTTTCAATTTCCGCTTTGACTGTCTGGCCGATTTCGTGGAGATGTGTGTGGCCGGGCACGAACTGTGTGAACGAATTGACAATGGCTATGATCGGTTTGCCGAACTGCTCTTCTTTCATGCCGTTGGCGCGCCAGAGTGCGCGGGCTCCGGCCATTCGGCGTCCTTCTGTGCTTGTCGCGCTATTTAATGGGAAACTCATCGAACCTTGTTGATAATTTATTGAACTTAGCCACAAAAATACGATAATATGTTGTAAAACACAAAAATTGAGTGCTTATTTTCTGCTGAATGTGGCTATTTTCCGACAAAATGCCATCAAAACGGCTCTGATGGGTATAAAAAAGTAAGATCATCAACGTTTATGTTGATGATCTTACTGAGATCAAGTAGCCCATAGGAGAATCGAACTCCTCTTTCAAGAATGAAAATCTTGCGTCCTAGCCGATAGACGAATGGGCCCTTTCTTAACCAAGATAGCTTGTCGGAATGGTCAAGCCTGCTGTTGCCTCTTAGCCGAGCTTGGCGATGTGGTGAGCGAGTTTGCTCTTGAGGTTGGCAGCTTTGTTCTTAGAGATAGACTGCTTTGAAGCGAGACGGTCGAGCATGGCGCCTACTTTGCGGAATGCTGCTTCTGCTTCTGCTTTGTCGGTCAGTTTGCGAAGGCTGCGAACGGCGTTGCGGGCAGTCTTGGCATAGTAACGGTTGCGAAGTCTACGGGATTCGGTCTGACGAATTCTCTTGATTGACGATTTATGATTTGCCATCGGTTAATTTTATTTTCCTGATTAAGTTTAGTAGCCCATAGGAGAATCGAACTCCTCTTTCAAGAATGAAAATCTTGCGTCCTAACCGATAGACGAATGGGCCTTCCCAAAAGCGATTGCAAAGTTATGAAGCTTTTTTTGATCTTGCAAATATTTTAAGAAATTTTTAGTATTTATTCGCGTTTTTCCTTAATTTTGCATTGAAAATGGCCCGAAACGGGCTTTTTGAGGCTTGCCGGAGCATCGTGGCCGGATATTACCACCTTATTATATATAATAGAGAACCGAGGAAGTGAATTTACATTTCATAGCTCTGAAGGCGACAAAATACAGCGACTCCCAGACAATCCTCACGGCCTACAGCCGCGAGCTTGGGCGCGTGGCCTTCGCGTTGCCGGCCGGGACGGGCAAGAGTGCGGCGCGCATGAGGGCTTTGACAATGCCGCTCTCGCTGGTGGAATGTGCAAGCGATCCGCGACCGGGGCGCGAGATTCTTCCGATGCGGCAGGTGGCCCAGTCTATTCCCTTGGCCGAGCTGCATTCCGATCCTTTCAAGCAGATGATAGCCATGTTTGTGGCCGAGGTGCTCGCCGCTGTGCTCCAGAGCGGCGGAGCGGATGAGGGGATGTTCGAATTTCTTGAGGCTGCGGTCAGGATTCTCGACGGCGCCGACTCGCGCCAGACAGCCAATTTCCATATCTGTTTTCTGTATAACCTCGGCAGACGGCTCGGCATTGAACCCGACGTCTCGACCTACACGCAGGGCAGTCTGCTCGACATGGAAGACGGCACATGGCGCATGACGGCTCCGCTCCATCGCCGCTATCTCGGACCGGAGGCTTCGGCTTTGGCCTGGCGTCTTTCGCGGATGACCTTCGCCAATATGCACC
The DNA here is from genome assembly GCA_947179295.1 of uncultured Muribaculaceae bacterium. GTDB lineage: Bacteria > Bacteroidota > Bacteroidia > Bacteroidales > Muribaculaceae > Duncaniella. The sequence goes on from CAMXAZ010000039.1 coordinate 22,977, forward strand.
GTTTCCGTTTCAACCGCATGGAGCGAAACGCTATTCTTGACGGTATTCTTGAATATTTTTCAATACACTATGTCTCGATGCGCCGTCTGCATTCGCTCGATATTCTGCGCTCACTGCTTTAAGCCTCCACTCTTCGAGGGCCTTGCGGTGAGTGCGGTGAGTGAGGTAGCGGTTGAGGAGCATCCCGGTGGTTGAAACGAGTACCACGAGTATCATAATCCCAATCCATAATATGAGAGAGCGGTCGTCGATCGGAGCCATAGTCGGAGGTGTGTTTTAAAGGTTGCAGACATGTTTGTCTTCTTACAACACACTTACCCCTCCGAGAGTTTGACCGGCTCCGGATTCTCATGGCTTCCCGTGGGGCAGCCATCCGCTTGGTACGCTCCTGTTGATCCGCGATCTCCGCGTCAGTCTTCCCCGGTAGTTATCCGGATAATGCTGTCGATGCCCTTTTCGCGCGCGGAGACGTAGGCTCCGGCCGAGTGGCCGTCGCGGCAGATGGACGCGGCATAAAACGGTTTGCCCAGGCTGAACAGCGGCGAGATCACTATGTCGCCGGCCCGGAGTTTGATATTGGTCGAGCTGACCACTATGAAAGTTTCGGTTCCGATTTTCTCGATAGTGCAGCTTTTGACGCGCCCCCATTCGATTCTGACTCTGTCGCCGATGTTCATCGCCGCAGTGGCGGTGGCGTCAGGGGTCAGAAAGTCGGAGTCAGACTCCGCGACTGGATTTTCAACATGACCGGCCGACGTCTTGCAGAAACTGCTCCAGTCGCTGAACCCGTTGAACCGGGCCAGGATCGAGAGCACGTTTGATGAAGGAGAGTGTGGGTAGGCTACATAGCCCCACAGACGTTTCAGTGTCGACTGGCTGATCTTCTCGCCGGTCTTCTTTTCAATTCTGATGATAAGTTTGTCGAAGTCGCCGGGCGTGTGGCATCCGTGGCCAAGCTGAGCCTCGGTCAGTTGCTTGAGATGGTTTATCAGATTATCTTTTTTATCCATGACTATATTGACAGGTGCAAAAATACAAAATTAATGCACGTCAGAGATTATGCTTGGCCAAAACCTTGTCGGCGTGAACCAACTTGAACCAAAATCGATGGTCTGAGGTCGCCCTCGCTGACTTATCTTTGCATCGCCTGAATAATTCATATGTCAGTTTGAATAAATTGAACCAATCATTGGTATTTGCTCAATACTTTAATTGCTTAAATATTTTTGAGATAGCGATTTATGTCATCTATGAATAAAATCGCAAAAAAAAGTAAAAAAAACTTTTGTGCATCTAAATGTTAAACTATAATTGTTAAGAAATGAATTTCAACTTTAAATCGGCAGCCCTTTTTGTTTCCGGGCTTATCTGCTCATCATTGATGGCTTATTCTGAGAATAATGCAGATATCATTGTCAAGTATGACCAAAGAGATCCCAATCCCAATGAAAGTAGTCGAGTACTGTCATATAGAATATCGAGATCTATGAATAAAGGTGTTTCTCCGGATGATGATTATGTGATCATTACTCGTGAAAAATGTATTCATGATTTTGGCAGACTCGCGGAGGAGAGAATAAAAAAATACCTTGATGAAAGGGATGCTATAAATAAAATATTGGTCGATATTCGTAATCTTTCAAAACAGTCATTGGGAAAGGCGGTTAGAGAGGAGGATAAGTCATGTGTCACCAATTTGATTAACCTTGCTAATGGGGATGCCTGGGATTTGCATGAGCATTTTGAGGATCGGGAGTTGTTGGCAAAAACGTCTAATTCTTTGTCTAATAAGGATCTGAAAAAGATCAAAGATGATTTCTCGGCAGGTAAGGCTAATAAGAAGATTAAAAATGTAATTAAAATTTTTGATGTATATTTAACCGGTAAATTAATAAGTGTCAATGAAACACTGAATAGGATCAAATTGAAGAAAAATGGGATAGATGTGTTTCGTAGTGAGTGGCCGGATGAATATGATAAAATGGCAGACGAAATGATGATGCTTTATGATACAATTCCGAATATATATGGGCGGAATAGATTTTGGTCATGGGTTGATGATGATGAGAGTAAAAATAATGGCCGGAATTATAAACGGTTGATTAATTACGATCTTGAAAAGTCTTAGAAACTGTTTAAAATTAGAATTGAAAAAATGTTATAGAGCATAACAAACC
>CAMXAZ010000040.1 GCA_947179295.1 uncultured Muribaculaceae bacterium
AGCACGATGGGGAATCCGGGGAGTTTTTCCATAACGGCGTCGAGCACGTCGAATGCCAGCGGCGGGGGCACGAGACGGCCGTTGGCGTCGCGGGTGCACTGTTCGGGCTTGAACTTGTAGGCGCCGTGAGAGGTGCCGATTGAGATTGCGAGTGAGTCAACACCGGTGCGGGTTGCGAAGTCGATAACTTCTTCAGGGTCGGTGTATGTGTGGTGGTCGGATGACACTTCGTCCTCAACGCCTGCAAGCACACCGAGTTCGCCTTCTACAGTCACGTCATACTGGTGGGCGAAGTCGCATACTTTCTTAGTGAGGGCAACGTTTTCTTCATAGGGAAGGTGTGATCCGTCGATCATCACTGACGAGAAGCCGTGTTCGATGCAGTCCTTGCAGAGCTCGAAGCTGTCACCGTGGTCGAGGTGAAGCACGATCTGGGGATTTTCCCAGCCGAGGCTCTTTGCGTATTCAACAGCACCCTGGGCCATGAAGCGGAGCAGGATGGGGTTGGCATAGTTGCGTGCACCTTTGGAAACCTGAAGGATTACGGGTGATTTTTCTTCAGCCGCAGCCTTGATGATGGCCTGGAGCTGCTCCATGTTGTTGAAGTTGAATGCGGGGATCGCATAACCACCCTTGATGGCCTTTGCAAACATTTCTTTGGTGTTTACGAGGCCTAATTCCTTATAACTTGTCATTTTAGTTAAGAGGTTTATTGATTAATATTAGTAATTAGAATTGTACTCGCTACAAAGATAACAAAAAAATCCCGGTCTTGATCACGATTCAGCCAAAAAAGTAAAATGAATTTGCCGGATAAGGACTGCCGGATAAGGACTGAAAATGTGTCGCGCTCAGCTAAAATTCCGTAAATGAGATTGTTCCGAAATGAGGTCAGCGGCGGTCGTGGAAGCGGTAGCCGAGTCCGATCATCAGATTGTTGGGGTTGCGGAAACTGTTGAGCTGATAGCCGATGTGGAGGAAGAGGTGCTGCCAGACGTTGACTTTCAGGGCGAGGACCTGATAGAAGTTGCGGCTGTCACTGTTGCCTATGATGTTGTAGCCCATGCCGGCGTTGATCGAGAAGATGGGCATCACGAGTTCGCCGCGGGCCGAGAGTCCGGCCGATACCTGGTGGAAAAAGCCGGGGCGGCGGAATTTGATGTTGTCGCCGTAGGTGCCGTCGACGTGGTATTTCCCAAGTCCGGAACTTTCGTCATACTGGATGTCAGCCGAGATTCCGGCGCGCAGAAAGCGGTTGAAGTTGTACATCGGTGCGAAGTTCAGTCCTGCTATGCCGAAGCGTCCGGGCAGAAGCTGTGGATCGGAGTCGATATGGAGCATACGCTTGCGGGCGGCGCCGTAGATGACGAGGTCGTAGCTGAAGTGTGGTTTGACCGGTTCAGTGCCTGTCATGTCCGAGAGGGTGGCCTGGGTGGCGCGGCTGTCGAAGGTATAGATCAGCCCGGCGCGGCCGCCTATGGAGTTGACTCCGGGGTTGGGCCAGGAGGTGTTGCCGTTTGACCAGTGGGTCATGTCGATGCCGGCGGCGAGCGCGAGCTGAGGGGTGAGCCGGTAGCGCAGCATGAAGCCTACGTTGATGTAGGCGTTGGTCTTCGAGCCTACTATCAGGTTGACGGGGGTGTGGTCTTCGTCATATTTTTTCCAGCCGAATGATGCGCCGAAGTTCCATTCGTAGTCGAAGGTGAGGCGCGGGGTAAGTCTGAAGATCGGTGCGCCCTGAAACACGTAGATGCCAAGGGGCGTTCCTACGCGCCGGTTTTCGAAAAACGATGTCATTGACAGGCCTATGCCCTGGTATGCGCCCGGATAGAGGCGGCCGGTGCGGGTTGAGGGGGAGTAGCTGAAGGAGTATTTAAGATGGGCCGACATGGCCGAGCGGAGTTCTTTCTGGTCATCGCCGTAATAGCCGGCGTCGCGCAGGGCGGAAGTGGAAGAGCCTACGTATGCCCCGCGCAGGTCGAAGCCGAGATGGCTGATTATGGTTGAGGTGCTGTCTGCTGAGGCGGGGGTGGAGGCTGAGGCGGGTGTGAGCGCAGCGGCGGTCAGAACCGCAGCGGCTATGGCGCGGAGTTTTGTGGCGATGGCCCCGGTCAGTGATGTCAGGTCGGGCTTATTCATCGAGGGGTGAAATTTTCCAGTTGAACGTATAGAAGAAGGGCTGGATGACGGTTACCGTTGTCGGCAGGTCGTGGCTTCGGCCTGAGCGGGGATTGCTTATGTGGAGCGATCCTTTGGCCGTCATTATGATTCTCGATATAGTCATATTGCTTATAGCGGCTGACATGGGCGGTATCTCCACCGGGTAGACGGCCGAGAAACTAAGTCCGTTGACCGAGGCGCTGTCAAGGGGTTTGATATATAAGTAATTTTCGGAATAGCGTACTTTCTCGCCGTTGAAATTTCCGGTGATCATCTCGGTTTCAGCACTCTGGATATAGGTCGGTATCTCCACCAGCGGAAATTCCGAGTCGGGGTCGATGTCGAAGTTGCGGAGTGACGGGGTTTCGAAATTGACATATATCTGGCAGATGTTCTCCACGCAGTATGACTGGGTGATGGTTTTAGGTCCGCGGTTGTTGACGGTGATCGGATTGCTGGTGGTGGTGCGGAAGTCATTCGAGATGCCAGGCTCGTAGGTCAGGGCGGTTATGATGTAGTGGCCATCTTCCTCCTCGCGCATGATGGTGAAGCTAACATATTCGGTCTTGTAGGAGTATTCGAGTTTTATGCGCCCGCTGACGTTTTCGCCGGAGATGTTTTTCAGAGAGCTGATTTTGATCTTTCCGAGTTTTTCCTGCACGAATTCCACCGTCAGATCGTTGCTGACGGCCTCGACTCTGTTGATGAAAGGCAGGCTTGAGCTGACATCCATCAGATAGAGGCGGGTGTAGTCGTTGTAGGTCTGGGAGTAGCCGTATTCGTTATAGGTTGTCCAGTCATAACTGAAGCGGTCGAGCTGGAGCTGAATGCTGCGCAGATAATCTGTGGCGAATGTGACCTCTTTCCCTTCGCCGATGGCTATTTCAAAATCGGAGGATGAGGGAGGGGTATCGTCAATGAAAATATCGTTGTTGCAACCTGTCAGCAGCAACAGGGCGAAGAGCAGAAAGGATAGTTTTAAGCAGTATGTGTGCATGAAAAGAAATGTGAACCGCAAATATAGCGATTAGAAATAAAAAAATGGCAGCATTTATTGGAATTTAATTTAAAAATCATTAAATTTCAAGCGATGAAAAAAAGATTCTACATAATAGCAATAATACTCTGCATAGTTTCCATGACAACGGCTTATGGGACTGTTGACCGACGACTGTCTATGGAAACAGAGATAGTTGATGTAAAAAGTAGCCGATGGAATTTTGAAGGACTTTCGGAAACAGATGCCTGTCCATTCTACCGCATGTATGGCGACAGCCTGATAGCAGAGTTGTGGAATGGAGGCCGTCAATGGTATGCGGTCAGAGGAGATTCAGTTTTCTATCTTGGTGAAGAAACACGTTGTCATAAATCTCTGCCACAAAACCCCATCCCGACAGGAGCATTAGGAAATATGTGGCTCACGGGAAGAGATACGACGCGGACTGACGGCCATTATTTTCATACATACAGCCTCAGTCAGGATGGAATATATGAATGCACCCGGCCTATAAAAGGCGAAATGATAATCGGGGACGATCTGATAGTGTCGGCAGTAGCTGTAACCGAGAGCAGAAAATATACTTCATACATCTGGACGGATTCGCTTCATTCTACTGCACTGATTTCAAAAGAAATTCATCGGACTCGCTGGTTTATCGGAGATGACCCTCTTCCGGTCGCTATGCAGGCGATTATAAAAGAAATTAGTCATGGGAAAGAAATATCTTCAGAATCCAAAACATTTCTTATGCCTGTGGATGATCTGCTTTCTATGGAAGAGACACAGATCGAGAAGCTGCAACAGGCTCTTGATAACGCAGAAATCAGCTATAACAATGGTATAATAAAAATCATGGCTGATTTCCCACAATCTGTCCGTCTGCAACTATATTTATCCAATATTCAGGGATCTGTGTTTTATCAGGATGTATTGGATGTAATTCCGCACAGTGAAGATGTCATATTCCGCTTACCTTCTTTCCCGCCGGGAGCTTATCTGCTCACCATTTACGCCGGAACCCCAGCAGATAAGAAATTCCTTATCAATATCTGATCATCATTCCCTTAAAATCTCTCCTCATGATTTACCGTGCACTGATTTCATTTATTTTATATTCAACGTTCCTTATCGTATCCGCGGCTAATGATATTCCTTGGCCGGAAAAGGATATATGGCCCGAATCGCCTCAGGCCAAAGCTATTCGTCAGGTCATGATGCCAACGCCGGCCATCGCCACCGGCGCATGTGAGTTCTCCGTACCGTTATATACCATAGATGTGGAAGGTTTCAAACTGCCTCTTTCACTTCAATACAGATCAAACGGCATCAAACCGGAAGATGACCCGCAGCCTATTGGTTATGGATGGGTTTTGACCCCGCCGATGAGAATTTCACGTCAAATTATGGGACGCCCCGACGAGCTTTTTAAGTTTGTCGGAGAAATCGGATCGGATTTTGTTTTTGAAGACAATCTGAAAGGGTTTTATTCTGTCACTATGCTCGGAGCCTCTGATCGAAAGTATCACCACGACCTTTATGATACGGAATATGATATTTATACCGTATATCTCATTGATAAAACTTTGACAATGGTATATAAAGACGGGACTCTTAAAGGTCTTGATTGCGATGAGTACAAGGTTGAATGCGGCGAGCGCTTCTCTTATATAAAGGTGACAGATCCAAAAGGTAATATCTATAATTTCTCGGTCCTCGGAGAATGTATAGATTTGGTTTCGATGTGCGTCGAATGGCAGCTGTCATCAATCACCCTCCAGTCAGGCACCATGATAAATTTCGACTGGTCTTTATTCAGCCATACTGCCCACGGCTTCAATATGATCGCACCCACATCGCTTTATTATAATACAGGTTCGAATTCCTTTACCTATGTCAATGAGCCAGGCAGAGGCGGATATGGCAAATCACATCAGTATCTCTACACACAAAACCTGAAATCAATCTCATTCCCAGGAGGCAAAGTTCAATGTAACTACGAGGAATTTTCCAACATGAAAATGCTCGACAATATCATTGTGTCAAACGAAGACAGGCCGGTCATTGAGATTTCGCTGGAACGCACAGGGGATTATAAACTGTTGTCATCTGTCAGAGTTCAGGATGAGACATATTCCTTTGAATATGACCCGCAAAAATTTAGTCGGGCGGATATGATCGACTGGTGGGGTTTTTATAACGGGAAAGACAATAAGTACAACATGTCTCCTACGGTGACTCCTACAAAAGGTATTCATGGCAATTTACCGATATTAGGAGCAGACAGATCTGTTGATGAAAGCAAAATGGGAGCATATATACTGACCAAAGTAACCTATCCGACCGGAGGAACTGTGGAGTGGGATTATGAAATCCATAAATATCCTCAGCAGACAGCACCGTCATGGGTCGATTTATATCTTAATAATGAAGTCTCAATTTCAAAAGGAGGTGGATTGAGAATAAAATCAATCCGGATGAAAGAAAATCCGAATGACCCCAATCCAAGAATAAGAAATTATATTTATGGCGTTGACGGAGACGGTAACGCCGAAATATCCGCAGTCCCTTTTCTTCATACATTTATAACTGATACCGACTATCTGTCATACCGATATGTGCCAGGAGGCGCAAGAAATGTCAAAAGCACAGCCAAATATATGGTTATAAACAGATTCTCTGATTTCATGGCATACCAGATAGGCACATGGCCGATCTGGTATCGAAAAGTCACGGAAATAGATTCGGAAGGGAAAACTGAATATCTATTTGATAAAATTTGCCCTGATAATGTCGTGGATCGTGACTGGGGTATGTTGTGGCCGTCAGAGATCAACGAGGCTTTTTCGATAGGTCCCGTCCAAAAAGCCTGTATCAAATATAAATCTACACCCAACGGTTACACTCCGGTTGAAAAATACGAAATGGACTATGCCCTTATTGAAAACGAAAATTTTTCTGAATTAAACAGTTTTAAAGTCAACCGCTCTCTTCTGTTCCTGTATGATTCCGAATATTATCCGGATTTCGGACCTGATGAAGGACGCCTTGAAGGGCTTATGGCTTGGCAGTTGAATTTAGGAGGAATTCCCTCCGATTTGGAAGTCAAAATAACGGATTTTAAACGTGACAATTATAGTTGGTTTGAAGGTTTTGACTATACCATCAATCCCCGCCGGGAACGGCTGACAGCCAAAACTATTACCAGATATCACGATAATGGCGAAATCCGGATAACTGAAAAATATGAATATGTCCCTAATACAGATCTCCTGTCCAAAACAGTTGTTTTCAATTCTCAGGACAGCATAATAAGAAATTACAGCTACGCCGACACTTATTCTTCCTTAATATCTTTCGAAATGAAAAATCGCAATATAGTAGGAATGCTGACCGGAGTCGAAGAAAAATATAACGGAAGTTCCTCCTCATATTCGATGGAATTAGCCCGCTTTGGCAAAGTTTTTTGTCCGATAAGAATCTGGCAATCCAGAAATCAGGCAGAATGGAATAATGGCACTTATAATTATACTTCAAGAGGTTTTATTCTGAAGCATACCTCTAAAAGCGGACTTGTTAAAGAATGGACATGGGATTCATTTGGCAATCCGCTGAGTGTCTCCATAAATTCATCACTGACAAACAATGCCGAATGGTGCAATCTTGTAGGCGTTACATCCATAACACAGCCATTCGGACAAAAACAGTTTTTTTACTATGACAATTTCGGTCGTCTTGAATCCGTCGGGCTAAATTCCCGGATTCTACAAAAATATGAATATAACATAACACAGACCGGTGAGTCGCATATTAAAGTGAAAAATCATGTCGGGCCAGATATTGGTTTTGAACAATATTCTCATTTCGACGGATTAGGCCGCAAATGGACCGAGGTATCACATCTGCCGGATGGAATCAAGACGGTGACATTGATTGAATTTGATGTAATGGGAAGGCCATATAGGCAGTGGGCTCCTGTTTGGATAGATTCCAATTTGTCTTCTGATGCGATAAAAGCTACTGCGGAGGCAATATATTCTGACAGCTACGCTTATTCTGTTGTCAATTATGAACCATCCCAACGAGAACTGGCATTGTCTTTCGTTAAAGCAGGCGAATTATGGCATACAGCTGATAAGAAGAGTTTGAAAAAACAAGCGGTCAATGACTTGTCAGGGTATAAATGTCCGAAATATACCGCTACATCCACCGGTGTTGTATCTGATGGATATTATTCCAAAGGCTTGCTTTCAGTTGAAATCTCTATTGATGAAGACGGCCGGTCAGTCGAATTATATAAAGACTTGCGCGATCTTATCGTTTGTCGCAAAGAGTCCGGCCTTATAACCTCATATGTCTATAATGACTATGGTGAATTATCTTATATTCTTCCTCCAGGTTTGTCCGGTACACATTTGCGCTCTGATGAGGAGATGAAATCATTGGCCTATTGGTATGATTATGATGACAGAGGACGCCTTATAAGAAAAAAAATTCCGGGAGTCAAAGTCGCTTCCTATGTCTATGATGCAGCCGACCGTCTTGTGGCAGAGCAAAGCCCGCATCACACTGATTATTCATGGCGATTTTATGGCTACGATCATGCAGACCGTCTTGTGCTTGCGGTTGACTGTTGCGCTTCCGCTGCGCAAGCTGCCGATTTTGCAGCTATTTGCCGCACCGCCGTTCTTTCCCCGACAGGCAAATTCAAAGGCTATCAGCTCTCGGATGTTCCCGAAGAAGAGGCTGTGGCTGTCTGGGCTAAATATTATGATGATTACCAATTCATAACCTGCAATTCCCTCAGCGATGAATTCCGCTGGGTTTCTCCGTCTGACATTCCATCATATAATACTTACAGTCCCTCTTCATTGGGCCTTCTGACCGGAATCTACACAGGGAAAGGTTTTGAATCTTACCATTATAATACAGACGGACGATTGATGCAGCGCTATTCCACTGGGTTCAACCGAGGCCGGAAGAATATCTTCTACGGTTATGACGGGCAGCCGATAAGAACGGAATCAGTCTATCCCGACGACGGATTGCCTGCTCTTACATTCTCATTTTCATATGATGAAGCCGGCAGAGTAATTAATCAGACTGTGACCCAGGGAGATCAACTTACAGGCCATATCGCCACAATTTTAACTTCATATAATTTGCTCGGACAAATTTCAGATCGTACACTTGGAGAAGCTACACGCAGTTTTACATATGATATTCACGGATGGCTGAAATCATCGCAGACTAACGTGGGAGCGCAAGAGCGGAGTGAGACGCTTTTTTATGCCGACAGCGCCACGCCATGTTACAACGGAAATATTTCGGCCCGGCAATTCTCTTCCGGCCGTTATGACTACACTTACGATAACTATAATCGTCTGACATCAGCGATGTTTTCCAATGGATTGAACGGTGCCGATTTCTCCACCGCCTATATTTACGACGAGCGCGGAAGTATCACATCGCTGATCCGTACCGGCGTCATTGACAAGGCCGGGACAAACGAGACATTCGGTTGTCTCGACAATCTCAACATGACTTATTCCGGGAATAAACTGACGCGGGTCGATGCGGTAACGGAAGCTCTTCCTTTCTCCGGAATGACTGGAATCGGACGAAATAGCACTGACCTGTCACTCGGTTATGACAGTTCCGGGCGTTTGTGCAGAGATGAGACACGAAATATTGATTTAATCGAATATGACAATGACGGTCATCCTGTGCACATCGTTTTTTCAAACGGCGCCGAACATCGGTTCGAGTGGGATGGAATGGGCAATCGTATTGCTTGGGATTGCTATTCGCGTGGCTATCAGGGTGGAAGAATTCCTTATGTCTGCAAGCGATATTGTGGTGACGGGCAGTTTGAATATTATATCGAAAACAATATCTCCACTACCGTTTTAGCATACACATCTTTTCCCGGTGGCTTTTTCGACGCTACCGGAACACAGTATTATATCAGCGATTATCAGGGTAACAATATTTGCTATATTGATTCTGTTCCGAAAATCAAACGAGAAACCGGATACTATCCTTATGGAGAACCCTGGCGCGAAATAAAAGGAATTCCGTTAATGTTTTGTGGCAATGAGCGTCTGTTGGACGACGGACTGAATGAATATGATTTTCATGCCCGTCGTTACAGAGCCGCCGTGCCCGCTTTCTCGTCATGGGATCAGTATAATGAAAAATATCCCTGGCTCTCTCCTTATGCCTATGCCGCCGGAAATCCAGTCAACCTCATAGACCCGGACGGCAACCGCATAGTCGTCTGGGAGAATAATACTCAATGGGAGTATCGCAAAGAAGATGGCGATTATGATTTTTTTGCCGTTGGAAGCGGTCAGATCTATTCGGGCGCAGTTCCATTCCTTTCGCAATTGACCGAGGCATTTGATAAAATTTCGTCCTGTGAAATCGGCAAACTGCTGATAGACGGACTTGTACAATCAGAGAAAATTTTGACGATTCGTGATGCCGCAACCGATATTAATAATCTTTACGAGAACTTGTACAAATATGATTCACATACTTTAAATTGGCTCTCATTCAATAGGGATATCGAATATTCTGAAGCAACTCGTTTGTTAGTTGGCCTGCCATCTCCTCCATTTATTGGGTTAGGACATGAACTCAGTCACGCATTTGATGATTTTTATGGAATCACATCCAAATGGCCACAATATTGGTATACATTTAAAGGGGAAAATGTCTCAAGAAGTGAAATTTTTGCTGGGAATGTAGAAAATATTCTGCGAAAAGCTCATAACTTGCCATTGCGATATAGCTATGAATCAGGAGACTGTATAAGTAGTATATATTGTATTACACCTGTGCAGGAGATATTAACATTGTTCCAATTTAAATCCATTTTGCCATGAGAGCATTTTTAATTTTATTTTTGTTTATAATTTCTCCGATAAGATTATTCGGCGAAATCAGCCTCCCGGCTTTCATTGAACTCCACTGTGATAAATTTAAACTGTATAATGAAAACTGGATGCTTAGGCCTATTATATTGTTTAATAGCAATATTCTGACGTTTCCTATCAATCAAGATAATGATACGGTTTTTATCCAGTCTCTGTATTTTTGGGGTACGGAGGAGTCCGTATGTGCAAGAATTTGGAATAACAATCGGCGTGTTTTTGTAGGGAAATATGTAACAATTGAAAAAAAACATGAATATGATGATCTGCATTTACAATTGATTCTAAACTGGGAACCCGATGTGTTAAAGTATTTAAGCAAATTATATTGCGATGACAGAAAAAATGTTGTGGATGGTCACTCAACTGCGTATCTGAGTCGAATAATAGTTGAAAATGGCAATGTTAAATGTAATACCGTTATGTATCCGTGGTTCGATAAGTATTTCAACCATTATACACAGGAGCAACTGGATTCCGTGCGGGAGAAGGTGCGCATCATCAATCAGGGGGAGTATATGAAAATCGTCAAAAAGACAACCCAAAAGTCACTGGATGTCTCCTCCTACGCCACCCGCTCCATATGGCAACGCATAGCCGACTGGTTCCGATCTGTTTGGGAATGGCTCTTCGGCTGATTCGAGTTGTCTGCCGGCCCCAAGGGTTCTAAAATCCAATGCTCTAAAATCCGACACGACGTTTAACTTATTTTAAGTCTACAGATGTGAATCTTTCAAAATTCAATTTATAACTTTGTCCCAAATTCGGTTTTGGCAAAAATACAATATCCCTGCCGCAGGAACCGATGTCTATACCATGATTCAAGCGCCTATGGATGTGCTTGGAAACTATTGAATTTTATCAGACATTCATCATTTACATCAATACAAAAACCATGAAACCCCTGAAACTGATTTTCGGGCTTGGACTTCTGGCAATGGCCGTGACGGCTCAGGCTGACTCGAAGGTGACCACCGTCATCGACGGGCAGACGATTGCCAAGGATCTCACAAAGCTCACGTTTAATGACAAGATGGTTACTCTGACGTTCAGTGACAATACCAGCGAGACTGCTGAAATGGGCCTCGTAGCCGTGACTCTCGACCATAGCGGCGAGTCGGGCATCAAGGAAATCCTCGCTGATCCAAAAAAGCAGAAGGGCGTCTACAACCTCAAAGGCCAGTATCTTGGCGAAAAGCCTGAGGGCCTCTCACAAGGAATCTACATTGTAAACGGTCAAAAAGTCTACGTCAAATGAAACATCTCTACTCTCTGCGCGGACTTCTGACCGCCGTAATAGCATTGTTTGCTCTTGTGCCGGCAATGAATGCCGAGACCTTGCTTTGCAGTTATGCGAACGGGTCGATGACCAACATCACGATCTCAGGCACTACTGTTTCAAAATCAGTTAAGTATGCGTCTAACAAAACAAGCGTTACTTGTCTGCAGCTTGCAAACGGCTTCACGACAGAGAACGTCTATAACGGAAACGCTATCAATCTTATCTGCTCAGATGGATTCAAGGCCGGAGATGTCGTGACTATCCAAGGTTTTATAAACAATAAGGATGCCTCGAAACGCGGCGCTGTCAAACTTATTTCTTTGGGAGAGGGAAATAAAATCGTAGAACTTAACGCGTTCCCCGATTTCATCAACGGTTACAGCTCTCCTGACACTCCTGAGAAACTGACCTACACTCTCGTAGAGGATCAGCCGAATCTCTCGCTTGTGCGTGACGGCAATACAGGCACTAACCTTATGTTCATCTCGGTTGTCCGCGATCCCGGAACCGGAGGCGAGAATCCTGCGCCGGGTCCTGCTCCTTCGGGCGACCATTCGGTTAGCATGAACACTCTGAACAATCAGATGCTCCTGCAGCTCGGAAGCGGCGATGTCAAGTATTACAATACCGCCGATCTTGCAGAGGTGAACATCGACAAGGCTACCGGAACAGTGAGCGTGACTCCTCTCGCCGGTGACTGGAACGATGAGTTCAAGCAGAATGTAACCGCCATCAGATTCGCCAAGGCTCCCGAAACCGGAGCTGACGCGGAAATCAGCAACAAGGGGGTCAACATCACCGAGGCCAGGGGCTGGCTGGAGTCGGCCTATGCCAAGTGGGAGCCGCTTGAAGGCGCGTCGACCTACCGTGTATATATTAAAGGTGGCAAGTATAGCGACTATACCCGCATAGACCGCGAGCTGGTGCGCAACTATGGCTCTTACGGCCGTGCCGACATGGTTGGGCTTCCTGCCGGGATATATTCTCTGAAGGTTGTGCCCGTGATCGGCGGAACGGAAGACGAAAATCTGGCCAGCGAGGCCAGGGAGATGGCCGTCAAGGCTTATGACCGCAGCGGTTTCGCTCATTTCAATAACAGTGGTGTCGGCGCCTACAAGGATAATGGCGAGCTCAAGGATGATGCCCGCGTGATCTATGTAACCGCAGAGACTGCCAAGACTGTGACCTGTCTGGTAAAGCAGAGCAACAAGGACGGCGAGGGCACTGAGTGCACCGGTCTCCAGGCCATTATCAATGCTTATCAGAAGGGTGTGGAGACCCGTCCGCTCGCTGTCCGTCTGATCGGAACAATCCGTGATACCGACATGGACGCTTTGGGAAGCTCGGCAGAGGGGCTGCAGATAAAGGGCAAGAACAATACCATCGCCATGAATATCACCATCGAGGGCATCGGTGATGATGCAACCACCTGGGGCTTCGGCTTCCTGCTCAGAAATGCGGTCTCTGTGGAGCTGAGAAACTTCGCAAACATGCTCTGCATGGATGACTGTGTCTCGATCGACACCGACAACAAATATTGCTGGATTCATCACCTCGATCTGTTCTACGGCAAATCCGGAGGCGATTCAGATCAGGCCAAGGGCGACGGCACCGTCGACATCAAAGGCGACTCGCAGTATATCACAGTGGTCTACAACCGTTTTCATGACAGCGGCAAGAGCTCGCTCTGCGGCATGAAGTCGGAGTCAGGTCCGAACTATATCGACTATCACCACAACTGGTTTGACCACAGCGATTCGCGCCATCCGCGTGTGCGCACTATGTCAGTGCATGTCTGGAACAACTATTATGACGGCTGTGCGAAATACGGAGTTGGCGCCACGACTTCATCGAGCGTGTTTGTGGAACGCAACTTCTTCCGCCACACTCTTGCTCCGATGATGAGCTCGCGTCAGGGCACCGATGCAAAGGGCGATGGCACTTTCTCAGGCGAGAACGGCGGCATCATCAAGAGTTTCGGAAATCTCTATGCTGAAAAGGGCACAGCCGACAAATATAATGTGATCACTCACGCCATGAGCGCTACGGATTTTGACTGCTACGAGGCGTCGAGCCGTGACGAAAAAGTGCCTTCGACATTCAAGGCGCTTGTAGGCGGCGGCACCTATGACAATTTTGACACAGATCCGGCTCTGATGTATGACTACACTCCGCTTGAGGCGTCAGAAGTGCCGGCGGTTGTGACCGGTTTCTATGGCGCAGGCCGTCTCAATCACGGCGATTTCATCTGGAATTTCAACTACAGCGGCGCCGATACCGACTATAGTGTGAACACCGAACTCAAAGCGGCTCTCGGAAACTACAAGAGCAAACTCGTTGGCATCTTCGAGTAAGCCGTAAAAGACCGGGGCAATCCTGTCTGACATACCCACAAAACAACCGCGCTCACTGTCATCAGCGACAGTGAGCGCGGTTTGTCTGAATTGTTTTGAGCAGAGCCATTTTGGACCCATTTTGGAATAGTGCGGTCCGAGAAATCCAAGAGTGAGAAATCCGAGAGGAATAATCTGAAAGTATTGAAAATTTGTTGTAATTTTGCAACGGGCATTTATGACTTCGTTCAATGGCCGATAAGCGCTTAAAACTTAAATGCTTGTAAACTTTTTAATGATAGGAGATAAAATTATGGCAAGACCAATAGCAGAAACACCGATTCTTACGGGCGAGGATGCTGTGCGTTTTGAGAGACTAAGAATGGAAGTCGAGAGTCTTAGCAAGGAGCAGCGAGCCGAAAATACGAGAAAACTCAAGGAGGCGGTTAAGAAAGCTAAGGAATACATTACCATCTGCATATAAAAGATGAAACTTGTAAAACTGACTCCCATGACTGAACTCATAGGGTTTGATTGCGGTGATGAAGATTTGAATAGCTTTCTTGTTGAGGATGCCAAGGGCTTCCTTGACAAGCGTATTGCCACATCTTATATTCTTGAAGACGGGGGTAATATCGTTGCGTTTTTTTGTTTGCTGAATGATAAAATCAGCCGTCAGGATGTAACTAACAGCCAGTGGAAGAGGATAAAGGGCGCATTCCCCGAACGCAAGCAATTCGGAAGTTATCCAGCTATCAAGATAGGTCGATTTGCCGTATCTACAGACTACAAGGGGCGGAACATTGGAACAGATTTGATGAATTTACTGAAAGGGATGCTTAGAGAAAATCCCAATTACTCTGCTTTCCGTTATTTGACTGTTGATGCATATCTTTCAGCCATTGATTTTTACCTCAAGAACGACTTCAAGGTTTTGTCGGAGAAGATACAGAATGAACATACTCGTCTGATGTTCTTTGATATGATGGAGTTAGAATAGTTTGAAATATCATCATTTCAATATAACTGTCCGCTAAACTTTGTGCATAGGCACAAAGTTTAGCGGACAGAATATTGTATAACCCTTTCTCGGCGATCTCCGGTATGAGAGGTTTCTCTGGTGTAATGGAGAATTGTTGTAATGAGGGCCGGGAGATGGGGAGAGGATGAGGGGAGATGGGAGGGTTATTTACGTACGCAGCGGATGGAGTGGCCGAATGTGTAGGCGTGGCAGTCATCCGGGCCGCTGACCACTACATTTTTGGCTGTGCCATTGATGCGGAGGGTGCTGAGACCTTCGACTCGGAGCCAGCTGGTGGAGACGGTAGAGCCCCAGAAATATGTGTCGGAATACAGGCCTGAGATGTCGCCGTTGGCATAGGTGCCGGTTGCGACAGCATCAAATCCGGTGATGTTGTTTCCGGTCATGCCTTCTGACCACATTCCGAAATCAGAAGCCTTGAAGTTGGCAGCTGCAAGACCGCCGGCGGTGCGCAGTTTTGTCAGCTGTTCTGACGATGGAACTTCCCAGCCTTCCGGGGCTATGCCTTTCTCGCTGGTCACGCAGTAGCCGTTATACATGTAGCCTGCAACCTGGAGCCAGTCATAGTCGGTGCTTGCGAGGTAGGCTCCGGTTGTGTTGGCTTTCCAGGCGGCGTTTTCGCCTGAGGAGATGGAGGCTATTGAAGAGCCGTCGCGGAAGCAGGTGGCACGGAGATTTTCGGCCATCCAGTATTGTGTTCCGATCTTTACTATCTTATATGTGTTGCGGTCAAAGAGGCCTCGGTTGTCGGTGATGACATCCGGCTGGAGAGTGGCTTCGGTTGTCTCGCCGCTGTAAGAAGAGATGATGTTTCCGTCGGCTACATAGACGGTGGAAAGAGCATTGCCTTCCTCGCCGACAGCGGCGGTGTTTGCTTCAAGATCCCAGACCACTGTGGCTCCGGTTGAGGTGAGGCCCTTGGTGAGATCGGCGCGTCCGTCGGCTCCCATCGGGTAGATTACCACCACCTGCTTGTTGATGGATCTGATATATTCTTTGGCAACTTCGGCTACCTGTTTACCATCGGCCATGACTTTCTGTACCCATCCGGTAGAGAAGTCGGTGGGGATTTCTACTGCTACTGCCTGGGTGGTTTCCTTGGATTCATCGAATGTCATGCTGTCGATTTCGTCGACGCTATACTGGACTTTGTCGCCGTTTTTGAGATTGATGCTGAGTATGTAGGCCGGGGTCTGGGCAAAAGCCGATGCGGCGCAAAGGAGAAGGGAGGGAAGCAAATATTTCTTCATGTCTGTGATGTTTCAGTGATTGGTGGTGATTAACGGGTGAATTTGATGGTTTTGCCGTTGGCTTTTACAATGTAGATGCCAGGCGCCATAGGATTGAAGTCGATGCTGATGTTTTCAAATCCTGTTTGGCGTGCCACGGAGATGCCTTTGAGGTTATAGACGGTTACCGAGAGTGGTAAGCCTGCCGGGGCTGAGACGGAGAGAATGCCTCCGCTGATGCCGATGGTAATGTCATCACGGAGCGAGGCTTCGATCCGGTCGGTGGCGCTTGCTTCAAGGTCAAAGGCAAGGTTGTCAATCGCCCCTAACTGATAGTCGAGATCGCCTTTGGTTGTGGCGATTTTCATTTTGTCGCCGTTAAAGGTGATACGGCTGACATCCGCAATGCTGATTGCGGTCTGTTTGCTGTCGGTTCCGGTCACAATCAGCTTGTCGTCAGCTTCGGCCTGGGCTGTCACAGCCAATGCTCCGGTCACGGCAATAGCAAATTGCAAGTAATGTAATTTCATCAATTATGATTTTAGTTAAAAATGGGTAGTTCCAAGCAAGAGATGAGGGGAAGGACAGTAAAATTTTGATTAAGCTCCTTCTGATTTTATACGATAAGTCTGAGATTGCATTTTGTGAATGATCTGACGGCAAAATTAATAATTATTATCGAAATGCGCAATGTTGTGCTGTGAAATGTGGTTTTTATGGTCGATTTGCTATCAAATTGCTATTTTGGGGTGATTCCGGATTGTCTGTCTGACTATAAATATAAAAAAGGCCGTTCAGATTTCCGGGGAGATTTCTGAACGGCCTGTAAAATTAGGGTCGGCAGATTGTTGCCGAGTGCCTTTTATGGATTATGCCTTCCGAGGGAGGATTACCATGCGAACATGGATTACTCTTTCCAGGAGAGGATTACCATGCGAACATGGGGTAGGGCTGCATCGTGGCGTTGACTTTTGCGCGGACGGCTGCGATGTTTTCGGGGCTTTCGGGGTTGCGGAGCACGGTGTCGATCATCTCGGCGATCTCCAGCATGAGGGGTTCCTTGGCGCCGCGGGTTGTGATGGCGGGGGTGCCGAGGCGGATGCCTGAGGTCTGGAAGGGGCTGCGAGAGTCGAAGGGAACCATGTTTTTGTTGGCGGTGATGTCGGCAAGCACGAGGGCTTTTTCGGCTACCTTGCCTGTGAGTTCGGGGAATTTGCTGCGGAGGTCTACGAGGATGCAGTGGTTGTCAGTTCCGCCAGAGACGATGTCATAGCCCATTTCGATGAGTGCGCCTGCGAGGGTGGCGGCGTTTTTCTGCACCTGGAGCTGATATTCGCGGAATTCGGGGGAGAGGGCTTCGCCGAAAGCGACAGCCTTGGCTGCGATGACGTGTTCGAGCGGACCGCCCTGCACTCCGGGGAATACGGCTGAGTCGAGCAGCTGCGACATCATCTTTACTACGCCCTTGGGAGTGGTTTTTCCCCAGGGGTTTTCAAAGTCCTGACCCATCATGATGACGCCGCCACGGGGACCGCGGAGGGTCTTGTGGGTTGTGGTGGTCACGATGTGGGCGTATTTTACGGGGTTGTCGAGAAGACCTGCGGCGATGAGGCCTGCGGGGTGGGCCATGTCGACCATGAAGATTGCTCCGATTTCATCGGCGAGACGGCGCATACGGGCGTAGTCCCATTCGCGGCTGTAGGCACTTGCGCCGCCTACGATGAGGCGAGGGCGTTCGCGGCGGGCCACTTCTTCCATCTGTTCGTAGTCAACTAGGCCGGTTTCGCGGTCAACGTTGTATTCGAGAGCCTGATATACGAGGCCTGAGAAGTTGACGGGGCTTCCGTGGCTGAGGTGACCTCCGTGGCTGAGGTTGAGGCCGAGGAACTTGTCGCCGGGGTTGAGGCAGGCCATGAAGACAGCCATGTTGGCCTGGGCGCCGGAGTGGGGCTGTACGTTGGCCCACTGAGCTCCGAAGAGTTGCTTGAGGCGTTCGATGGCGATGCTTTCGGATTCGTCGACTACTTCGCAGCCTCCGTAGTAGCGGTGGCCGGGATATCCTTCTGCATACTTGTTGGTGAGACACGAGCCCATTGCGCGCATCACCTGGTCACTGACGAAGTTTTCGGAAGCGATGAGTTCGATTCCCTTTTTCTGGCGCTGGTGTTCGCGCTCAATGATGTCGAAGATTACTTTGTCTTCTTTCATACCTTAATAAAATATAGGGGGTGAGTTTTGGATCGGTTGAGGGTTATTTTTTCTTTACGCTCCAGCCGAAGCGGCCTATTTCGGGGCCTTGCTCGAAATAGTGGCCGTGGGAGTAGTTGAGGAGTCCGGCCGATGCGAGGTCAAAGGCTCCGGTGGCAGGATCGATGAGGCTTTCTTCGGCAAGGACGTTGATGACGTCGGCTATGAACATGTCATGGCTTCCGAGTTTTACTATCTCTTTGACGCGGCATTCGATGGAGAGTGGCGATTCGGCTATGGAGGGGCAGCTGACTTTCTGGCCGGCTACGGGTGTAAGCCCGGTTTCTTTCCATTTGTCATAGTCGCTTCCTGAGCGGACTCCGGCCCAGTCGGTGGCGCGGGCCATTGCTGCTGTGGTCAGGTTGATGGTGAATTCCATCTGCTCTTTGATCATGGCGTAGGAATGGCGTTCGGGGCGCACGGAGATGTAACACATCGGCGGGTTGGTGCAGATGGTGCCTGTCCAGGCCACGGTGAGCATGTTGCTGCGTTCTTCCGTGCCGCATGTCACGAGTACGGCCGGAAGGGGGTAGATCATTGTGCCGGGTTTCCAGGATGTTTTCATCGGAGGCTGGGCTGTTGGGGGGGGAGATGGTTCAGATTATTTTTGCGTCGATGCTTTTTACCACCTGCGAGCAGTAGTGGCAGCTGATTGTCACGTCGTCGCGGTTGACTACGTGGAAGCGGGTGCGCATCGGTTCGTTGTTGGTGATGCATTTGGGGTTGCCGCACTTGACGATGCCTACAATGGTGTCAGGGAGCGAGACGTGGAATTTTTCCACTACTTCGTAGTCGCGGATGATGTTGACTACTGCCGAAGGGGCTATCAGGGCTATGCGGTTGAGGGTCGATTCGGGGAAGAACACGTCGGCGGCCTTGATGATGCCTTTGGTGCCGAGCTTCTTGCTGTCGAGGTTATAGCCTATGGTGACTGCGCCGGTGAGGTTTTCGATGCCGAGGATTCTGACGGCTTTGAAGAGGGAGGCCGAGGGGATATGGTCGATCACGGTGCCGTTGCGCAGGGCGGCTACTGCGAGTTCTTGTTTTGAGACGGTCATGGGTGATGGTTGTTTTAGAGGGGTGGAGTCGGGGAGGAGAGGCGGTGAGACGGTGAGACGCGCCGGCGCGGGATCAGGCTTCGATGCCGAGTGCGCGGCAGATTATGGCCTGGCGGGCGTAGAGGCCGTTGCGGGCCTGCTCGAAATAATATGCGTGGGGGTTGTCGTCGACATCCTGTGCGATTTCGTTGACGCGGGGCAGGGGGTGGAGTATGCGCATGTTCGGGCGGGCGTCAGTCAGCATGGCGCTGTTGAGATTGTAGAGGTCTTTGACGCGCTCATATTCCATAATGTCGGCGAAGCGTTCGCGCTGCACGCGGGTCATGTAGATGATGTCGCTTGTGTTGATGACTTCAGGCGAGAAGTCGCGGTGTTCGGTGTAGCGGATTCCGTTTTCGTCGCAGAAGATCTTGTATTCTTTCGGCATACCGAGTTCCTCGCATGCCACGAAGCGGAAGGTTGGGTTGAAATATCTCATGGCCATCAGCAGAGAGTGGACTGTGCGGCCGTATTTGAGGTCGCCGACGAGGGTGATGGTGAGATTTTCGAGGGTGCCCTGTGTCTTGTAGATAGAGTAGAGGTCGAGCATTGTCTGGGAGGGGTGCTGGTTTGCACCGTCGCCGGCGTTGATGACGGGGATGTCAGTGACTTCCGAGGCGTAGCGGGCGGCACCTTCGAGATAGTGGCGCATGATGATGATGTCCACATAGTTGCTGACCATCTTGATTGTGTCTTTGAGGGTCTCGCCTTTAGATGAGCTTGTGGTGTTGGCATCGGAGAAGCCTATCACGCGGCCTCCTAGGCGGTTGACAGCGGTTTCGAAACTCAGGCGAGTGCGTGTTGACGGTTCAAAGAACAGGGTTGCGACTACGCGCCCTTCAAGCAGACGCCGGTTTGGATTCTCTTCAAAGCGACGGGCCGAGTCGAGAAGCGACATGATTTCATCGCGGCCTATATCGCTGATTGAAACAAGACTTTTGCTATTCATTGCAGTGAAATGTGAGTTCACTGCAAATTTACAGAATTTTCGTCTAATCCGATGGATAAAAGAGCGGGAATTTTCAGATTAATTTTTATCCGTGGCTTCGGAGTCGGAGAGCTGGCGGCGCATTTCGCGGATGATTGTCATTGATTTGCGGTTGATGATGAAGCCGATGATGGCTCCGATGACTCCTCCGGCAAGGCAGCCGTAGAGCATCAGGTGGCCGTAGAGCGATGAGAATGTGAAACACATGTAGAGCAGCAGCGGGAAGGCGAGGGTCATGGCTATGGCTTTGAGCCGTACTCTCGATGTCTCGATGGCGCAGACGGTGGCGAGGGCTTCGCGGACCGACATTACCGAGAAGTTGAGGCGGCGCACACGGAAGTAGTTGCGCAGGTGCATCGAGCCTATGAAGATGAAGTAGCAGATGGCGAGGATGGCCAGAGTGGGGGTGGCTGCGAAATATGGGATCATGATCAGAACTCCCATCAGGCAGAGCATGGTCAGTGCGAAGCTGATCGAGGCGAGACGATTGTGCAGAGTGGAGACACGGCCGGCTCTGACGCGCGACATCAGTTCGGTCGTCTCCGGCATGCCGCCGTAGCCGGGAGGGAAGCTGATGGAGTCCCATTTGCTTTTCAAATCGTCGATATTCATGATGTGTTGTGCTTTTGGGTTCTTGGGGTGAATTCAGGTCGGTGAGGTTAGAGGGGGTGGGGTCAGCCGGGATCAGCTGTTGCTCTGCCAGGCCAGCCGCTGTTTGATGCGATGGAGACGGGTAGCCACGTTGTTGCGTGAAAATCCGGTCACTTCGGCTATCTCGTCGTAGGATCGCTCGTCGAGCCACATTAATATAATAGCTTTGTCGAGCTTGTCAAGGCCGGAAATGAGGCTGTACATCTCGCGCAGCTGTTCGGCTCTGAGGTTGCCGTCATCGGCTTCGAGGTCGGCAGCGAAATCGAGAGAGGTCATTGAGGTGGCGTGGGTGTTGTGGCGGCGGAAAAATGTCACGCAGGTGTTGATTGCCGTGCGGTAGAGCCAGGTCGATATCGCCGCCTCGCCGCGGAAGGAGTCGAGGCCCACCCAGATGTTTGCGAGAACTTCCTGATAGAGATCCTGGAAGTGGTCGCGGTCAGTGGCATACATGTAACAGACCTTGCAGAGAAGCTGACGGCTGTCGGTGACAACCTTCATGAACCGGGATTCTTTTTCGCTCTGTCGCATGTGGTGTTGCTGATGGGTTTTAACGGGGTGAGGGGTGATGGTTTTCTTCGTTAGACGCGAATTCGGCAGAAAAGTTACAGCGGATTGAAACTTTTTCGGTAATTTTGCGTCTAACGAAGAAAAAAGATCAGAAAGTAAGTAACTCTTCAAAATTAACCGATATAATGTACATAAGTAGCTCCTGAGCTGATCTTTTATACTCTCTGCGGTTTTATTCCGGTCAGAATCAAGTTCTTCATCGGTCGTTTATGTCTATAAACTCCCTCTTCAGTCCTCGATTCTGCCTCTGAATAAATCCCGCATATAGTATAAATTAATTTTTCAGAGTTACTTATACAAAATATACACCAATATCAATCACATGGACATCCTACAGGTAGAAAACGTCAGCAAAAGCTATTCGTCACACCGTGCGCTTGACAATGTCTCGCTCAGCGTCCCCGAAGGTCAGGTCTACGGACTGCTTGGCCCCAACGGCGCGGGCAAGACCACTCTCATACGTATCATCAACCATATCACGGCTCCTGACAGCGGCCGGGTGCTTTTTGACGGCCATCAGCTGACCGAGGCCGATGTGTGTCACATAGGCTATCTGCCAGAAGAGCGAGGTCTCTATAAGAAAATGAAGGTGGGAGAGCAGGCTCTGTTTTTCGCCCGCCTGAAGGGGCTTCCGAAGCATGAGGCCACGAGGAGCCTGCGCGAGTGGTTCGAGCGTTTCGACATACTCGACTGGTGGGACAAGAAGGTCGAGGAACTGTCAAAGGGCATGGCTCAGAAGATACAGTTCATAATCACGGTGCTCCACCGCCCGAAGCTGCTGATTTTCGACGAGCCGTTCTCAGGTTTCGACCCCATCAATGCCGAGCTGCTTAAGAACGAGATACTCAGGCTCAAGGAAGAGGGTGCGACGGTGATTTTCTCGACCCACAACATGGCTTCGGTCGAAGAGATCTGTGACAACATCACTCTGATCAACAAGAGCCGCAACATATTGAGCGGAAACGTCGATGAGATCCGCCGGGAGTATTTCGGCAACCGCTATGATCTTCTCTACGATGGCGATGACCGCATTCTGATGGAGGCTCTGCAGCCTGTGGGCAATGAGTTTGAAGTCTCGGCGGCCGATCAGCTTCAGGGACGGCGCAGACTGACATTCCATCTGAAAGATGGCGCCGAGCTGCGCGATGCGATAGCCATAGCCAATGACTCGGTGAGGCTTGCCGGCATGAGCGAGAGCATAGCCTCGATGAATGATATTTTCATCAGAGCTGTCAGAGAAGACGAAAGCCGCCGATAGAGTGGGTTGCCGGTAAATTTTAAACGACCTCTTAAAATAATAAACCAACGGAGAAAACATCACAATGTCAAAAATAGGAATAGTGATCGAGCGCGAATACATGGAGCGCGTAAAGAAAAAAAGTTTTATCATCACCACTCTGCTGATGCCTCTGCTGATGCTCTTGCTGATGGCCATGCCTGCGCTGATCATGAGCTATGTCGACTCGTCGGCCACGACGGTGGCTGTGATCGACAACACAAGAGTGATACTGCCGGAGCTGAGGAGCTCGGAAGATCTGAGATTCTGCCCGACGGTCGATGCCACGGTTGATTCGGCGCTGACCCGCGAGGGAATAGACGCGGTGCTGGTGATTCCTGAGAATATCATCGACAATCCGCGCGCCGGACTGAAGTACTACACCAACGGCCCGTCGTCGGTAGGCACTGAGGCCGGAATCACCGACCGCATCAACAGCATCATCGAGGCCCGCAGACTCAAGGCCTACAATATCGAGAATCTCGATGAGATTCTGAGCAGCGTGAAGAGTGACGTCAGCCTCACCACGGTGCGCGCCGACAAGGACAGTGAGGAGAGCAACTCGTCGATGTTCAGCTACGGCATAGGCATAGCCATGACTTTTACGCTCTATATGTTTCTGCTGATCTACGGGCAGATGGTGATGACATCCATAATCGAGGAGAAGGGCAACCGAGTGCTCGAAGTGGTGGTCTCGTCAGTGAAGCCCGTGCAGCTGATGATGGGTAAGATCATCGGCGTGGCGCTTGTTGCAGTGACGCAGATGGTGATCTGGGGAGTGCTGATCTCGGTGATGTCGGCTTTCGTGCTTCCCGCGCTTATCCCGGCCGATGCGATGGCCGATGTGGCGGCGGTGCAGAGCGGTAATTTCGATCAGGTGGGCGATGCGTCATCGATCGAGATCATCCAGGCCATAGGAATGCTCGGCAATGTCGGCAATATCATAACGCTGATGGCGCTGATGACGGTGTTTCTGGTGTTCGGCTTCCTGCTCTATTCGTCGATTTTCGCAGCCGTGGGCTCAGCCGTCGACAATATCCAGGATGCCAGTCAGCTGACATCATTGGCCGTGTTCCCGATTCTCTTCGGTCTGATCTTCGCTATGGTCGCCGCGGCTGACCCGATGGGGAGTGTGGCGTTCTGGATGTCGATGTTCCCGCTGACATCGCCGATGGTGATGGTGGCCCGCATACCGTTCGGGATACCGGGCTGGGAAATAGCTCTGTCGCTCGTGCTTCTTGCCGCCGGTTTTGTGGCTATGGTCTGGCTTGCGGGAAAGATCTACCGCGTGGGCATCTTCATGTATGGCAAAAAGCCTTCGGTCAAGGAACTTGTCAGGTGGATCAGATATAAGTAAGCTGAAAGACAAATTAAGATGTTGTTTTTAACAACGACCTCTAAATATAATACGCGCGCGATTAAACTTTTGAGGCGCTCGCTTGTCTAATTTATATCACAATATCTCTCACACTATGAATATCAAGCGTATTTTCACATTCTTAGCCGGGACTCTGGTTGCTGCCGGAGCGGTGTCGGCACAGTCGTATTTCGATGACGACATCTATTTCGACGCCTCCAAAGCCAGCAAACCGGTCCAGAAAGCGACCAAGAAAAGCAATAATAAGACCGCGGTTGTGGTCTATGACTATCCGTCGGCTGACAATTATACAGTCAACGGCACCCGCACCATCAGCGTCGATGACTATAACCGGCGCGGAATTTTTGCGACCGACTCTCTGACGGCCGACACCACCGCCACGGACTTTGCCTATACCCGGCGCATAGAGCAGTTCTACAATCCGCAGATTGTCAGTGGCTCAGGCGACGAGGAACTGGCCAACATCTATTATATGGAGCCTGACCAGGTCAATATCTACGTGAATACCCCGTCGGCTTATTGGGGCTATGACTATTTCTACCCCTACAACGCCTGGGCATCGCCTTACTGGTATAACAACTACTGGCGCTGGAACTCGGCATGGTACTGGGGATCATGGTATGATCCTTACTGGGCTTGGGGCTGGGGACCGTCATGGGCTTATCCGGGCTGGGGTCCCGGTTGGGGTCCCGGTTGGGGTC
>CAMXAZ010000041.1 GCA_947179295.1 uncultured Muribaculaceae bacterium
GTCAACGGGGCCGGGGTTTTCACCGCCGCCTGCGGCGTTGAGCTTGACGTTGGTCACACACCAGGTGGCGTACTGGGCGTCTTGGGTGGCGTAGTAGCGGAAGCCGATGTAGACGATGCCGCTGAATGAACTGAGGTCAAGCTCGCCGGAGTTGAGCCATGAAGAGTAGCCGCTGTCAGGCGCTGGGGGGAGCGCGGGGTTGAGCTTGGTCTTGGTGGCTGTGGCGGGGTCGGCCGAGGTCATTACGTAGACTTCAAAGACGGTGGTTGTTGAGCCGTAGCCGTTGACCTGGGTGTCAAAGGAGAGTTTCTTGTCAGTGACTTTCGAGAGGTCTACGGCGGGGCTGATGAGCCATGAGTCGTAAGGCGGGGTGGTGCCTTTGTAACCGGTGCATGCGGCATAGGGAAGGTCGTTGAAGACGGTGGCATACCAGGCTTTGTCGCCGGCGGCTTTGACGAGGGTCCAGTCAGCGGGGATCTGCTTGTTGGGGAAGGTTTCGTCAAGGGAGGTCACGGCGTTGCCGGGGGTGGGGTCTACGGGGGTGTCACCTCCGGAGATGGTTCCGTCGGTGAGGTTCCAGATGGCGATGCGGTCTTTGTTGGCGGCTTCGCCTGAGGGGCAGTTGTTGATGATTTCGAGGACGTAGGAGCCGGTGATGTTGAATTCGTGGCTGTAGACGCATTTCTCGAATTTGGTGATGCCAGACTTTTCAAGGACGTCAGAGGCTACTACGGTGCCGTTCTGCTTGATGTTGATGGTCAGTTTGGCTTTGCCGTTGTCATTGAAGACCTGGGTGTAGTAGAACGAGAGGGTCTTGAGACCGCCTGAGAGCGTCGGCGAGGTGAGGGTGCCGGGCTTGGAGGTGTTGCCGTTGAGGCCTACGGCGAATACAGAGGCGTCGCCGAAGACTTTGAAGACGGGGCTTGAGTCTGAGTCACCGCCGCGGAGGAGCTGAGAGTTGGTTGCTGTCCAGCCGGTGGCCGAGGTGAGGTTGACGTAGTAGCCGGTGGGTTCGCCGTTGTTCATGGTGTTGAAGTCGGGGTCGAGGTTGCCGCCGGTGTCGGGGATGTCGAGTCCGTCGATGCGGAAGTTGGCCGAGGCACCGTTGTTGCCGGTGAGGGCTGCCATGTCAAGAAGGGTTCCGAGGTTGCCTTTGAGCCAGATCTGCTTCTTGTAGTTGCCGGGGTTGTCGGCGAGGTTGCCGTACTGGCGGAGGGGCGAGTCCTGGGGAAGAGATACGACCATGCACTTGGTCCAGTCTTTGCATTCGGGGTCTGAGGCTATGACGAGGGTGTTGTCAAGGTCTACTTCGGCACCGAACTGGATGTCGGCATTGGAGGTCACTGACTGTACGCCGGGAGCTACGGCACCGACGATGTAGCCTGTGAGCCAGATGTTGTTGTCGGAGCCGCCGCCGTTGATTACCGATACGGCTTCATCTACGGTGTAGGGGTTGTCTTCGGCACCGGGGCCCTGGGTGGGGTTGCCAACGTTCATGCAGCCCTTGCGGTCGATGAGAGTGAGCTGCCAGCCGCCGTTTGAGTGATAGCCGAGGATGCCGACGATGTCGAAGTGGCCTTCGGGGAGGACGTCGGAGTAGAAGTTGGAGTAGCCGCTTGTGCGTACCACCATCGAGCTTCCGTCAGAGAGGGTGAGTGTGCGGTTTACGGTCTCCTTGCTTAAGGCGAAGGTTTCCTTGCCGCCGTCGGCGAAGTAGCAGTCGTTGAAACGCACGAGCTGGCTCTGCCATTTCACGAGGGTGGCGGCGCCGCCTCCTGAGATTTCAGAGAGCGAGCGGATGGTGATGGTGTCGAGTTCGGCCGGAGCGGGCAGGCCCTGCATCTGGACATGCTGTTCGAAGAATTCGTAGGGCATGAAGGTGGTCTGTGCGCCGTATGACTCAGAGTCTTCGGGGAAGCCGAGCTGCTGGAGGCCTGCGTATTTGCCGACGGTCATACCGGTGACGTCGATGACGAGTTCCTGTCCTCGGCGATATTTGTTGTTCATCGAGTTGGCGTTGATGCTCATTGCGAGCGCGCCGGTAGCGTCCTGGATGATGAGCGACTTGTAGATGTTGCCGGAAGCGTCAGATGAGATCACGCGGCCTTTGACGAGCACACGCTTGCCGTCAGCCGCGGCACCTACGGTGGCGTAGTAGTTTTCAGCATCCTGCCAGTATTCGGTCTTGAAGTCGTTGATTGACATGAGCTGATAGTTCTCGCTGTCGGCAAGCCAGGCCGAGGAGGGAGAGGACATTGCGGGATCGTCGAAATCGTCCTGGCAAGCGGTGAAGCCAAGAGTCGCGGCGAAGAGGAGTCCTATGTATTTATTGAATATTCTCATAATTTTCAGAGTATCTTTGGATTATTACTCGGTAATCTTAAGGTTTTTGACTCTCCAGGTGTCAGCTCCTTCAGCAGAAGAGCCGTATTTGAAGCCAACCTGGATCTTCTTGCCGGCATAGGCTGAGAGGTCGATCTCACCGGCTGAGACGAAGTCCCAGCTTCCGGCCGCGGGCCATGCGGGAACTGTCAGTTCAGTCCAGGCCGAGGCACCTTCCTCGCGGACAACCACCGAGCAGAGAGTGCGGAGGGTTGTCTGGAATTTGGCGGTCTGATCGAAGGTCATTTTGGCCGAGGTCACGGCTGTGAGGTCGATGACGGGTGAGCAGGCGTAGGCAGTGGCGGGATAGGCCACGTTGCCTACAAAGGCGCTTGCGTTGAGATAGTAGAGACCGTTGTAGCTTTTCCAGGCCCAGATTTCGTTGACGTTTTCGGCCGAGTTGTCTTCAAAGGTCCAGTCGATCGAAGTGGCGTTTTCAGAGAGGCCGCTGTAGATAGCATCGCCTGCCACCGGGGGATTGACGGGGGTGTCAGGGGTGACGGGATGGTTTGCGGTGGTCTCGATGAGCACGTTTCTGATCTGCCATGTTCCGGCCTTGGAGTCTGTAGAGGTGTAGTGGAAGCCGATTTCGACTTTCTTGCCGATGAAGGCCGCAAGGTCAATGTCGCCTGAGTTGACGAAGTTCCATGACATCGATGCGGGATAGGCGGGGACAGAGAGGACGGTCCATGCGGTTGTTCCGGCTTCGCGGATGCAGACAGAGGTCTCGGTCTTGGCAGTTTCGATGCTGGCGAAGAAGTTGAGGGCCTGGTCGAAGCTCAGGAAGGCGGCAGACTGGGCCGAGAGGTCGATTTCGGGCGACACGAGCCATGAGTCAGAAGCGTAGTTGGCTTTGTTAATGAAGGCTGTGGCGATAGCGTATTTGTGGGAGTCGTACTTCCAGATTTCAGACACACCTTCAGGGAGGAGGTCATTGACGGCTTTGAATTTGCCGAGGCTGGTAGCGAAGGTTTCAGAGAAGATGGCGTCGCCTGAGGGGCCTGAGGGGTTTTCCACGAATTCAAATCCGTCGATACAGCCCGTCTGGGGGTCCATGACTGTGAGCTGCCAGGAGCCGTTGTAATAACCGAGGATCGCTACGACAGATCCGGTGCCTTTGGGGAGGATCTGCGAGGCGAATTTTGACTTGTCGCTTGTGCGGACGGTGATGGAATTGCCTTCAGCATCCTTGAGGGTGCGGTTGGTCGATCCGGTCTGGCCGGGGTTGTTACACCAGGCTTCCTGGCCGCCGCCGTCAAAGCTTACGTTTTCGATCTTGACGAGCTGACACTGCCACTGGATGAGTTTTTCCTTGTCGTTTTTCCAAGCTTCGAGGTCGGAGATCCTGACGGTGTAGGGCTCGGCGTCAGTCGCTGCGGGGAGGCCCTGGCGCTGTGCGCGGCGGATAAATTCTTCCTTGTCCATGCCGCCGAGGCTTGTGGCACCGGTGTTGGGGTTGGTGTACCAGACGCCGATCTGCATCTGGGTTCCGTAGCCGCCCACGAGGAGGCCGGTCACGTTGATGCGCACTTCCTGGCCCATGTGGTAGCTCTCATAGAGATCGTAGCCGTAGATGCGGAAGTCCATCGCGCCGCTTTCGTCGCGGACGTAGATGCGCTGGTAGACGTTGCCGCTCTCATCGGAAGAGATCACGCGTCCGGCGAGGATGATGCTGTCACCGTCGGCGTTGACGGGGATTGTCTCCGGAGTGTTGCTCTGAGCCGCGTTCCAGAAAAGTTCCTTGAATTCGGCGATTGAAGTGTTGGCCTCGTAGGTGGCCACGGGGACAATCACCGGCGGACGGTCGAGGTCGTCGTCGCAGCTGACAAGAGCGCCTGAGGTGGCGGCGACGGCGAGCACGGCGAATATTGATTTATATAGCTTCATATATTTATGATCTTTTTTGGGATTGATGTTGTGACAGAAATCAGAAGCGGATGCCTACGTTGAGATAAACCTTGATGCCCTGAGCGTAGAAGTACTTGTTGGGATACTTGGTCGAATCGTAGTTAGTGTAGTCGAAGCGGCCCTGCTGGTAGCCGTAGGTCTGAATGTTCTTGTTGTTGAGAAGGTTCTCGACATTGAGGTTGAAGTTCATCGAGATCTTGCGGTTGATGTAGACGAGCTTGCCGACAGAAGCGTTGAGGACGAAGGCGTCTTTGAGCTTGTCCTGCTCGGCGAGTTCACCCATCTTGGCTTCGAGCTCTTCGAGAGTGGGATATTTCTCCCAGAGGTCGGGAAGAGCCTCGTGGTGGATCGGTGAGAGGTTTACGTAAGCGTCGCCCATCCAAGAAGCGTTGACATTGAAGAACCATGATTTGGGAGCAGCCCAGTCGATGCCGATGTTGGCTGCGGTCTGGGGAGTGCCGCCGATGTAGAAGTTCTTGAGGTAAACGGTCTGGGTGATGTCGTCCATCATGCCGTTTTCATATGAGCGTGTGCCTTCGGGGCGGTTCTTGTACTGATAGCGGGCGAAGGTGGCTGCAGCCGAGAGAGTGAGCGAGGGAGTGATCTTGTAGGCAGCACCGATCTCTACGCCTTTGTAGCGGGTGTGTACGCCCTTGAGCACGTAGTTCATGAATGTCGAGTACTGGTCGTCATAATATGAGGTGCGTTCGGTCTGGTCGAACATTTCAGTCCAGAAACCGGTGATTGCGCCGCGGAAACGACGGTAGTTCCATGAGTAGGAGATGTCGCCTGAGAGGATGCGTTCGTTCTGGAGGCCGTCAATGGCGGTGTCCTTGATGCGGGGCGAGATGTAGGCATACTCGAAGAGAGGAGCGACAGTCTCGTAGCCTGCGTGGGCCGAGATGAAGTTGCGACCGTCGATCTTGTAGGTCGCGCCGGCCTTGAGGGCACCGGTGTCGAAGCGGTGGGTCACACCCTTGCCGTAGGAGTTTTCAGGCGCACGTCCGTTCTGCATATTGCCGTCGCGGAAGAACTGGGTGTAGCCGATCTTGAGGCCATAGTTGATGTCCCACTGGGGAAGGGTTATGATGTTCTGGAGCCAGAAGTCGCCGTGGAGGGCGTTGATGTTGTAGTCATAGCCGAAGGTATCACCCTTTCCGACACGGCGGTTGGGGTTGCGGAGGTCGTTCTGGAGCATCTGCGGATCGCTGGGGAAGTCGCGTTCGCTGTACTGGTCGATGTCGAGCCAGTATTCGCCGCCGAGGAGGTCGCGGATGGTCTTGTAGTAGTGGGCGCGGGTGTAGTTGAAGCTGACACCGGCCTGGAGGGTCATGTTGTCGTTGAGACGGTGGTTGAGCAGAGAGTTGAACATGAAGTTCAGCTGATTGCTGTGGCGGTTCTCAAGGATGTAGCTCGACGAGTGGTTGTCGGGGTTTCCGCCGCGGCCGAACTGATTGTTGAGGTAGTTGGCCTGGTAGAGGTTGTCCCAGTTGATCTGACGGAAACTTTCATCGTGGCGCCAGAGATCGGTGTAGAGCTCGGCGGCTTCCTCGTTGCCTAAGGCACGGAAGTAGCTGGGGAGATAGCGGTAGTA
This sequence comes from uncultured Muribaculaceae bacterium, assembly GCA_947179295.1. Taxonomy (GTDB): domain Bacteria; phylum Bacteroidota; class Bacteroidia; order Bacteroidales; family Muribaculaceae; genus Duncaniella. The sequence goes on from CAMXAZ010000041.1 coordinate 5,885, forward strand.
GTCGGGGCGCGGGTCAGCGGCATTGTACCAGTTGAGGGCCGATGTCGAGTAGTTGACGGCGCGGAAAGCGGCTCCGGTGTTGAGAGTGGTTCCGTTTTTGGGTTTCCAGATCCAGTTGAGCACGGCGGTGGGATCGAATGTCTCAACAATCTTTGAAGAGCGCTTTTCGCCGTTCTGCCAGCCCCAGTTGGGGTTGTAGAGGTTGTTGTCGGTGAGCCGGTAGGCTTCTTCGTAGGTTGCGGAGTTGGTGGCGCGCTGAGTGGGGGCACCCCAGACGGTGAGGTTGAGGGAGTGCTTGTCATTGAACACCTTTTCAAGCGAGGCGAAGAGGCCGAAGGAGTTGTAGAAAGTACCGTCGATCACGCCTTCATTGGCATAGCGTCCGATAGCCGAGACGGTGAATGCCCAGCCGTTCTTGTTGAGACCGGTCGAGTACATGGCCATAGCGCGGAGCATGTAGTTTGAGTTGGTGTAGGCAAGCGAACCGTTGAAGCCGGGAGCGTAGTGCGAGGCGCGGGTGTTGATGTCAGTTGCGCCGCCGATGTTGCCGAAGCCGAATGCGGCTGCGCCGAGGCCGAGAGCCGCAGTGCGGTCACGGAAAGCGCGGTTCATGCCGCCGAGGGTGGAGTAGTTGAAACGTCCGCGGGCCATGTCATTGAAGTTGATACCGTTGATGTAGGTTTCGGTATATTTCGAATCGTAGCCGCGGATGCGGAAGCGCATAGGCTGGAAGTCGTAGCTTGCGGAGTTGTAATAGACGTCGTCACTGGCGCCAGTGAGGGCCGCGATCGACTGTGCCGATCCTTCTTCGTCTTCAAGGAGGTTCTGATCGAAGAGCATGTCATTCTGATCTTCGTAGAAGACGTTGTTGAGGTTCGAGTCGAGCATCTTGATGATGCCGAGGTTGTCGATGACACCGTTGACGATGTTGACGTTCATCGTGACGTCCTGATAGCCGTAGGCCACGATGACAAGCATGTCATCTCCGGCTTTGGCAGTGGAGATTCGGAACTCGCCCGAAGGGTCGGTCGTGGCCTGGAGTCCCTGGTTGTCGAGCATTACAGTAGCGCCCGCAACGGGAACGCCGGTGTTGGAGTCGACAACGGTACCGGCTACGCCTGTGGTCTGTGCAAGCGACGGTATTACGGCCGTCAGCAGCAGTAGCAGAAACAGTTTCAGTCTCATAAATTATTGATAATATGATTTTTGATGTTTTTAATGTCGTTCTTTTTCCCAATCCGGTAATGACCGGAATCAGTCGATGAATCCGCGCAGGCGGAGGTAGGCTTTGATGAGCTCCACATTGTCTTTCATCTGCAGGCGTGAGGAGTCGAGCGTGAGGTCGTAGCTTTTGGCATCGCCCCAGGTCTTGTCAGTGAAGAAGTTGTAGTAGTCGGCGCGCCATTTGTTGGTCTTGCGGGCCATAGCTTCGGCTTTGTCGGCGGCGAGGGCGTCGTTCCGGCCCATGATGCGGCGCACACAGTCGGCCATCGGGGCGTGGACAAAGATGTTGACGCAGCGGGGATGGTCGCGCAGGATGTAGTCGGAGCTTCGGCCTACCACCACAAATGATTTTTCCTGGGCAACGGAGCGCAGGAAGTCGCTGATGCTTTTGTAGAGTCCGTCATCTGAGATTGATGAAGCTCCGGTGTAGTAACACATTGGCGTCACGCCCATCGAGAAGCTGAACAGGCCCTGAAGGAAGGTGGGGAAGCGCTCGTCTTTCTTTTGGAAGAATTCGGGGTTTACTCCGGCGAGTTTGGCCGATTCGACGAGGAGTTCCTTGTCGTAGTAGGCTATGCCGAGAGCGTCGGCGAGGGCTTTGCCCAGTTCACGGCCTCCACTGCCGAACTGGCGTCCGACGGTGATCACAAACGGAGGGCGATGAGAGGTGCTTGGGCTGGAATTGTTGTCCACTTATATAATATATTAAGGTGGTTAAACAAGAATCCCTGTTTGGCGGGCGCTTATCGGCGTGTTACCTGCAGGAAGATTTCAGTCGGGAAGTGGTCGGAGTAGCCGTTGAGCCATGCGCCGGCCGCAAATGTGCGTTTGGGGTAGCCCTGACGCTGGCCTTCGGTGTCAAAGAGGAAGTCGAAGTTGTTGACTTTGCAGGTTCTGTAGCAGAGGCGCGCGCCGTTTTTGTTGAGGAGTGTACCGGAGACGATGATCTGGTCAAAGAGGTTCCACTGGCCTTTGTAGGCGAGGGTTCCGATGCCACGGTCGAGGATTTTCCACCAGGGGTTGTAGAACTGGTGGGGACCGACGTTTTTCTCGTCGCGCTGCGCGCCGAGGCTCACGGCACATGACTTGTCCTGGGGGTCGTCATTGAGGTCGCCCATGATTATCACGCCCTGGTTGGGACGGATGGCCCAGAGAGAGTCGGCGATTTGCTTTGACAGAGAGGCTGCAGCTTCGCGCAGGTAGCTCGAACGTTCCTGTCCGCCAAGGCGCGAGGGCCAGTGGTTGACGATTACGCTGACGGTGTCTCCGCCGAGGATGCCGGTGACACACATCTGGTCGCGTGTGCGGAAGCTTTCATAGCCCGGAATCACAAGACGGTGGTTTGTGACATCGAGGACTTTGAAGAGGCGGGGGTTGTAGAGGAGGCCTACGTCGACGCCACGGCGGTCAGGCGAGTCGTGGTGCACTACCTGCAGACGCCACTGGCGGATGTCTTTGGCACGCACGAGGTCATCGAGACAGCTTTTGTTCTCAATTTCCGACACACCGATGATAGCCGGGCCCATCGGGGTGTTTTTGGTCACCATCTTTGAGATGCAGTAGGCCAGATTGTTGATCTTGCTCCAGTATTTGGCGCCGTTCCACTGGCGGGCACCGTTGGGAGAGAATTCAAGGTCATACTGACCGTTGTTGTTGATGGTGTCAAACAGATTCTCAAGGTTGTAGAAAGCCACTCCGTAGACGAGGGGCTGTTTCGGGTCAGACTGGGCCGACGCACCGAACGCCATCAGCAGAGCCAACAGCGGGAGTAGAAAAATCCTCTTCATAAGATTGATCAACAGTGTTTTACGAGAAGTTTTTAAAAGACAATAATACAAGCCGGCCGCGACATTGATGCGCCACGGCTCTTTATCACGGCGTAAAAATAGTAATTATTTCACATCTATCCCAATATTAACGGCTAAAAAATCATCACCGCAGATTTAAAATTGCAGAACGGTCTGTGCTGACAGTCAGAAGATAAGCCCAGGGGGCAGGCTCCGTTAAACTTTATTGATTAAATTATTGTTAAACGTTAACTTTATTATTGTCGGTGGAATGACGCTCTTAATAGATTTTTGTTAACTTTGCGGGTAATTTGACAACGATTTGTCAGAAAACTGTTATTCTATAAGGTTGTTTTAGAATATACTGATCATCAACATACACACACCATACCAATTAACATGGCAAAAGTCACAAAAGAAATGGCGCTGGACTATCACCGTTATCCGCGCCCCGGAAAAATCGAAGTAATCCCCACCAAACCCTATGCCACCCAGGCCGACCTGGCCCTGGCCTACTCTCCCGGCGTGGCCTATCCCTGCCTTGAGATCAAAGACAATCCTGACGATGTCTACAAATATACCGACAAGGGCAATCTCGTGGCCGTGATCTCCAACGGCACCGCAGTGCTCGGTCTGGGCAATATCGGCGCTCTGGCCGGAAAGCCTGTGATGGAAGGCAAGGGTCTGCTTTTCAAGATATTCGCCGGCCTCGACTGCTTTGACATTGAAGTCGACGAGACCGACCCCGACAAGTTTATAGAGATCGTCAAGGCCCTCGGCCCGACTTTCGGCGGCATCAACCTCGAAGACATCAAGGCTCCGGAGTGTTTCAAGATCGAAGAGCGCCTGAAGGCCGAAATGAACATCCCCGTGATGCACGACGACCAACACGGCACAGCCATCATCTCGGCCGCCGCTCTGCTCAACGCCATCGAGATCCAGGGCAAGAAGATAGAGGATATCCGTCTGGTGGTCAACGGCGCAGGCGCGGCAGCCGTGTCATGCACCAAGCTCTACTGCGCTCTGGGCGTGAAGATGGAAAACGTGGTGATGTGTGACAGCAAGGGTGTCATCAGCCACAAGCGCACCGACCTGAACCCGCAGAAGGCACAGTTTGCCACCTCGCGCGAAATCACGACCCTGGCCGAGGCTATGGTCGACGCCGATGTGTTCCTCGGCCTCTCGGTCAAGGACGTGGTGACTCCTGAAATGGTCAAGAGCATGGCTCCGAAGCCTATCGTGTTCGCTCTGGCCAATCCCGATCCGGAGATCGCCTACGAGACAGCAATGGCCGCCCGCCCCGACATCATCATGGGCACAGGCCGTTCGGACTACCCCAACCAGATCAACAACGTGCTTGGCTTCCCCTACATCTTCCGCGGCGCTCTTGACTGCGGCGCTTCGGAGATCAACGAAACGATGAAGATCTATGCCGTAAGGGCCATCGCCGAGCTCGCCAAGAAGCCCGTGCCGCCGGTGGTGAGCGCTGCCTACAACCGCTCAGACATCCACTTCGGCCGCGACTACATCATCCCCACCCCCTTTGACCCGCGCCTGCTCACATCAGTGGCTCCCGCTGTGGCCAAGGGCGCGATGGACAGCGGAGTGTCACGCCGCCCGATCACCGACTGGGACGAATATGACGAAAAACTCCGCCTGCTCAAGGGTAATGACCGCAAGTTTACCCGCCGCCTGAACGAGGCAGCGCGTACCAACCCGAAGCGTGTGGCCTTCGGCGAGGCCAATACCGACAATATGCTCCGCGCCGCCGCCATCGCTGCTGCCGACGGACTGTGCATCCCCATCCTGCTCGGCAACGAGGAGATGATCGAGAAACGCGCCCAGCGCCTCGGCCTCAACATCGAGGGAATCGAGATCGTCAACCTGCGCCACGACCGCGAGGCTCCGCGCCGCGAACGCTATGCCGCAATGCTGACCACCAAGCGCCAGCGCCAGGGCGAGAATTTCGAAAGCGCCCTCGACAAAATGTTTGACCGCAACTATTTCGGCATGATGATGGTGGAGACAGGCGATGCCGATGCCTTCATTGCCGGAACCCGCTCGGCCAACAATCCGACCGCCGACATAGCCCGTGAGGTGATCGGTCTGCGCGACGGTTTCAAGCACTTCGCAGCCATGCACGTGCTCGAAACCTCGAAGGGAACATACTTCCTGGCCGACACCATGATCAACGGCACTGCCGACGAGGAGACCCTGACCGATATCACCCGTCTGGCTCACGATGCGGTGAAGTTCTTCGCCCACGAGCCGGTCATGGCCCTCGTATCCTACTCTAACTTCGGCACCAATTCGGAAACCGAACCCAAGACGGTCCACAACGTTGTCAGCAAGCTCCATGAGGAGAATCCCGATATGATCGTAGACGGCGAAATGCAGGTCAACTATGCGCTGAACCGCGCCGTGCGCGACAAGGCCTATCCCTTCACCCGCCTCTACGGCAAGGATGTCAACACGCTTGTGTTCCCCAACCTCAGCGCGGCCAATGCAGCTTACCGCATCATGCTTGAGATGGGTGTCGGCGAGTCGATCGGCCCGATCCAGATGGGTCTGAAGAAGCCTATCCACTTCATGAACGTCGACGCGGAGGTGCGTGACATCATCAATGTCATCGCCATTGCAGGCCTCGATGCCGCCACCCTCGAAAACATGAAGTAAGACACCCCGTCCGGGGCGGTAAATCGGTGTCCTGCCGGACACCACATGCAGAGGAAAATCGCAAACCCGTGACACCTGCGCGCTTTGCGCTGCGGTGTCACGGGCTATTAGTAAACCGATGTCCTGACGGACATCACCATCCGGCCTCAATACGCGCAGCGTGAACCGAACAAATCCGCAGGCAATAACGACTCCGACAAGGCGGGCTCCGAAGTGGCCGCAGATGAAAGGGGTCCGGCAGGACATGTTCCCGATGGGCCGCGGATGACGGGTGTCCGGCAGGACATGTTCCCGATGGGCCGCGGATGGCGGGTGTCCGGCAGGACACCGATTTACTCGTAGCCCCCGACACCGCAGCGCTTTGCGCGTAGGTGTCGGGGGGAAAGACATTCTATCAAATGTGGTGTCCGGTCGAGGACACCGATTTACCGCCCCGGATGGCCCCGCAGACAGCCGGCATCTGCAAGGCGGCCTCCGAATGGGATCGTAGTTTTCCTAAATGACTCGAAGAGACTGAGCAGTCTCAAAAACCTAAACCCGGAAGAGCGTTTGTTACGGATGCTCTTCCGGGTTTCTATATAAAACTAATTTATCTTGGCCGATAGCTGACAGCATGAGTGATACGGACGAGGCTGCGATGTGCGGCCGGCCCAAGGCTCATGGCTCCAAGAGGCGATCAGTCATCATCGTGATGATGGTGCTTCTTGTGCTTCTTATGTTTCTTATGCTTTTTATGATGGTGATGGTCACCTCCGTCAGGGAAGTCATATTTATATTCATGCTCCATGCCCCAGTGGGTTCTCACGGTTCCGCAAGAACTTGTCAGGCCTGACCCGACAAAGGCTAACAGAAGCCCGATAATATAAGCGAAAAATCTCTTGCGTCTCATAATCAGTAAGAAAGCGTGAGTTAGTTAATCAGTAAGGCAAGGTGATGAACACCTTCAGGATTTCTAACGTTAGTTATGATGAAAATGTTTATCTCCGTTTAATTTTTTCTCATGGATTTTGCGTAATTTTGTGGCTAATGCCCGGTTAAACCATTTCTTCCGGGAGGTGTCATACATAAGTATATGCATCTGACGTTTCATCTGTAATTAAAGATATCAAAAACTATTGACCAGGTATAGATTATGAAAAAGATATTCCTCGTACTGTTGCTGGCAGTCACTGCCGTCATAAGCGCAAGCGCCAAAGACAAAGCTGAAATGACATTTGTCAAAACCGCTCACGATTTCGGCACCATCAAGGCCGACGGTGGCGCTGTCACCGCCGTCTATGAGTTTACCAACACCGGTTCGGCTCCGCTGACCATCATCAACGTGAGCAACGGCGGCTGCGGCTGCACCAAGCCCTCTTTCCCCAAAAAGCCAATAGCTCCGGGCAAGAAAGGCGAGATCAAGATCACTTTCCAGCCCAAGGGACGCGCCGGAGAGTTCAACCGCACGGTCAAGGTGAAGTCAAACGCCACGAAATCACGCATCAACCTTACGTTTAACGGCGTAATCATTCCTGAAAACAAATGATGAGACTGCGCACTATCGCCGCCATGCTCTTAGGCTCGGCGGCTTTCATGGCCCATGCCGACGGCCGGGGCATCTGGCTTGAACAGAAGCACGATTTCGGGGCTTTTGACGAGGATCTGGGCACGGTCTACTGTGACTTCCGCCTGGTCAACGCCTCTGACGAGCCTATGGCCATCATCAGCGCGCGCGCCAACTGCGGATGCACCAAACCGGAGTATTCGCGCGACCCGATAGCGCCGGGCGACACGGCTGTGATCCGCGTGGGCTTCGACCCCAAGGGGCGGCCTGGACGCTTCGTGAAGTATGTCAACGTTGATCTCGATTCTGACCCCAAGCGCACGTCGCTGACCATACAAGGCACTGTGATCGGAGCGTCAAACACTCTTAAATCGCGCTTTCCGCTGACGCTCGGCCCGATGAAACTGCGTGGCGACATGATCAGCTACGGAAATATCTACAGCGGCCACACCGGCGGACAGTATCTCGAATGCTACAATGCGTCGGCCGATACGATCCGCCCGCAGGTGATCAGCAAGCCCTCATATATAAATGTGATCATGCAGCCGGCCGAAGTGCCGCCGGGCGACAGATTCGTGATCTCGACCGTGTTTCACGGCGACCGGGTCAAGACCTGGGGCATAGTGACCGACTCGATGACGATAGCGCCCGATGCCGGATCGGCCGAGCGGATGAAGATCGAGACCGTGGCCATCATAGGCGAGGATTTCTCGAAGCTCACAGCCAAAGAGCGCGCCAACGCTCCGGTGATCGACACTGACGAGACTGCCATTGACCTGCGGCGCATCAGCCGTGGCGATGCGCCGCTGAAGCGCACGTTTACCATCACCAACAAAGGTAAGTCGAATCTGCTGATCCGCCGCATCCACTGTCCGGAAAAGGCGGTGGAAGTCAGGCTGAAATCCGACAAAATCAAGCCGGGTAAGAGCGAGAAGGTTGAGGTGACGGTCAATCCGGCCCTCATCGGCGACACCGAACTGCTCAACGCCCGCATCAATATCATAGCCAATGATCCGGACCATCCCTCGACTATGGTCCGCGTAGTCGCCGAAGTAAAATAACCCCCACACAGCCAAGCATCACATCAGTCATGGAACATATTGAAAACGACGATCAGTTCGGCGGCCTCACCGTCAACAAGGGCGTGAGCCAGCCTCCGGTAGTCAACCCCTATCTCAAACGCCGCAAGCGCAAGGCGCTGCCGAGCGCGGGCGAACTCGTGGAAGGAATACTCAAGGGCGACATCACCACCCTCGCCCGCGCCGTGACCCTCGTGGAAAGCCTTTCGCCCGACCATCAGGCCATAGCCCAGGAGGTGATAGAGAAATGTCTGCCCCACTCCGGGAAGTCGCGCCGCATAGGCATCACGGGAGTGCCGGGAGCCGGCAAAAGCACCTCGATCGACGTTTTCGGACTCCACGTGCTCAAGGGAGGCGGTAAACTTGCCGTGCTGGCCATCGACCCGTCGAGCGAACGCACCAAAGGCAGCATTCTCGGCGACAAGACCCGCATGGAGAAACTATCGGTACATCCTGACGCCTTTATCCGCCCCAGCCCCTCGGCTGGATCGCTCGGCGGCGTGGCCCGCAAGACGCGCGAGACCATAGTGCTCTGCGAGGCCGCCGGCTTCAACAATATCTTTGTGGAGACCGTAGGCGTGGGCCAGAGCGAGACAGCCGTGCACTCGATGGTAGACTTCTTCCTTCTGATCCAGCTCGCCGGCACCGGCGATGAGCTCCAGGGCATCAAGCGCGGCATCATGGAGATGGCTGACGGCATAGTGATCAACAAGGCCGACGGCGATAACATACAGCGCGCGCAGCTCGCGCAGGCGCAGTTCCGCAGCGCTCTCCACCTCTTTCCGCCTACGGAATCAGGCTGGAGCCCGGAGGTGCTGACCTATTCGGGATATTTCGAACTGGGAATTCCGGAGGTGTGGGACATGATAGACCGCTATTTCGCCTTTGTGGACGCTAACGGCTATTTCGAGCGCAAGCGCAGCCAGCAGGCCCGCTACTGGATGTATGAGACAATCGATGAGCAGCTCCGCGCCCATTTCTACAATAATCCTGAAATCGAACAGATGCTTGCCGCCAAGGAGATCCGTGTGCTGAACAATCAGCAAAGCTCGTTTACGGCCGCCCGCGATATCCTCGACCGCTATTTCGACCGCTCGTTCTGAACGGGTCTGTTCCGAGCCGGCCTGTTCCGAATACGGGATGAAAGGCTCTCTCAGCGATGGCTGAGAACCCTGCGCAGACGGCGCACGAGCGCCATAGTATAAAGGTAGAGCGGATTCGGGGTCGACACGATATCGGTGGCCATAGTCTCGGCCATAGTCATCGGAGCTTCGGTGCCGAACTGACCCGGATAGAGCACTATGAGATTTGTATTGGCGAAGTACTTCTGCAGATATTCCGGCACGGCGTCCATGTCACTGTCAAACGACACTGACGAGCGGCGCGCGCTCACCACAATGAGCAGATCATCGTCATTGACTTCAGCTGATTTCAACACGAAATCGTCATAACTTCTGACCTCGGCAAACGACATCCGTATGCCGAGGTTGCTTTGTCTTACAACCGTGCGGATCAGCGGCACTGTCGACTCCTCGCACCAGAATTCAATGCGACATCCTATCTGGCGGCAGAGGTTGCCGACGGCCTGCACCCAGCGGCGGAATCCGGTTTCGAACTGTGCTTTCTTCGGCACGGCCACAAGGATGCGGGTGACGGTGTTGAGGGGGATGAAGCAGCGCGACATGACCACCATGCGGTTGGTGGTGCGCAGAAGCTGCTCAACTTTCTCGCCAAGGAAAGAGTCGATGATGCTGGTGCGGCGGTGGAGCCCAACAATCAGTTCGGTGATGTCACGTTCCTCCATAGTGTTGAGCACTCCTGTGATGAAGTTGAGGTCGAAGCGTTCTATTGGGGTGAGCGTTGTCTCGACGGCTGCTGCGGCTCTTTCGGCCACGTCAAGAGAATTGCGGCCGATGGCACGGGCCGATGCAGAATTGTCGTTGCGCACATGCAGCGCATAGAGGTCGCCGGCCACGGAGCTGTCAGGGAAGCGCATCGAGAGGGCGAGATCTACAATTCCAGGGGCTGTCAGCGGATTAGAGATGGCTATCAGAGTGCGCGGATGGGCAGCGGAGTCGTCTTTATAGCTTTCTTCCTCTTCCTGCTCAAGCATCTGGACCTTGATGCGCGAGGCGGCCCGTTCGGTTCCGAAAGAGGAGACTGTGCAGGTGACAAGGATCATGACCACCGTGCCGTTGAGCACCTGGATGTCAAACAGATGCAGCTCATAGCCGATCATGACCACGGCGAGGGCCACGGCGGTGTGGGCGTTGGAGAGCTGATACATCATGGAGCGGTCGACAGGGGTCAGCCCGTAGACTTTCTGAGTGACAAGGGCGGCGAGCCATTTCGAGGCCATAGCCACGGCGCTCATCACGGCGGCGGTGTAGAGCGTACCCCAGCCGTCAAGCACCACGCGCAGGTCGATCAGCATACCGACTCCTATAAGAAAGTAAGGGATGAACAGGGCGTTGCCCACGAATTCGAGACGCCCCATCAGAGTGGAGCGCGCCGGAATGAAGCGATTGAGCACCAGTCCGGCGAAGAAGGCGCCGAACACCCCTTCGATGCCTATGAACGAGGCGAGGGCGGCGGCACCGAACACTGCCACCATCACATAGATGAACTGGCTGATGCCGTCGTTGTAGTGCTTGAAGAAGTAGCGCGTTATGCGGGGGTAGAGATAGGTGATGCCCAGGCAGTAGAGGGCGAGGTAGAAGAGCACCGGAACCAAGGAGCCCAACGAACCGTCACGATAGACACCGAGAACACCGGCAAGCACGATCAGAGATCCGAGCACGGTCATGATTGTGCCTGCTATGGCTATGATGACGGCCGGAGATTTCGTCACTCCGAAGCGGTTGACAATCGGATAGGCTATCAGGGTGTGGGCGGCGAACATCGAGGCAAGCAGCACGGCCTCAAGCAGGTGCATGTCGAGCGCGGCCATAGCGGTGAGCGTTCCTAAAAGCAGCGGTATTATAAAGGTGAAGGCTCCGAATGTCATGCCTTTGCGCAGGTTCTTGCGCAGGTGGTACATGTCAATTTCGATTCCGGCCAGAAACATGAGGTAGAGTATGCCTACCTGGCCGAAGACTTCGAAGCTCATGTCGCGGGCAAGCAGATTGAGCCCGTAGGGACCTACGGCGACCCCGGCGATGATCAGACCTATGACCTGCGGAATCTTCAGCCGGCTGAGCACGAGAGGTGTCAGCAATATAATGGCCATCACCGTCAGAAAGATGGGTACGGGGGCGGTGATCAGAGGCGCTGTGGAGGGTATGGCAAGTGACAGTAACATCGCAGTGCAAAATTACTCAAAAGTGCCCGAATTCCGCAAATGCTGAAATGAAATTTTCACTGAAAGGATAGGGTTGAATGAACAAAAAGGCCGAAAAAGCCGGTCCCCCGGCGGGAATGCGTGACGCACCCCGGCGGGGGACCGTATGGTCATTGAGTCCGGCCAGAGGCGCGGACTTGCGGAGTTCAGCGTATGGCTTCGATCACATAAGTGGCTCCCGGCTCGGTGGGGAGATCATAGAGAGAGGTGGCGGGAAGTTCGAGCGCGGGGATCTTGGAGCTGTCTTTTATAACGGGTTTCGGGATGGAGTAGACGCTGTTGAGCGCGTTGGTGTTGGCACCTTCAGCCGCTTTCAGAGGCTGGCCGCCGGCAAGACGGAGAGCCGAGGCGGAACGCAGACGGAGATTGCCGCCGAGAGTCGAGCGGACGGTGGCCGACACGAGTTTTCCGTCGGCCCACTTCATGTCAGTGATCTCGAAACCACCACGGGTGCGGAGGCCTTTGACAGAACCCTGGGGCCAGGCATCGGGCAGAGCGGGGAGCAGGTGGACGGCTCCGTCGTGGCTCTGGACAAGCATTTCGGCTATGCCGGCGGTGCAGCCGAAGTTGCCGTCGATCTGGAACGGCGGGTGGGCGTCAAACATGTTGGCATACGTGCCGCCGTCCTGGTCCTTTATGGTGACGTTGGGGTCTTTGAGGCGGAGCTGGTTGCGGATGAGCTTCATGGCGTGGTTGCCGTCGAGCAGTCGGGCCCAGAGGCAGACTTTCCAACCCATAGCCCAGCCGCGGCTGGCGTCGCCGCGTCCGATGAGCGACTTTTTGGCCGCCTGGAAAAGTTCGGGGTTGGTGTAGGGCGAGATCTGGTTGCCGGGATAGAGACCCCAGAGGTGCGAGACGTGGCGGTGGCTGCTGCGCTCCTTGTCCCAGTCTTCAAGCCATTCCTGGAGCTGGCCGTATTTGCCGACGTGCATGGGAGGCAACTGAGCCTTGAGCGAGTCGAGGCCGGCGGCAAATTCGCTGTCCACTCCGAGCACTCCGGCAGCAAGAGCGGTGTTGTTGAGCAGGTCGTAGACCATCTGGTTGTCCATAGTCACGCCGCTGAACACTGCAAGGCTACGCTTCTTGCCTCCGGCATCCTCATAGGAACCGAGACCGGGGTGGTTTTCAGGCGAATTGGAGGGAGAGACCACCTTGTAGCCGCTCTTGGGGTCGGTGACAAGGTAATCCTGATAGAACTCGCAGGCACCTTTGAGCACGGGGTAGACCGAGGCGAGCCAGGTCTTGTCGCCGGTGAAGAGATAGCGTTCCCACAGGTGAGAGGCAAACCAGGCGTTGCAGGTGGGCCAGATGCTGCACGAGGCATTGTCGACCGATCCGGTAGAGCGCCAGAGGTCGGTGTTGTGGTGAAGAGTCCAGCCGCGGCATCCATACATTTTTTCAGCCGATTCGCGTCCGGTGACGCTGACATCTTTCACAAGCTGAAGGAAGGGATCGTGACACTCGCTGAGGTTGGTGACCTCGGCAGGCCAGTAGTTCATCTCGACGTTGATGTTGGTGGTGTATTTGCTGTCCCATGCGGGATACTGTCCGGCATCGGGGTTCCAGATGCCCTGCAGATTGGCAGGCTGAGTGCCGGGCTGGGAGGAGCAGATGAGCAGGTAGCGGCCAAACTGGAAGTACATGGCAGCGAGGCCGGGGTCGTCAGACGAGGCGAATTCGGCTATGCGGGTGTCGGTCGGCTTGGCTTCCTGCACGGGATTGTGGCCGAGATCGAGGCTGACGCGGTTGAACATCGAGGCATAACGCGCGCTGTGGTCGGCCTTGGCGCGGGCATAGTCGCGGTCAAAGGCCGAGAGTGCGGCCATAGCCTTGGCATCGCTGTCGCCTGAAATGTCTTTATAGTTTTCAAAGTTGGTGGCGGAGGCCACGACGATCAGTGCGCTGTCGGCATTTTTGACCGTCAGTGTGCCCTTAGAGCGGTCGGCGCTCTGCTTTCCGCCGTCGGCTATGATCTGTATATAGGTGGTGGCATGGAGGAGGTTGGGGATATTCTCCATTTCGGGCTGTCCGGGGAAGGAGCTTACCCGCAGCAGATTGTCGCTGCCTTTGACCACTTTGGCCGAGGCTTTGACGCGCTTTTCCTTTTCGGGACCTTTGAATGAGGTGGTGAAGCTGATCTTTCCGCCTTTCGATGCAGTCAGTCGCATGACGAGCACGTTGTCGGCAAGCGAGGTGAAGATTTCGCGCCTGTAGTCCACACCGCCGGCGGTGTAGCTCACGCGGGCCACGGCGTCGGTCAGGTCGAGGGTGCGCGAATAGGCTGTGGGCGCTGTCTTCGGGGTCTTGAAGTCGAGCACGATGTTGCCGAGCGATTCATAGGCCATGCCGTGGGCGGTCACATTGATGTCAGCGGTGATGTTTGACATGGCCAGGCGCTGAGCCTGTTCGTAGTCTCCTCGGTTGATGCAGTCACGGATCTCCTGCAGGCGGCCCTTGGCGTTGGGATTGATGTTGTTGTAGGGACTTCCGGCCCAGAAGGTGTCTTCGTTGATCTGGATGGTGTCACTTGTCACACCTCCGTAGACCATCGCACCGAGGCGACCGTTGCCGAGCGGAAGGGCCTCAAGCCAGTAATCGGCCGGGCGGTCATAACGCAGAGTCAGATAGTTCTGAGCCATAAGAGGGATAGCCGTCACGGCCATCACCAGATACATAAAAAGTTTTTTCATACGGTATAGTTACTTTAGGTATAATTGCTTTATACAGGTTTCATGGTTTCAATCAGAAGGATGCTCAGTTTTTGGCTTGGGCGGTCTCCTCCCAGATGTAGAGGCGGTCGGAGGGACGGATTTTGCGCGGCACCTTGACGGAGAAGCTCTGGCCTTTCTTCACCACGGGCACGGGGTCGTAGTCCAGACGCAGTTCCTCGACAGTCATGATGATTGCTCCGGTGTCGGTTCCGGTGATGACCACCTCGTCGCCCACATGCAGTTCGCCGGCTTCCATCAGGAACTCCCCTACTCCGAGTTTAGGGAAATAGCGCACACCTTTGGCCAGATAGCGCTTTACGCGGGTGGCCGAGGAGCCGTATTTGGCCGACCATTCGCCGAGGCGCTGTCCGAGATAGTAGCCGTTCCAGAAACCTCGGTTGAAGATCTTGGAGAGTTCTTCGTCCCAGCGGGCTATGCGGTCTTCGGTGAACTCGCCGCGGCAGATGGCCTCGATGGCTTCCGAGTAGGCCTGAACGGCGATTTTGACATACTCCGGACCGCGTGCGCGGCCTTCGATCTTGAACACCCTGACTCCGGCGTCGATCATCTTGTTGAGGAAGTGAATGGTCTTCAGGTCCTTAGGCGACATAATGTATTTGTTTTCCACGGCAAGTTCGTCGCCGGTCTCGCGGTCGGTGACGGTGTAGCCTCGGCGGCATATCTGTGTGCAGGCTCCACGGTTGGCGCTTGAATTCATCTCGTGGAGGCTGAGATAGCACTTGCCTGAAACGGCCATGCAGAGCGCACCGTGGCAGAACATTTCGATGCGCACTCTCTGCCCGTGGGGTCCGCGGATGTCCTCGCGCTCGATGGCGTCATGGATGGCCTTGACCTGGTCGAGATTCAGCTCGCGGGCAAGCACCACCACGTCGGCATATTGCGCGAAGAAGCGCACGGCCTCGATGTTGGTGACATTGAGCTGGGTGGAGATGTGGACCTCCACTCCGATGCTGCGGGCATAGCTGATGGCGGCGATGTCACTGGCTATGATGGCCGAGATGCCGCTATCGCGCACGGCCTCGATGACGGCGCGCATCTTGTCGAGCTCGTTGTCATAGATGATTGTATTGACCGTGAGATAGGTCTTCACCCCGGCCCGGTCACAGATGGAGGCAATGTTGCGCAGGTCGTCAAGCGTGAAGTTGACCGATGAGCGTGAGCGCATGTTCAGCCCTTCGACACCGAAATATATGGCATCGGCTCCGGCCTCGATAGCGGCGTGGAGCGACTCGTAGCTCCCGACGGGAGCCATTATTTCAAAATCCTTTCTGTTCATATTCTGCAAAGGTACTACAAAACGCAAAAAAATACAAACCGCATAGCACAGCCAAGGCTCTCCGACGGGCCTTGAGGGGGCAGTCGGAGAGCCTTGATTATGTTATCGTTATGCACCGGTGACTTTCAGCGCTCAGGAGAGAGGTGCGTCAGATGGTGCGGCCGGGATAGGCCTTGAGGGCTTCGGCAAGGATCTTCATGGCGCGGGCGAGGTCAGCCTTGTTGAGCACGTAGGCCATGCGGACTTCATCGTGGCCCATGCCGGGAGTGGTGTAGAAGCCGGAGGCGGGGGCCATGAAGATGGTCTCGCCGTCAAGATCGAAGTCTCGCAGACACCATTCGCAGAAGTCATCGGCATTGTCGACCGGAAGTTTGACCACGGTGTAGAAGGCACCCATAGGTATCGGGGTGTAGCAGCCGGGTATCTTGTTGATCTCGTCAATGAGGAACT
The DNA here is from genome assembly GCA_947179295.1 of uncultured Muribaculaceae bacterium. Lineage (GTDB taxonomy): Bacteria > Bacteroidota > Bacteroidia > Bacteroidales > Muribaculaceae > Duncaniella. The sequence goes on from CAMXAZ010000041.1 coordinate 21,992, forward strand.
TGCGGCGCTCCACATATTCATTATAGGTGGCGAGCATGTAGTCAGGCGTGGTGTCGATCGAGGCTTCGGCCACGATCTGGCCAAGCAGGGGCGGGCTGAGACGCGCCTGGCAGAACTTCATGACGTTGGTCTTGAGTTCAGGATGCTTGGTGATGAGCGCGCCGACGCGGATGCCGCATTCGTTGTAGCGCTTGGACACGGAGTCGACCAGCACCACCTGCTCCTCGATGCCGGGCAGATGGAAGGCCGAGATGTAGGGCGCGCCGGTGTAGCAGAATTCGCGGTAAACCTCGTCAGAGAAGAGGAAGAGGTCATATTTCTTGACCAGATCGCGGATCTGGAGCATCTCTTTCATGGTGTAGAGATAGCCGGTCGGGTTGTTGGGGTTGCAGATGAGTATGCCTTTGGTGCGCGGGGTGATCAGTTCCTCGAATTTTTCAACCGCCGGAAGCGCGAAGCCCTGGTCGATGTTCGATGGAACGGTGACGATCTTCGCACCGGCTGAAATGGCGAAGGCCATGTAGTTGGCATAGGCGGGTTCGGGGACAATGATCTCGTCGCCGGGATCGAGACAGGCCATGAAGGCGAAGAGCACAGCCTCGGAACCACCGGTGGTGACGATGATGTCATCGACATCCACATCGATGCTGAAGCGGTGGTAGTATTCACGAAGTTTTTCGCGGAGCGACATGAGTCCGGCCGAGGGGCTGTACTCAAGCACCTTGCGATCAATCTTTTTCAATGCCTCAAGGCCTTCAGGCGCAGTGGGCAGGTCGGGCTGTCCGATGTTGAGCTGGTAGACCTTTATTCCGCGTGACTTTGCATCCTGGGCCAGCGGGGCAAGACGACGGATGGGAGACGATGGCATCAGAGTGCCGCGTTCGGAAACTTTTGGCATAGGCTTCAGAGGGTGTTTTCGTTGATGGTGATAAAAATTTCCTTGTCGACAGGGGTCAGCTCCTTGTGTCGGCGCGCCATCATGCGTGAGGCGGTGTCAAAGAAGCGGTCCATGATCACAGGCTTCATGCCGAGAGTGGACCCCTCGGTGAACGAGGGTATGAACGTGCGCGGGAAACCGGCTCCGTAGAAGTTCACGCCTACGCCGACAACCGTGGCGGTGTTGAACATCGTGTTGATGCCGGCCTTCGAGTGGTCGCCCATTATCAGGCCGCAGAACTGCAGGTCGGTCTTGATGAAAGAACTTTCAGCCATGCTCCAGACTCTGACAGGGGCATAGGTATTCTTGAGATTCGAGGCGGTGCAGCCTGCTCCGAGGTTACACCATTCGCCGATCACGGCGTTGCCGAGGAATCCGTCATGTGCTTTGTTGGAGTATCCGGTCATGACCACGTTGTTGAGCTCGCCGCCCACCTTGCAGTAGGGGCCGAGGGTGGT
>CAMXAZ010000042.1 GCA_947179295.1 uncultured Muribaculaceae bacterium
AACTCTCGACCCACTGATTAAGAGTCAGTTGCTCTACCAACTGAGCTACGGAGTCTTGCTTTATTGAGTGTTTTTCTCAATTGCGATGCAAAGGTAAGGCTTATTTTTGATTCCACCAAATTTTTTGATGATATTTTTCTAAAAATATTTTCAGAGACGATTCAGAGACGATTCAGAGACGATTCAGAGACGATCATCAGAGACGATCAGAGACGATCAGAGACGATCATCAGAGACGATCAGAGACGATCATCAGAGACGATCAGAGACGATTCAGGGACGATTAGAGACGGTCGGCGGGACGGCTCCGCGCACACCGGAACGGCTCCGAAGCGGTAGCCGCGCGGGTTCAACGGTGTTATATATGGTCCCGCTATTGGTTATTGCCGGCTTTGTCAATCATGGCTTTGAATTCTCTTTCAGCTTCTGTGATTTCTTCTGCAGTGTCTTCTACAGAGTTGGCCAAACTTTCATTCCTGTCTGGCGCAGTTTTTGAAAGTTTTGTAATTTTGCACCCTTGTTCGCCGGAAGGGTGGAAAATAAGCATTGCCTGACGAGCCATGCGGCTTGTGCTGAACCCTGACACATGTGTAACTAATTATATTATATAGGTATATGAAAATCGATTTTAAAGGACATGCCTCGATGTTCGGAGCCAATGCAATCTGGGGTGTGATGGCTCCAATCGCTAAATTCGTTATGATCAGTGGGACAATAACGCCGCTGGTTGTTACTAATTTGCGTATCGCAGGAGCCATGATTCTGTTCTGGCTTGTGTCATTGTTCATGAAGCCTGAACATGTGGGGTCGAAAGATCTGGCAAAGCTCTTCGGGGCTTCGTTACTTGCAATAATCTTCAATCAGGGATGTTTCATAACCGGTCTGGGTATGACATCTCCCACAAATGCCTCAATAATCACCACAAGTATGCCGCTGTGGGCTATGGTGCTCGCGGCGTTTTTTCTGAAAGAGCCTATAACCGGAAAGAAAATCATGGGTATTGCAGCCGGGGCTACCGGGGCGGTGCTTCTCATTCTCGGAGGAAGTCCGGCGGCTGGTGCGGTGTCTCCGTCGATATGGGGTGATCTGATTGTTTTGACCGCTCAATTGAGCTATGCCCTCTATATAGTGCTTTTCAAAGATTTTGTATCCCGCTATTCACTTTTCACCGTAATGAAGTGGATGTTCACGTTCGCGTTCATCTGTATGGTGCCTTTTTCTACCCAGGAGCTATCGGAGACAAGATGGGATGCTGTCACGCCGTTGGAATGGGGTGCCTTGTCATTGGTTGTGGTAGGTGCGACTTTTATATGCTACATACTTGTTGTGATCGGTCAGCGACGTCTTCGCCCGACTGTGGCAGGTATGTATAACTACATTCAGCCTCTTCTGGCCTGCGTAGTCGCAATATTATGGGGCATGGATTCGTTTGGCATCACAAAAGCATTTGCAATCCTGTTGATATTTACCGGCGTATTCCTTGTGACCATGAGTAAAAGCCGTAAAGACATGGAATCAGAAGAAGGAATCCTTTCTGAAGTCGCAGATTAAGAGTAAATACACCCTAAGGATTTGTTCATCATCTCTTTACGATTTTCCGACTGACTCCGTCTGACATGCGGACTATGAAGATGCCGCCTGAGGGGAGATTGCCGGCCGAGGCGCCGAGACTGCGGTCGTCGTTCGAGTATATCCGGCTGACTTTCGACCCCGTGGCGGGGGTGCATTATAGCGGCCAAGTATGACGTGCAGGCAATTATTGTAAGTGCTTGTTTTTAACAAGCTCTAAGAGTGATAAGACACAAAAAAAAGAATGAGCAATCAGGACCGAAGTCCAAGAATTACTCATTCTCCTCTCTCCTCAGCGGTATGGACGGGACTCGAACCCGCGACCCCCTGCGTGACAGGCAGGTATTCTAACCAGCTGAACTACCACACCAAGTAGAGTTTTCGAAACTAATGCCGAGTCCGTTTCTCTCAACGCCTCACAGTGGCTGCCGTTCCGTTTGTGAGTGCAAAGTTAAGCACTATTTTTTAATTGTGCAAATATTTTTTCAAAAATCGAAAAAATAAAATTCAGCAGAATCTTCAGCAGACAGACTTATCAGCCCACGCCCGCGGCTTTGCCATGATCAAACAATTGGAATTTAAGGCATTGCCGCCGCGGCCCTACTCCGCCGAATCATTTTCATCAGTTATCACTATAAAGCATATGTCGCCGAAATGTTGCTTGCCTACTTCCTCGCCTTTAAGAATGGGTGGCATTGAGATCATGCCTTTTGCTTCAAGGATCTCAAGCAGATCCCACATGACCTCATGATAAAATATAATCTGTCCCACCTTCTCTGACGAAATATTGCAGGCATGACACCATGCGGAACAATAGGCCTTGACAGCATCGGTCAATTCATCGGCAATACTTCGGCAAAGCACATCTATGTCATCATTACTGCCGGCATGCATCACGGGAATCCGGATGTTGCCCTTCTCATCAGTCAGTCCCCAGCTTGCCACGGCATCAATCACTGCCTGATTTTCAATCCGCTTGCCTTTAGTCTTCATGACCTCTTTTGCAAACGAGATCATTTTGTCGGATTTGATCCAATAGCCAAGGGAATCGGTCCAGTTCTGCATCACCGGACCATAACCGTTAGTGCCTATTTTGTCGTGAGCGCGGCTGTCAAACATCGCCCAATAGACTCCCGACCATGTGCCATGATCACCACAGTCTACCGGCTTTGGCAGACGACCGTCGCCCCATACATATGAATCAAGAAGATATGAAAAAACAAGGCTATACGTCTGCCCCGAATACCCGGCTTTTGAAAAGGCCTTGATCAGACGGGCGATCTTCGGCTCGATTACCGGAAAAATACTGTCGGCAAACGCTTTAGACTGTCTGCGTATGGCGTCGGTCTCCGACTTGTCAAAAATCTTCATCGAAGTCGAATACACGCCATTGTCAGACCGCAGCAGATCTCCGACCTCCAGCAGTCTCAGCTGGCTCTTGCTGTAAGGAATAGCCAGTGAATCGAGTTTTGTCACAGTCCCAGGCTCTACAAACGCACAAAGGATATCCCAGTTATTATCAGTCAGATATTCCGACGGATGAAAACTGCTGTAAGAGCAGAAAGCGCTCGTATCGAAATACTTATACTGACGGCCAACTATCGAATTTTCCTTTTGGGCGAACACAAGAAGCGGCATTACAGCCAGTCCCATCGCAAGCAGAATCTTTTTCATAAGCATTTGTTTAGTTCAGTCCGCACCCCATTAAAAGAGATTAAAACCGAACACCGCCACAAAGTTACAATTTTTCGCAATAAGTAGCCCCTAAAAAAAACAATTTATATCCGGCATACATCCGCACTTACCAATTTCAAGCGGCCAATTTTTAAAACAGAGGCCGCCAGGAATGTTGGCGGTCTCTGTTTTAATTTTGCCGAAAAGCGGTCTTTGACTCCGCTGACGGTTGGTTTGTTCAATCAGGAATATCAGGCCGAGAGGGGTTGGCGGCGGTCTTCACCGGTCGGGCGGCTTCTGAACTGAGTGTCACGCAGTTTGGCGTAGGCGCGCAGATATTTACGCAGGCCCGAAACCATTTCCTGAGTCTCCTGCAGCATGTTCATATAAACGTAGAGCACTGTCATCGAGGCCGAATCGCCCTCGCGGAGCTGGTCATACAGCCGGTGATATGTCTCCGAAATCAAATCCTTGATTTCGTCACAGTGTCGGCGCAGCATCGGAATCGCATCCGTGCCTCCGGTATCCATCATGGCCAGAGTGTCGTTAAACAGAATCTCTACCCGCGAGCAGATCTCCCGAAATTCACCCACATAGGCCTGCGGGAGCGGCAGGAAGTTGTTTTCCACATGCTCTTTGCAGATCTCGCTGATTCGCCGCAGGTTATAGAGAATCCCCATGCAGCAGTTGTTGCTGAGATAGAACCAGGTGCTTTTCTCGATGGCTGTCTCGTGGGCCACCTGACGCAGGCAGAGCGTCTCCTTTCTGCGGTCATTTTTCAGTATGCTCTTCTGGCGCGTCAGACTCGACTCAGCCTTGCCGAGCGCCCTTACGTTCTCACTCACAAAAGCTTCGGCTATGCCGCGGTATGACTCTCCGGCATATGACAGAAACTTCTCCTGCTGCTGGGTGATGTAGAGCAGAAGCAGATTCCAGTTCTCGCTCTTATCGCCAGAAGAAATGATGGTCTGAAACATCACATCGCCGTTTTCCTCCTCCTTGCGGGCCTTGAAGCGGCGGTTGCTGCGTATGATCAGGAAGATGGTCAGCGCTCCGAGAGCTATCATCACCCAGTGGCCTCCGAGATGCATCAGCAGGGCAATGACTCCGGCGCCCATGAAAGCCGCACCGGCGGTGATGAACCATCCGCCAATGACCGAGATGACACCGGTGATGCGGAACACGGCGCTCTCACGTCCCCATGCCCGGTCGGCAAGCGAAGTACCCATCGCCACCATAAACGTTACAAACGTGGTCGACAGCGGGAGCTTCAGCGATGTGCCGAGCGCGATCAGCGCCCCTGCCAGCACCAGATTCACCGCACCCCTGACAAGGTCGAAAGCCGCACCCTGGTCCATGATAGTCTCGTCGGTATTGAACCTGCGGTTGAACCAGCGGCGCACATGGGGCGGAGTCACACTCCTGACCCACGCTATAACCCTGAGAGCCCAGCGCACAAGCCGGCGGGCTATGCGCGACGATCCGAACAGCTCCTCGCCGCCCTGCTGCGAGCCGAGCCCGATTTCGGTCTTCGACACATTGCGGGTCTTCTTCGAGGTGGCGAGCGAGACCACCATTATCACTCCCGCCCCGATCAGGAACCACACCGGAGTGTCTGACGGACCGTTGAGCGACCCCATCAGAAAACCGTGAGCATCGCCGGCACCGTTTGCCATATAGTCATTATATGACGCAAGTCCGCTCAGCGGCACTCCGATGAAGTTGACAAGGTCATTGCCGGCAAAAGCCATAGCCAGCGCGAAGGTACCCATCATCACTATAACCTTCAGCACATTGACCTTCAGCATATGGAGCAGCTGCATGACCACAGTGAATAAAACCAGGCTTCCGCCGAGTATCAGCCACGTATTGGCCCCGATCCAGGCTTTTGCCTCAGGGGTCATGAACACCATTTCCTTCACACCCTTGAGAAGAAGGAAGTAGACGATGGCCGTAGCGCAGATACCGCCGAAGATTCCGATTTTCCACTTCATGTGGCTGCGGTAGTTGAACGAGAAAATCATTCTCGAAATGAACTGCACCACAGTGCCGAAGAAAAATGCCACAGCAACCGAAAGAAAGATACCGAGGATGACCGACAGTGCTTTTTCGGTGTTCAGCAGATCATTGAAGCCGAGCTCCGAGCCTCCGGCCATCTTGATCATTGCCACCGCAAACGTAGCGCCTAAAAGGCCGAAAACCATCGAGACGGTGGTCGAGGTAGGCATTCCGAGAGTATTGAACACGTCAAGCAATATGATGTCCGTGACCATCACCGCCATGAAAATGCAGATCAGATCATAAAACGCAAAATGCTCCGGCCTGAAAATGCCGTGGCGGGCAATGTCCATCATACCGTTGCTCATCGCAGCGCCGATAAACACACCTATCGAGGCCACGATCAGTATTCGCTTGAACGAGGCCGCTTTAGAGCCTATAGCCGAGTTCAGAAAGTTGACAGCGTCGTTGCTCACCCCCACTGACAGATCGAAAACCGCCAGCAGAAACAGGAAGATCACAACGCAGAGAAACAATATGTCCATGTAGCGTGAGGATTACTTGATGTTTATGATTGCTTTTTTGTAATTGAAATCTTGTGTTTGTTTTGTAACAACAAAATAAGAGCAAAAACATTTCAAAAATATTTCAAAAACATCAATCAAATATGAAATTTCGGATCAAGGTTTCGCTCACGGCGGTGGAGTGGAGTGCAGTGCTACTTCCAGCACTTTCTTGAATTGAAAATCACCAAGAAGACACTAAACTACATTAATCAAAAATCCACCGAGAGAAGCAAGAGCCTTCCTCGGCAGCGATATTTCCGTGAAAATTTATGTTTTTCAGCATAATAGACTCAAACTCTCAGATATTATTACTAACTTTGTGGTTGCAGACCGCCTCGCAGAAGCCCCGGTCTGGGGTTAAGCGGAGCGGGATGTAGTGAAAATACATAAGAAAGCGTTTATCCGCGCTGATTCTTGACTGGTCGAAATTCTCGCAAAATTTCAAATCGTAGTCAAGGATTGAGCAACGGTAGATGCCCGTGGATATGTGATTATCTTGCATTCGGCATGATATTTCGTGAGAAATATAGCCGGAGGCATTGATTACATATACAAGCGTGGGCTTCTGCGTTGCCGTCCGACTACGATTAGGCAATGCGAGAAGCCTCGACCAGTAGGACGGCAACAGATACAGATTCCTACGCTTTTCCTTTTATAAACCAATCACGCCAACGAGAGGATGACCGCGGCACATTAAAGATATGGATTTCAAAATTCCTAACCATCATGAAACCGGGGTGCTTAATGGCGAAGACCTCACATTCTTCTACTACGACATTGGCCTGGATAATCTTCAAGGTTGGCCGAAAGTATATGATTGGGATGCCATAGTTGAAGAATTTAGGGGGGTATTAGACATAGACTCCTGTACTGTCGCCCAAATTGGAACTGAATTTGTTCCAAACAAAATTCGATTTATAGTTTCTCATCGAAAAGACTCTGACAATGGTTCCAAAGCAACAGCATTCTTTCGCCATCTTCGAAATGCTTTCGCGCATTACCACATAGTTCGTGAAGGAGAAAATTACGTTTTGACAGATGGAACAAATAAAACTACAATGAGAGGACTTGTTAACATAGAGTTGTTTAAAAAGTTCTGCTTTAGATTCTTAGACAGTCGTAAGAAAATTCTAAACGATATGGAGAACACAACCAATCCAATGTTCTAAACCAAACAATGAAATGAAACAAATTAATAAAAAATTTTGGATATTTATAGCGATGCTATGCGCATCCATATCCTCATCCGCCTACGATTTCGAGGTAAATGGCATCTGTTATGATATCACTTCATTTACGGATTTGACTGTAACAGCCTCCTCTGTATCAGAAAATAAAGCTGGGGAAATCGTCATCCCATCTTCTGTCGAATTCAGTGGTAAAACTTTGTCTGTAACGGTAATAGGAGATGGATTTATGAAGAATAATCAGGCGATAACTTCTCTTCTTATCTCAGACGGGGTAAGAGAAATAGGCTCTTTTGCCTTTAATGGTTGCTTGAATCTCTCCGATGTAAGTATACCAGAAAGTGTTGTTGTAATAAAAAATAATGCTTTTGCAAAATGTACAAATATTAGAAATGTCACTGCCACAGGAGCTAAGACAATTGGAGATCATTGTTTTGAAGGTTGTACAAATATTAGAAATGTCACTGCCACAGGAGCTGAGACAATTGGAGGTCATTGTTTTGAAGGTTGCACATCTATTGAGAACGTCACCTTCTCAAAGCTGCTCAATATCCCATCTTATGCCTTTTCAGGGTGTTCTAAATTAAGTTTTGCAGAATTCCCATCAGCGCACTCAATAGGAAGCAATGCTTTCAACGGATGCGCATTCTCCTCATTTATTGTTTCATCTTCTGTGAACGAAATAAAGAGTTATGCATTCTCAAATTGCAAGCAATTAGAATCGTTTATCATTCCTAATAATGTTAGGAGTATTGAAACTGGAGTGTTTAAAGGCTGCAGTACTCTCAAAGATGTGACTATTGGCTCTGGGATAAATAATCTTCCTTGGCTCTTCGGCAATTGTTCGAACTTAGAAAAGTTGCGTATTGAAGACTCGTATTCTACTCTTTCATTTGAACATTGCGGTAATAGGAGTTTTTCTGACGGAATAAAGGGAAAGCCCGTTAATTACACCAGTGCTGACTATACACCAGTTGAATCTATGTTTGCAAATACCACCTTAAAAGAGGTATATATAGGAAGAAATCTAACGACCGAGGCTTTTGTGTATAAGAGTGTCTATATGTCTGGTTCGCATGAAGGAAGATATTATTATTACATACCAAATCCACCATTTTCAAATTCAAATATATCAAAATTGGAAATTGGGCCACTTGTTACCGATTTCAATATGTGCAATTCGGTAACACCTAATCGAGGATATGTAAATGGCTCATGGGACGGTGCTTTCCAAAACTGCAAAAACCTTATTGAAACAAAAATACTTTCGAAGGCAACTGAAATTACAAAAAATTCATTTGCAGGATGTAGTGGTCTTCGGTCAATCACGCTTCCGCATACCGTCAAAAGGTTAGAATCTGGTGCCTTTAAAAACTGTATAGCTCTTGAATCAATTTATTTGGGATACTATTTGACTTGGATCGGGGATAATGCATTTTCCGGGGATTCAGTCCTTTCGTTAATTAATTTACGATCATCAACTCCACCAAAGTACTCTACGGGGTTTTCATCTTATGAATACATTAATACCAAGGTCAATATTCCAACAGGAAGCATTGATAGCTATAAAAACGCTGAGCCATGGAAAAATTTTTGGAATCTGACAGAATCGAATGATTTAATTTCTTTCTTTGAGGTAGATGAAATTGAATATTTAGTATCATCAGGGAACAATGTTGAGGTTGTGGGCCAAACCTTATCTTCTCCTCGAAAAATTTTTATACCTTCAACTGTATCATATTCAGGCACTCAGTTTGCTGTTTCATCAATAGGAGACAACGCATTTGCGAAGTGTAAGCAGATTATAGAATTGGAAATCGAAGAAGGAGTTACAAGTATAGGTAATAATGCATTTGAGGGGTGTGAGAATTTGAAAGAAATTAGATTACCAATGTCTATAAATTCTATTGGCAATAGTGTATTTAAAAATTGCAGAAATTTGAAAATATGCAATTTCGCTAAACCAATTGAAAATATCCCTAATGAATGCTTTTACGGATGTTATTCACTTTCAGATATTTCTCTTGAAGATGTAATATCAATTGGTAATTCCGCCTTCTATAATTGCCTTAAATTAACGCATATTGTAATAGCTTCTTCAGTACAATCAATAGGTACAGATGCATTTAAATGTCCAAATTTGAAAGAATTGATAATCGAAGATGCTCATTCTCCTATTGATTTTTCAACTGGATCATATCATGGCTCAACCGGAGTATACAAGAAAGAAATAAATGGAAGGAGAATCCAACTTGAGATAACGTACTATAATGCTTTCTTTGATGGTCTGCCAATAGAGAAATTATATATAGGTCGTAATCTTTCGGATTCTCCGCGGTATACTATCAGTGGAGATGGTGGGGTTGATTATTATGACATTAGGATCTATGATGCCCCCTTTAACAATCTCCCTAAATTAAAGGAATTAACCATAAGTGAAAATGTTGATATCCTTGGGCCTAATGAAGAGTACATTTCTGAAGTTGAGATGTATGTAACCCCAGGGGCATTCAAAAAGTGTAGTGCTTTAGAAAAAGTAACAGTAAAGAATACAACACCACCATCAGGCGTGGAATTTTCAAATACTGCATATTCTAAAGCATCTCTTGTTGTTCCGGATAATACAGTATCTCTTTACCAAATAGCTGATGGATGGAAAGAATTTCTCAACATACTTGATGAAACAAGTTCAGGCATAGAGGAGATTCGCGCAAATGATAGCGATGAATGTATCATCGTAAATAAAGAAGGAATAGTATACATAGGCGAATCAATAGAGAATGTCTATGTGTATGGTATTGACGGAAGACTTATTCATTCTTCAGTCGTGACACCAAATCAATCTGTTACTTTACCTAATGGCATGTATATCATTACAATCAAAAATAAATCACTCAAAGTGAAAATATAATTCCATGAATGTCGTTAAGTCGACTCTTGAGTGAACGTTCATTCATGTATAACTCGTTTATAATATTACGTTTAACAACTCAATGATTAGATATCCCCACATCGGGTAGAACCGCTGTTGTGGGGCTCTGCCTCAAAACAGAAAAACGGTTCAAGGCTTATGTAACAAGCCTGTGTATGTTCGTTCTTAATGGCGCTACCGCCTTAACAGGTGGGTATTCGTGAGAGCGCACTACAGAAGATGGCCTCGCAAGAGAAAATCAGTTGCGTAAAAAGTTTAAAATATTCTTCCCCGGCTCACAAGGTCGGGGTTTCGTATTTAACCGAGATTCGAGCGTGGTGCCCGGCGAAATTTTTCTTTCGGCAGGGCGAAAGCGGCAAGCCGATAAGGTTGAAGTCACCACATTTGACTCGGTCAAGCCTCATTGAGCTAAGGGATTTATCGTTAGAATATAGTCAATGCATATTAACGTTTTAGGTTACAATGCGGTATGGGGTTGAATGTACTTGAATGAACTTATTCACATACTGACGGAAACAACTGTTTTAACTCAATTTAATAAAGTCGTTTTATTAAAAAACACAAAGCGGATCATGTCATAACGCAAAATGTTCCGGCCTGAAAATGCCGTGGCGGGCAATGTCCATCATACCGTTGCTCATCGCAGCGCCGATAAACACACCTATCGAGGCCACGATCAGTATTCGCTTGAACGAGGCCGCTTTAGAGCCTATAGCCGAGTTCAGAAAGTTGACAGCGTCGTTGCTCACCCCCACTGACAGATCGAAAACCGCCAGCAGAAACAGGAAGATCACAACGCAGAGAAACAATATGTCCATGTAGCGTGAGGATTACTTGATGTTTATGATTGCTTTTTTGTAATTGAAATCTTGTGTTTGTTTTGTAACAACAAAATAAGAGCAAAAACATTTCAAAAATATTTCAAAAACATCAATCAATTATGAAATTTCGGATCAAGGTTTCGCTCACGGCGGTGGAGTGCAGTGCTACTTCCAGCACTTTCTTGAATTGAAAATCACCAAACACCTTTCAAATCATAGCAATATGAGGCGAATGCTCTCGGCATGAGCATCATTCATACTTATAGGCGTAAGGCTCTGTTGGATGTCATTTAGAGAATGTCACAGATATTTGTTTCGCTACCCGTTTTATCGCTTCTTTAATGTCGTAGCCGGCACCTGCAATCCCAAGTGATGAATAAGCACCTCGACAGGACGCTACCGGTCTCCCGGTTTCATAATCAATAAAGTTTACCGTTACTACAGTTTCTTCCTGCCGAACATTCACCCCATATTTAACTAACAGCAGTTTTTTCTGTTGATCGGTAGACAATTCGAATATTCGAGCATCACTCACGAGTTTTAACCGTGAGTTCTCAACAGCGTCAAATAGCTGTATCTCATACTCCATCAACTCTGCCGGAATATGATACGTATCGTTATTGATTATCGAAGCGTATTCATAATGTGACAGATTGACGTTATTTGACACTGTTGATTTAGAGGTCGTACAAGCCGAGAATAAGAGCAAGACAACAAGATAACAAATTAATTTTGCGCGTTTTCTCATAATCTGCATATTTATTTGAAATCTAAATAAACGCATGTATATACATTATCATAGCGAACCAACAGTTTTACATAGGGATCATTGTTGCTTAAATCCGGATATGTCAACACCAGATGATTTCCGTTTATCTTGAAATCGAGTCTGTCCGTCAGATTCTCATATCCGTCTGAGTAATAGGCATCAACCGCATCATCAATCATGCAACCCTTAGGGAATGAATACGATACGGTGCAGTAATAGGCATCATTCAATTCCTTATTAACGGCTATCCGTTCATCCCATTTCGGAAGTTGTTTGATTTTGGGATAGCATTCGGCAAACCTGACTTTGGCTCCGGAAATATCCTTGTCTTTGTCGTAAATCCAAGAATCCACATACACGTTGTAATAGTTGGCATTGATTGGATAAGCTCTATATCCTGCTACGGTCCGAATATCTTGTGCAAGCGTGATTTGATAGAAGTTGCCGGGAGTGACTGCTGCTTCCTGAGCTATCTGAGATAGATTGGGGTTTTGGTTGAAACCTCCTCTCTTGCCAAGGTCGGCAATACCGCAATATGATGATGCGAAGTTGTTGGAAGCATTGATGAACACATCAGAACCGCCAATAGTCGTTTCACTATCTCCTGCCATCATGTTAAGCGAAATAGCGTTTGTTGGTATTTGGGGTTCATCGTCATTACTGCATGAGACAGCGAATATGGCGAATAATGAAATTAGAAATATAATCTGCTTATTCATATTTTTTTCTTTCTCTATTGGCTCAATGGAGAGATTAGTTATAAAAAGAAACGTGAGCCAACTATGCCACGTCGTGATTTGTAGGTCGTAGGAAACCATTCGTGCAGATGTAACAATAGCAGCCCACGCATATGCGTGAGAACCACCATGCTATCTCTTGCACTGATTCTTGAATTTCCTACGTTCACAAACCACAAGATAAGCATAACGCGTCTTATTTTACCAAAATGTCGTGGAAAGGCGATGCCATCCCGACTGCAAATTTAATAATAAAATCGCTATTCTCAACTATATAAGCCAAACAATATCATCACACTGTCTTCAAGCCGTAATATCTTCGCTTTTCAGCGGTGCCGACCGTTATGGTTCACTGTTGAAAATTGCTCAACCATTACTTTCCCTTCATGTGTCATATGTTGAAAATTTCAGCCACCATCATAGTTTTTAAACAACCTCTTACTTATTGGATTTTGTTATTTCAAATAAAAGCACTAAATTTGCAGTAACATACTTACCCCGCTTCCCGTAAGAACAGCGCGCTCAGGGTAAGTTTTTATTTTTTTATGACACTTCCACTCTATAAACAACCGCAGATCTCGGTTGCCGAACAGATAAGGCTTCTAAAGTCGGAGGGGCTGACTTTCTCCGATGAGAACAAAGCACAGCACATTTTGGAAAATATAAGTCTTTTCCGGATGAAAAGTTATCTTATGCCATTACGAGAGCCTAATTCGCGTCAGTTTAAGGATGGAGCTCGTTTTGAAGATGCCTACTCGATATATAAATTTGACTCGGCATTGCGAAAGATGATCTACTCGGAGTTGGAAAAAATCGAGGTGTCAATCCGTACACAACTGTCATTGATAATGGGTGACGAGGCCGGTATATACTGGTTTGAAAATCCGGATAATTTTCGTAACACAAGCCGTCACGCCTCTCTGTTGACAAATTTACAGACCGAATTACGCAGGAGCGATGATGATGCCATTGTCGGCTTTCAACGGCGTTATTCAAATAACTTCCCACCAAGTTGGATGACGTTTGAAATAAGTTCATTCGGTACATTGTCGATGATGTATAAATGGCTTAACGCCGGTCACGCAAGGCGAAAAGTGGCACGTTTTTATGGGCTAACAGACACTGTTATGGAGTCTTGGCTACATTCAATCGTATATATAAGGAATATTTGCGCACATCACAGCCGATTGTGGAATCGTCGGTTGAGCATTAACGCCCTCATACCCCGCAACACACATCTGCCATTTATAAATATTCCACAGGATACAAAGAGGGTATATTACATACTGTCAATTATATTGTATTTCCTTCAAGCCGTAAATCCGCAAAACACATTTGTTGCCCGTTTCAAATCACTGCTTGCCGAATATCCGAAAGTAGATACTATTGCAATGGGGTTTCCAAGCGATTGGGAGGATGAGACGCTTTGGCAGTAACCATTACTGCAAAATCAATAATCACTTGTACTAACATATTTCGGGTCAATATAAAAAAGGGGTTGTTGAAATCCATGTCAGAAAGAACTTCTGCAAAGATACGATGCCCGGCCCGCAAAAGAGTGCGATAATGCGGCGACTTTTGTTGTTTCAATATAACAGTGGAGAGCCTCACGGACTCTCCACTTGTAAAAATCAACCTCTAAAAATCTTTTATTACCTTATATATATTGTACCTTGGCTATGTGTCCGGGCCGGATCAGAATGCCGGGTAGCCGGGATTTTGGACATAGATACCGCCTGAGAAGTTATACTGTGCCACCGGGATCGGGAAGTATTCTTCGCCGGTCTCGAACGATACGTTCTGATAATATATGCGGTTATCTTTTTCAGCTGCGAAGAAATTGTTCATGGTCTCCTTGGCTATGCCCCAGCGCACCAGGTCGAAGAAGCGTTCACCTTCCATTGCTTTCTCCAGACGCATCTCGGTGCGGAGAGCCCGGCGGGCATAGTCCTGAGTCCAACCGGTGGCAGGATAGAGCCCTATCTTATAGTTGGCGGCATCTTTCGAGGGGTCATTGAAATCTTTGACATATGAACTGTTCATGGCGCGAGCGCGGACTCTGTTGATCAGCGTGCGGGCTTCTTCAAGACCGTTGCCACCGAGTTCTATGAGAGCTTCGGCCTTGTAGAGCAGCAGATCGGCATAGCGGATGATCTGCCAGTTGAGAGCCGAGGCTCCCCAGGGCCAGCCCTGTTCGGCGTCTTTGGATTCGGGCGAGAGCCAGAAACGCTTGGTGTTGTTGTAGCCGTAGACGTCGCTGTTGCGCACCCACAGACCGCAGGCTCTCTCTTCGAATGTCTTGTAGCGGATGGTCGGACGGCCTGTGATGAAGTCCAGGCGCGGGTCCACGTTGCCCTCGGTGTTGCCCAGCGAGTAGCCGCCGTTGCTGTCAAAGACCACTTTGCCATAGTCGGGACGGCTCTGGTAGTCAAACACCGGCAGGCCGTCGGCATCTGTCTGATAGGCGTTGATGAGGTCCTGCGAGGGGAGGAAGAAGCCGTCGCCCTGCCAGGGGCAGCCGGGACCGGTCATAGAGTTGAGGAGCATACTCCAGTTGATGCGGCCGACTCCGCTTGAGCCGTCGTCTTTCGAGAACTGGATGGCAAACACTGATTCCGGACCGTTTTCATATTCAAGCAGGTCGAGCTGCTGGAAATCAGCGAGCAGGTCATAGCCCCGGATTCCGTCAATCAGATCTACAACTTCCTGCAGCAGTGTGCGGTTGATACCGGTGACGGCATTGGTCTGCGGATCTTGTTCGTAGGCCTGGTAGAGTTTCACTTTAGCGGCATAGGCAAGAGCTATGCGGCGGTTGATACGGCCTATCTCGCTCTGGCTGTCGGGGAGGTCATTGGCGGCTTCGAGCAGGTCATTGGCTATGCGGTCGAGGTGTTCGTTGCGGGTGAATTCGTCGTTGCGCACTGAAGTGTAGTCGTTTTCAGGCAGGTCGATGTCCATGTAGGGGATGCGGTTGAACAGACGCACCAGTTCGAAATACCAGTGGTCGCGGATCACGCGGACTTCGGCTATGCGTGTGGCTTTGTTCTTGATCTGCGATTCGTCAACCTTGCGCAGGGCGCGGATAGCCGAGTTGCAGCGCGATATTCCGCAGTAGACGTTGAACCACTTTCCGTCAAGGAAACCGTTATTGGGCTGTATGCGCGAGGTTTCCATGTCGTGTATCTCCCAGAGGTCGGTCTCGCCGCCTCCGCCTTTATAGGCATTGTCGGCGCGGACTTCGCCGTAGCTCCAGTTGGTCACCGGGAAGAGGTGCGGATCGTTTGAGTCGGCGTAGCGGCATCCGAATGTGGCATAGGCGCCGTTGACAAGCAGGTCTACCGCCGAGGGATCGTTCATATTGCCGTCAGAGAGCGAGCCCTGGGGCTTGTTTTCGAGAAAATCGTCGCTGCAGGCGCTCAGAGCGAGTCCGGCAAGTGCGATTGTGAATATATTTTTGAGTTTCATTGTGATTTCGATTTAAGATGATGTTTTTAGAATCCGAATTGAATGCCGAATGTGTACTGGCGGGGCAGCGCGTAGGGATAGCCGAGACCTTCGGGGTCAGCGCCGCTGTAACTGGTGAGAGTCAGCAGGTTCTGGGCCTGGAAATATACGCGGGCATTCTGCATTTTCAGCTTGTTCTGTATGGTTTTGGGCAAGGTGTAGCCGAGCGAGAGGGTCTTCAGGCGCAGGAACGAGCCGTCTTCAATGTAATAGTCCGAACCTTCGTTCTCTTTGTTGTTGTTGTCGATCGAGGGAGCCGGCACACTTGAATCGTAGTAGCCGGTCTGGAGATAGCGGTCATAGGCTTTGGCGGCTCCGAGGAGCTGGGTGCCGTGGTTGCCGGTCCAGAGGGGGAAGAAGTCGGTGTAGTACTTGGAGTTGTTCCATGCGTCGCGGATTATGCTTGAGAAGAACAGACTGAGGTCAAACTGCTTCCAGTTTGCTCCGAGGCTGAGGCCGAACTGGGCTTTGGGGAGGTCGGTGCCGAGCCAGGTGCGGTCGCGGTCGTTGATCTCACCGTCGCCGTTGGCATCGACATAGCGCACACGGCCAACCGCCGGACTGCCGAAGCTTACTTTGTATTTGGCCATATAGGCATCGACTTCTTCCTGAGTGCGGAACACTCCGTCGGTCTTGTAGCCCAGCCATGATCCGAGAGCATGACCGACGATGCTCTTGTCGATGCCGTTGCCGCCGCCCCAGGTGTAGTAGATATCTTTCATCAGATCGGTGACCTCGTTTTTCATCGCGGTTACGTTGAGTCCCACGCTGTAGCTGAAATCCTTGTTGAGAGCCTGGCGCCATTCGGCCGAGATCTCAAAGCCCTTATTGACCATCGAGCCGCCGTTGTACCAGCAGTAGCCGCCTTCGCCAATAGTGGCGATATAGGGTTTCTCTACGAGCATGTCCTCGGTGCGCTTGTGGAAGTAGTCAAACGAGAGTGACAGGCGGCTGTTCAGCAGTGAGGCGTCGAAGCCCACGTTGGTCTGATAGGTCTTTTCCCAAGTAAGGTCGGGGTTGGTGCTTCGCCAGCGCAGTGCGCCGGGCATCAGAGTGTTGCCTCCGCCTGTGGCATAGGCCGCGCGGTCAAGATCCATCGCATATTTGGCATAGAAAGCGTCGTTGGCAATAATATCGTTGCCGTTCACGCCATATGCGCCACGGATCTTGAGGTCGCTGAGCCAGGAGCGTGTGCCTTCCATGAAGCTCTCCTGCGAGATGCGCCATCCTGCCGAAACAGAGGGGAACCAGTCGTAGTTGTGGCTTGTCGAGAGGCGTGATGACGCGTCGCGGCGCAGGGTGAAGGAGACGAGATATTTATTGTCCCATGTGTAATTGAGTTTTCCGAACACGGAGAACATCGAGTAGTTCGAAGCTCCGGAGCCGGTGTTTTTGTTTGAGGTGACATTGCCCAAATAGAGATAGTCAGGATCTTCGATTTCAAGGCCTTTGCCTTCGCCGAACATATCTTCGAAGTGGTTGCGTTTGGCCTCGATGCCGAGGAGCGCCATGATGGAATTCTTGCCGAAGTCGGCGTTATACTGCGCGGTGTTGGTCCAGACCCAGTCAGTGGTCTTGCTTGAGTACTGATAGAGGCTGTTGGTCTTGTCGCGGAGGTTGGCGGGGGTGAATGTCTTGTCGTTGCCGTTGTGGTAGTTGAGACCGAAGTTGGTCTTGATGATGAGGTTTTTGATCGGTTCGACAGAGAGATAGGCGTTGCCGAACACTCGCCAGTATTCATGCTTGTTGTTGGCTTCCTCCGAGATCTGGCGCATGATGTTGGGGGTGTCGTTCAGACCGAAGGCCACCTGGTCGTTGTAGTTGCCTTCCGAGTCATAGACTGTGCGGGCCGGGTGCATCTTGATGGCGTTTTCCTCGATTCCGCCGGGCGCGTTGTGCTGGCGCCACCAGTTGACGGTGACGTTGCCGCCGGCGCGCAGGCGGTTGTTGATGAAGCCGTAGTCTGAACTGAAGCGGGCATTGGCTTTCTGGAAATCGGAACCTTTGATGATGCCGTCATGGTCGAGCCAGCTCAGCGAGAGTGACGATGATCCGTTCTCATCGCCTCTTGAAAGGCCTACGCTGTAGGTCTGCATCAGCGCTGTGCGGTGGATCTCTTTTTCCCAGTCGGTGTTCTGCGGGTTGACAATTACTCCGTTGAGGTTCACGTAGGGCTGGAGTTTGGGTGTGGCGCCGCTGCCGTAGAGCTCAGAGGTCGGGGTTGTGCCGTAGGAATATTTGTAGGCTGACCAGTAGACATCGCCCCACTGATCGGCGTTGAGCATGTCAAGACCGCTCTGATAGGTCTGGAGAGTGAGAGTGGCGTCGAATGTCACGCGGCTTTCACCCTTTTTGGCGCGCTTGGTGGTGATGATGATCACACCGTTGGCTGCCTGGGCGCCGTAGATTGAGGCCGATGCCGCGTCCTTGAGCACCTGGATCGACTCCACGTCGTTGCTGTTTAGGATGGTGCCTGGATTCTCACGGGTCATCACGCCGTCGATCACATAGAGCGGACCGTTGGCCTCGCCGCGGAACGAAGAGGCGCCACGGATCGAAGTGCCGGTGCTCAGACCGCCCGGTGTTCCGTCAGTGGTGATGTTCATGCCGGCCACACGGCCCTGGAGTGCCTGGATGACGTTGCCGGTCGGGGTGTCTGACACATCTTTCATCTTCACTACAGACACCGAGCCGGTGAGGTCTGATTTCTTTTCCGATGAGTAACCCACCACTACTACTTCGTCAAGAATCTCGATGTCTTCGCTGAGGTGTATGGTCATTTCAGGTTCTGCCACGAGAGTAAGCGGCAGATAACCTACATGAGAGATGGTGATCTTTGATCCTTCCGGAACTTTTAGAGAGAACCGACCGTCGATGTCGGTGCTTGCTCCTGTCTTCATGGCTTCTGACATGACGGAAGCCCCGATCAGAGGCTCGTCATCGGTCTTTGATAAAACCGTTCCGTGCACTGTGATGTTCTGTGCCTGTGCGCTGATGGCGGCGAGTAGCATGAACAGCGCATATAAGATAGTTTTTTTCATTGGTTAAAAGATTGGTAAATTTCTGACGCAAATTTATCAATGGATATGTTGTAGTGCATATAACACCTGTTGCATTGGCTATAAAATATCGTGCCATGCATGATTTTTTATACATAAAGCACCATTTTTGACAGCCCTCCGGAGTGTCAGGCACTTCCGCCGGGAAAAGGAAAACACACCGGCAGCTCCTTTGCGCAGGAGTGCCGGTGTGTCTTTATGTCAGGAGGTTTGTCTGTGGGGGCTTGACAGTCGTCATGAAACAACCTCTTATTTTGATGAAAGCCGCTCGCGCAGTTCGGTCGGGGTTTCGCTGAAAGCTTCCTTGTAGCACTTTGTGAAGTAGGCCGGAGTCGAGAATCCAACCTCGTAGGCAATCTCGCTGATTGATTTCTGCGTGGTGGTCAGCAGATCGCGCGAGCGTTTCAGCCTGAGGTTGCGCAGAAGCTCCACCGGACTGTAGTTGGTCAGGGCCTTGATCTTGCGGTAGAACTGCGAGCGTCCGAGCCCCATGCGTGAGGCAAGCTGATCGACGTTCAGATCCGAGTTGCCCATCTCTGCGGTGACTATCGAGAGGAAGCGAGCGTAGAATTCATTGTCAATATCGCCCTTGGGAGCCGCAGTCTTGTCGGGCGGCAGCGCCGGGCGCGGCCTGTCGCTCATGCCGCCTATCGGGTTTGCCGACCAGAGATCCTTGATTCTGCGCCGGTTGTCGATCAGATTCCGGCATCTCGATTTCAGCACCGAAGAGTTGAACGGTTTGGCCACATAGCCGTCGGCACCGCTGTCGTAGCCCTGCGCCCGCTGCTCGTCCATCGAACATGCCGTCAGCAGGAGCACCGGAATGTGAGATGTCGAAACCTCTTCCTTTATGCGGCGGCAGCATTCGAGACCATCCATCACCGGCATCATTACGTCGCAGATGATAAGGTCAGGGATATATTTGGCCGCGAGCCGCAGGCCTTCCTTGCCGTTGGCCGCGAAGATCATCACATAGTCGTCGCTGAGAAGTTCGCGTATCATATGGCGTATGTCTTCGTTGTCATCGATCACAAGCAGCAGGGGCTTGTCGGCGTCTATTTCCTGTGGTTCAGGCTCGATTTCTCCGAGTTCGGCATCGACAACGCTCTCGCTGATGATGCCTGACGTTACAGCCTCAGCTGTGTCGGAGATGTGTCTGACAGGAATGGTCACGGTGAATTCCGAGCCTACGCCAAGCTGGCTCTCTACCGAGATGCTGCCATCGTGCAACTCTACGAAAGCTTTGGCAAGTGAGAGGCCTATGCCGGAGCCGTTGGGATGGACTTTGTCAACCTGATAGAAGCGGTCGAAGATATTGCTCAGGTCTTCCACCGAGATTCCTCGGCCGGTGTCGGCCACGGCAAACACCAGTTTCCCGTCGGCTAATGAGGCCGTGAAGCGTATGCAGCCGTTGGCAGTGGTGTATTTGAATGCGTTTGACATGAGGTTGAAGAACACCCGCTCTATTTTCTCCACGTCAATCGCTATCGTGAAGTCGTCAGGCAGTCTGATGTCCACCGAAAGTTTTATGTCGCTTTTGCGCGCTATGGCGTGGAAAGCCTCGGTCCAGTCATGGACGAGCGAGCCGAAATGCACCTCCGTGAGGTTGACATCGAGCTTGCCGTTTTCATATTTGCGGAAGTCGAGAATCTGGTTTATCAGTCGCCGGAGTATCCTGACATTCTTGTCGGCAATCTTCATCAGAACCTGCTGCTGAGGGGTGAGGTTGTCGGCTCTGACAAGTTGCTCTACCGGTTCGGCTATCAGTGTCAGAGGTGTGCGCAGGTCATGCGAGACGTTGGTGAAGAAGACGAGCTTCGACTGGGTGGCGGCGTGGAGCTGTTCGTTGAGCTCTTTCTGAGCGTCGCGCTGTTCTTCAAGCAGCCGGTTCTGCTCCATGAGCTGGCGCTGGTGGCGCTGACGCTGCCAGAAGGTGCGCAGGAGCAGGAACAGAACGCCGATAAGCAGCACGAGAATGGCCACGGCGGCATAGAACAGTGAAGTCTGTGCCGAATGGCGGCTCCAGAAGTCATCCACCTGGCTTTTGAGCAGTCTGATTTTTTCGGTCTCTTCATTGAGTGATCCGTTCTGGAGCAGGAGGATGTCGGCGTTGGTGATGTCGACCGGAGAGGAGAGCGGCAGAGTGGTCACCCGCTCGTATGGCTTGCCATCGAGTATGGCAAGCGCTGTCCGGATAAGCCTGTAGCCCTCGGTGGGATAGAGAAAAGTAGCATCGATCACACTGTCGGCCACGGCTTTGATGCCTATCTCCGGAGCGGCGTCAATGCCTATGATCTTTATTTCCAGACCGTGGCGGCGGGCAACGTCAGAGGCTGCTATTGCCATGCGGTCATTGTGGGCGTAGACCATGTCAGCGTCGGGATGTGCCGTCAGGAGTGAATCGGCTACCGCTACGGCTGACTCGTAGGTCCAGTCGCCCGAAGCGGATGCCACGACTGAAATACCCTCGTCGGCAGCTCCCCGGTGAAATCCTTCGTGGCGTTCGATGGCCGGGGTGGAGCCTTTCAGCCCGCAGATCTCTATGACCTTGCCTCCCTCGCCTATGAGGTGCCGGGCATAATGAGCCGCAGACTTGCCGATTTCGGCATTGTCTACCCCCTGGAAAGCCGTATATGTGTCGCCGTTGATCTTGCGGTCAAAGACTATCACCGGAGTTCCGGATTCATACACCTCTTTTATTATAGGTGTAATGGCGTCGGCCTCGTTCGGGGCGGCGATGATGATGTCGAAACCGTTGTCCATGAAATAACGGATGTCGGCAATCTGGCGTTCATTGCTGTTGTCGGCCGAACGGATCTCTACTGTAGCCTCCGGATGAAACATGATCTCGCGGTTGATCTCATCGTTCATTTTCATGCGCCATCCGTCCTGGCTGCATTGGGAGACCCCTATGCGGTAAGGCTCTTTTTTCCGACACGAGGGGAAGAAGAGCAGTGACGTCAACATGAGTAAGAGTATGATGATTCTGTTCATGGCTGATGTTAAGAAGCAGTTTGCTGCGTGTGTCCGGCAAAGATAAGGATAATATTATGAAAAATAAGTACTTTGCTTGTAATTTTGCGCCCATGCAACATAATTGACAGCGATTGAACGATTTTTTATAGTCATAATCGGCCGGAGTTGATAGTTTTGCATTGTCAAACAACCGCTAACACAATAACATTATAAAATATGAACCGAATTTCTAATATCGTGATGACGATGATTGCCGCAGCGGCAATCGGAGCAGCCGGCTCTCTCCGCGCTGCCGACAGAGGTGTGGAGATCGAACATCTCGGCGTCAACAATACTCTTGTGCGTGTTACCGCTGACGGCAAATATCTCATACTCCCGGTCCAGGAGTCGAATGACGAGGCCACGGTCAATGTGATTGTCGACGGCAAGACCGACAAGACTCTCAGCATTCGTCTGGCCAAGTCGAAAGTCGACTATACAGTGCCTCTGAAAATAGAGGATTATAAAGGGAAGAAAGTCTTGCTCAACGTGGTCACCTCGCAGGGCCGCTCGTCGGTACGCGAGGCCAAGGAAGACGCATGCTGGCATAACATCTCTGTTTCAGACACCTTTGATACAAGCAATCGTGAAAAATTCCGACCGGCCTATCACCACACTCCGCTCTATGGATGGATGAACGACCCGAACGGAATGTTCTACAAGGATGGCGAATGGCATCTCTGCTACCAGTGGAACCCCTACGGCTCGAAATGGCAGAATCTCTCGTGGGGACATTCCGTCAGCCGCGACCTGATTCACTGGGAGCACCGCCCTGACGCTGTGATCGAGCCTGACGGCCTCGGAATGATCTTCAGCGGAAGTTCGGCCGTGGACCGCAGCGGAAGCGCCGGTTTCGGCAAGGACGCGGTGGTGGCTCTCTACACTTCGGCAGCCGCAAGCCAGATCCAGAGCCTCGCCTGGAGCGATGACAACGGAGAAACTTTTACGAAATATAACGGCAACCCGGTGCTCACGCTTGACAGCGAGGCCCGCGACCCGAACATGTTCTGGGATTCGGAGCGCAATGTCTGGATTATGGTGCTCGCCCACGCTCTTGACCATGAGATGCTGATATTCTCCTCGCCCGACATGAAGGAATGGACTCTCCAAAGCAGCTTCGGCCGCGGTCTTGGCGCGCAGGACGGTGTCTGGGAATGCCCCGATCTCTTCGAACTGCCCGTCAAGGGTGAATCCGGAAAGAAGTGGGTGCTTCTCTGCAACCTGAATCCCGGCGGACCATTCGGCGGCAGCGCCACCCAGTATTTCATCGGCGATTTCGACGGCAAGACTTTCACTTCTGACACCGATGACACAGGCCGGGTTCCCACCAAGTGGCTCGACTACGGCAAAGACCACTATGCCACCGTAAGTTTCAGCGATGCCCCTGACGGACGCCGCACGGTGATAGGCTGGATGAGCAACTGGCA
>CAMXAZ010000043.1 GCA_947179295.1 uncultured Muribaculaceae bacterium
TCCACCTCAAAACTTTCGCTCAGATTTTAACTATTGTTTTTAAACAACCTCTTAGGCGGCTTAGGCGGCTTATCGGGATTTATTTCATTAATTTTTTCAAACTTGAATAGTTTACAGAAGAATTTTGTAAATTTGCACCTCGAATATGACCGCACTTGCCGACATACGCCAATCACTTCAGCCGGAACTTACCCGTCTCGACGAGCTGATCAGCAGCTCGCTTGATTCATCGAACACTCTGATGAATCAGGTGATAGGCACCTATCTCCGCCATAAAGGCAAGCAGTTGCGCCCTATGCTGGTCATGCTGACCGCACGCCTCTTCGGCGGAGTCAACGAAAATGTGCTGACCGCAGCAGCCTCGGTAGAGATTCTCCACAACGCCTCGCTCATTCATGACGATGTGGTCGACGATTCAAGCCAGCGCCACGGCCAGGAGACCATCAACGCCATGTGGGACAATCATGTGGCAGTACTTGTCGGTGACTTTTTCGTGTCAAACGCCCTGCGTCTCGCAGCCCGCACAGCCGATCTGCGTGTCATCAACACCATAGCCGACCTCGGAAAACTCCTCTCGCTCGGCGAGATGGACCAGATCTACAACGCCCGCTACCACGAGCTTAACGAGGAGGCCTACTTCAAGGTGATCTCCCACAAGACAGCCTCCCTTTTCGTGTCATGCGTGGCTATGGGCGGCTATTGCACCGGAGCCGATGAGGAATCGATTGAAGCCATGCGGCACTTTGCCGAGCTCTTCGGCCTCTGCTTCCAGATCAAAGACGATATATTTGATTATTTCGACTCCAAAGCCATCGGAAAACCGACCGGCAACGACCTGCGCGAGGGCAAAGTCACCCTCCCGCTGCTTCATGCGCTCAACTCCACCTCCGGACCGGAGAGCGAGGCCATGAAAGCCCTGCTCCGCTCCGGCGAAGCTTTGAGCGAGGAGGAGATCGACAGTCTTATAGCCTTTGCCCGCGCAAACGGCGGCATTGAGTATGCCTACGCCACCATGCAGCGTCTTCGTGAGGAAGCCGCCGCCATACTCCGGCGCTTCGATTCCCCCGTCACCGCCCATTTCCTCGCCCTTTTTGACTTCATCATCTCCCGCGAAGTCTGATGGCTTCCCCCCCCACTTGGTTACAATTCTCCGCCTGACGGACATCCGCCGGGCCGTCTTCGCATAGCCACGTGCACATCATTACCCCCGACACCGCATCGCATAGCGCGCAGGAGCCGGGGGGGTAAAAGATATTCATTTGAATGTAATGTCCGTCAGGACATTGATTTACGCTTACGCCTGCACCGAGAGAATCTCGCCTTTGCCTGATACGGCAAGGTCGCGGAGCACTGCCGGGCAGAGCCACGTCTCGCCGCGGACAATCTTCTGCGACCCGCGCTCACCGGCTGCATCGGTCCATGAAATCACCGCCTCTCCCTCAAGGCAGATAATGATGGTGAACGACTCGCGGTCACGCGGAATCGCCACCTCTCCGCCACCGTCAAGCGCAAATTTGCGGGTCACGAAATGGCTGCAATCGGCAAGCATCGACCCTTCGGGGTGTGACTTATAGTCAGGATACACCGTATAGTCTATGGCATCGCGCGCCTGGGCCGTGTGGAGCTCGCGGGGATTGCCGTCCTTGTCGCGGCGGTCGTAGTCATAGATACGATAGGTTATATCGCTCGTCTCCTGGATCTCGGCAAGCAGATTGCCCGCACCGATGGCATGGATGCGTCCGGCAGGGAGAAAGAACGTATCGCCGGGAGCCGAATCATAGGCATCGATCACCTCCATGACTGTATTGTCGGCCACGCGGCGCTCATAGTCATCGGGAGTGATGCTCTCTTTCAGACCCACGTAGATCTTGGCCTCAGGCTCGGTGTCGATGATGTGCCACATCTCTGTCTTTCCGGGGCAATTGTGGCGTCTGGCGGCCAGCTCGTCGTCAGGATGCACCTGCACCGAGAGATCGGCCTTCGCGTCGATAAACTTTATAAGAAGAGGGAACGCGGTTCCGAAGCGCCTGTAGATATCGGCGCCGGTCAGTTCATCCCCGTAAGTCTCTATCAGCTCGGTCAGCGACTGTCCGGCCAGCGGTCCGCGGTCAACCACGGAGACATGGCCCGGCACGGCTGACAGTTCCCAGCTTTCGCCTATGGCAGTTTGGTCAGTCGTAATGCCCTTATAAGGCGCGATGCGCTCTCCACCCCAGATGACAGACTTGAGGTAGGGCGCGAAATGGATAGGTTTGTTCAGCATTATTGACAATTATTGAAACGTTTGATAATGATTTGTGCGTATGCGTATGTGTATGCGTGTGCGCCTGTGTGCGCGCGTGTATGCGACAGCCCGGATGGATCAGAGCACTCTGAGAGCCTCAAGCTGTTCGAGCACATCAAGACGCGAGAGCGAGCGGCGCGAGAGCAGTTCGGCGGCGAAATCGTGGGCTATGGACTGCACACCTCTGTGGGAGAACACCTTTGTCAGATAAGACATGTTCTTCTCGAAAAGGCGGTCAATTTCATCGTCTTCGAGCGAGCAGGCCTCACGTCCCTCCTCCACCGCAATGCTGTGGAGGCGTTCGCGCAGAGCCGCCGGAAGAGCCTGGCGGGCAGAGACCAGGTGGCGGCAGAGCAGGTTCGACATCAGCATACCGATGCCGAGATTATAGTTTTTCAGCATCTGGTTCCAGGCGGTCTTCGCCGAGACTCCGGGATTGCCGGCGAAATAGAAGTCGGGCGACATGGCCACCATATCGTTCGGATCGCCATCGATGTTTATTGAGGCAAGCATATCCTCGCCGTCGAAAATCAGCAGTCCGATGGCCATTCCGGTCGCACCGTAACTGCGGTCTGTGTCATCTTTATATTTCAAAGTTTCCATATCAAGAAAACGTCCGTTATAATCTACATGTTCGGTTGAGAGGCTGTTTAAAAACGACCTCTAATTGACTACGAGTATTTTCGTGACCACATCGCCCTCAGAGCTGACATCGTCGCCGCTTGAGGCAAGCACATAGTAGACACCGCTCTTCACCCTCGCTCCGTTGAGCGAGCAGCCGTCCCAGATGGCCTGTCCGCCTTCGGAGCGTGTCTGGTAGACAAGGTGCATACCTGCGTCCATGATCTTGACAAGCGAGTTGTCCATCAGGCCCTTTATGGTGATCCAGCCCGAATAGCCCGGCTCCACGGGGTTGGGATAGGCATAGACGTCGGAATAGTCCGGACGCGCCGGGCTGGTTGTGGAGGCATACTCATAGAGCCCCTGGAGGGTCGCTATGAAGACCGAATTGCTGTTCGGGTCCACATAGATGGCCGTGATTGTATTGGTGCCGAGCGGAGAGTTCGAGGTGTTGAAGTTGGCTATCACCTCATCGCCGTTCTCGCTGACGAGATAGACTCCGGAGTCCATCGTCCCCACCCATTTGCGGTTGGCGGCATCGACCGCCATGCAGTTGATGTCTTCGGTCTCCAGCAGATAGTCGGCAAGATTCGTGCCGTCATTGCGGGGCACCTTCAGACGGTTGATGGTGAAGTCTGAAGAAAATACGCTCAGCGGATTGGTGATCTCATAGATGCCTGAGGTGGTTCCGCACCAGATGCGGCCGCGATTGTCTTCGATCAGACATCTCGGATAGTTGGCCACAAACTGCTTGCCGTCCTGATCGGTCAGAGAAGAGACCGTCACGTGGCGGTCGTCAGAGGGATCGGTCACTGTGCCTCCGTGGTGGAGGGCCGCGAAACCGCCCTGATAATGCGAGGCGATCATGAAGATCATGGGCGAATGGCGGCAGAGGAGCAGGTCAACGTCGCGGTTGCTTATGTAGTTGCCTATGTCGAGAGTCAGCCAGTCGTCTTTGGTAATGGAGCGCAGATCTTTTGTGCGGCGTTTTTCGGCCGGAAGCACAGCGATCGGCGATGCGTCAGCATTGGATGTAAAGACACCTATTATCAGATTGCCGTCAGGGTCAAAGCAGGCGTCATTGGTTCGCCAGGCCCAGTTCGAGGCCTTGTAGATGCTGCTGTTTTCGTCAAACTTGCCTATTTCCTGCCCGTCCTTGACCACGAAAAGTCCGTCGAGGCCCGATCCGATGTAACGGATCGAAGGATCATCCGGGTCCTCTATCACAAAGGACGGCGCGAAGATGTTGTCGTAGCCGTAGCGCTGGACCGAAGTCGCTCCGGGTGAATTCCTTATGGTCATCGGGCCGGTGATAGGCACATCCTCTATCTTACCGTCGCAGATGAAATTGCCGGTAAACCGCGTGTTAGTGAAATCACCTTTGCCTATTGGCTTCACCTGGCTGATGCCAAGATTCGAGATATAGAATCCGCGTCCGTCTGACGAGGGAAAGAAGCAGGAAATATCGGAAAAAGTCGTGACTCCCGACGGGCGGAACCGGTCACGCATCACCGTCACACCACCGTCAGCGTCAAGCCGGTAGTTGGCCAGACCGTCCTTTCCGGCCGCCCATACCGACGACAGTCCTGAAGCCGTGGCTATCAGATCATCCTTCATGATCTCCGGAATCCTCGCCACCTCTTTCACCGGCACCGGGCTATTGATTTCCTGAGGTAGCCCCACTTCATAGAGGCGGCCTTCCGACACATAATAGACCACTCCCTCGTAGCTTCTGAAGCACTGCGGCGTCTGTCCGGCCACCCAGCAGATGTGCGACTCCGGAGCCGGGTCGAACCTCACGCCTACGTGAGCCAGATAGGGCGAGTTGTCACGCAGAAGGAAGTGGGCCATCCCGTCGGCGGCATAGCCGTCAGAGAGAGGGATGATGTCGACATAGTTGTCAGGGAGCACCCCGACAGAGATGTAGTTACCGAGCGAATTCAGGCGGGCTGTCTTCTCGATGGCCAGCAGATGGCGGGCCTTGTCACCGTCGTGAGGAAAGATGAGCAGATGATCAGGCGTAAGGGCTATCGCCGCTACATTGACGTTATAGACCCCTGACTCCTTGACATCGGCGGTGCTCTCTCTGAAAACCACCAGGCCGAACGATGTGGCCACATATATCAGATCGCCGTCAAACTTCACGTCGTTGATCACCTTCGAGACCGTCAGACTGGCATCGCGTATGTCCGGCAGGCTCACCAGACGGTCGTCGTCATAGAGCAGGTCTATGGCCGCATCCGTGTAGCAGATAGCCAGATAGCGTCTGTCGGTGTTGTAGAAGATATTTTTGATCTGGTGTCCGTTTATATCGTCGCCGGGCAGATAGGAGCGGCTTTCGTCATTGGCCTTGTCATAGGAATGGAGCGAACCCTGGGTCAGAAGATAGACAAACTGAGGGGTTTCAAGCAGCTTGTCTGGCTGGCCGAAAGCTCCGTAGACCTTCCAGCTGCCGGTGGCAAGCTGTGCGGAAAGCCCTGAGGGGAGCAGACACAGAAGGAGGATTACGAGAAGTTTTCTTATCATTTGCGTCGTCGGGATGTGTTGGATGGTGTTAAGAGAGTGGTAGGGGATGTCCGGCTCAGAGCTTCGACAGGTAGTCGAGTAGCAGGGTCGTGGCGCGCCCGCGGTGGCTGATGGCATTCTTGTCGTCGGCGCTCATGCAGGCAAAGCTCACCGGGCTTTCGGCGGGCTTGAACACAGGGTCGTAGCCGAATCCGGCGGTTCCCTGCGGCGCGCTAAGGATCTCGCCCTCCACCTTGCCTTCAAACAGATGCTCCTCGCCGTCGAGCAGCAGGGCTATGACGGTGACAAAGCGGGCCGAGCGGTTCACGGCACCGTCCATGCGGCGCAGAAGCAGCTCCATGTTGGCCGCGCTGTCGTGGGCCGGACCGGCAAAGCGGGCCGAATAGACGCCGGGCGCGCCGCCGAGCGCATCGACCATCAGGCCGGTGTCATCGGCAAAACAGTCGTAGCCGTAGTGCCGCTTCACGTAGCGGGCCTTCAGCAGCGCGTTGCCGCTGAGCGTCGAGGCTGTTTCGGGTATCTCCTCATGGCAGCCTATATCGCTGAGCGACAAGATTCTGAACTTATCGCCGACAATGCGGCGTATCTCTTCAAGCTTATGCTGATTGTTGGTTGCGAATACTATTTCCTGCATATTATTATTTAACGGTGCCGGAGCTTCTTTATTGCCTTCGCTGTCGCTTTTCGGCTTCTTCCGGCGCCTGGCCCGCGCCGACCGCTCGGCTGCCCGCTCTATCTCAGGCTCCATCAGAGCCATTATCATCTTGAAATTCAGATCGTCAGGCATCGGATCGACAACGCCCACTGTCAGATAGCTGCTGAACGCCTCCAGGCAGCGGTCGAGCTCGTCACGCTCCACCTCTATGGCTACCAGAGTCCTGGCTATCAGATCCATCAGCTCGTGGTAATACTTGCCCGAAACAATTCGGCGACACTCTTTTTTAGCTTTTTTCTTCATGGCTTTTTTCCGGCAAAGATACGGCCTGCGGGAGCCTGCGGAATGCGATAATGCGGAAGCCCCGCAAATTTACATTTGCAAATACTCCGGAGCCTTGATTTTCAGTCATTTTTCCGAATGTTAATAACTTCTTAAAATTTTCGGCGATTTTTTACTGTTTAGTTTTGCAAATTTTTGTAATTTTACACCCTCTAAAGCTAACCCTTTTCGCGCCCATGTCTGAAGAAGTTTACCACATACCCGCCCTGCTGCCCGAAACCATCGCAGCCCTTGATATTCAGCCCGGTGGAATCTATGTCGACGCCACATTCGGCGGCGGCGGCCACTCGCGCGCCATCATGGAGCGCCTCGACGCAGGTCTCGGCGGCATGCTCTACTCCTTCGATCAGGACGAGGATGCGGTGCGCCGAGCCCCCTCCGACCCCCGTTTCACGATGGTCTACTCCAACTTCCGCTTCATCACAAATTTCATGCGCTACTATGACGTGGACCGGGTTGACGGCGTTCTGGCCGACCTCGGAGTGTCTTTTCACCACTTCGACGACACCGAGCGCGGTTTCTCCTTCCGCTTCGACGGTCCCCTTGACATGAGGATGAACCGCCAGGCAGGCCGCTCGGCGGCTGATCTGGTCAACACCCTCCCCGAAGAGCGGATAGCCGAGATTCTCTACATCTACGGCGAACTGAAACAGAGCCGCCAGATGGCCCGCTCGATCGTGAAAGCCCGCAGCGAAAGCCCCCTGCAGACAATCGGAAGGCTCATCGACGCCATCCGTCCCCACATCGACCCGCGCAAAGAGAAAAAAGAACTCGCCCAGGTATTCCAGGCCCTCCGCATAGAGGTCAATGACGAGATGGGCGCTCTCCGCGAACTCCTTCAGGGCGCCCTCAAGGTTCTCAAGCCCGGCGGACGCCTCGCCGTCATCACCTACCACAGTCTCGAAGACCGCATGGTCAAGAACTTCATGAAGACGGGCAACTTCGCCGGCAACGTGGAGAAAGACTTCTTCGGACGCATCGAAGCTCCTTTCAAGCCCCTGGGCGGCAAGCCGATAGTCCCCACGGCCGAAGAAACCGAGCGCAACCCGCGCTCACGCAGCGCCAAACTCCGCGTGGCCGTAAAACTCTGACTCTCAAAAAGTAAAATCTCTCAGCAACTCCCAGCTCATCAACAATTATGAAAGCCTCCATTATCACTCGCCTCTTCCGCGGCCAAGTCCTCTCAAGCGACTTCTTCGCCCGCCACTGGCTCCCGGTGCTCATCTGCATTGTGGTGATAATGGTCTACATAACGACCAAATACACCTGCCAGACCAACATGGAGAAAATCGCGGCCCTCGAACGCACCCTTGAGATAGTCAACAACGAAAAGGCCCGCGAGCGCAGCGCCTTCATGGGGCGCAAACGCGAAACCTCCATGCAACACATGGTCGACTCGCTCCACCTCAACCTCAAGGTTCAGGCCCAGCCGCCCTACAAAATCCCCAAATGACCCTCCGGTCAAGCCTCTCTCCGCCACTCTCATAACACCCTCCCAGCCCACAACACTCTCTGATCAACCAACGTGAAAAAGGACAACCGAAGCAACATACTTCTGCGCTATGGACTCGTCATCGTGTTCATTCTGCTTCTGTCGGCGACGATCGTGTCGAAACTCATCGAAAACACCGTCATTGACGCCGACAAGTGGAACGAACGCGCCAACGCCATGCTCACACAGAGCAAGGTCATCGTGCCACCGCGCGGCAACATCCTCGCCTCTGACGGCAGCGTCCTGGCCACAAACCTCAACTTCTACACCGCCCGCATCGACTACCGCGCCGAGAAATTCAACGAAAAACTCCTGCGCGACACTATCGACTGGCTTGCCGCCGACATGGCCCGCCTCTTCCCCGTGCGCGACGCAAAGGCATGGAAAAAACACCTCCTCGCGCCCCTCGACAAGAAGCACAGCGAACGCCCCAGAGCCTACAAGCTCCTCAGCGGCCTCTCGCACACCGACATGGAGACCATGCGCACCCTTCCATTCTTCAGCATCAAAAACCGCAACCGCAACGGCCTGACCTTCGAGAAATACATGCGCCGCTTCAACCCCTACGGCGACATGGCCCGCCGAAGCATCGGAGGCGTGGGCGAAACCGCTGAAAGCAAGGAGATCCACGGCATTTCAGGCCTCGAAAAGGCCCTCGACTCGCTCCTCTACGGCAAGATCGGCTACAGCAAGATGATCAACCTCACAAAGAAGATCACCGACTGGACCGACATCCCCGCAGTGCCCGGCAGCGACATCGTGACCACCATTGACATCAACATGCAGGACATTGTGGAGAGCGAGCTCAACAACGTGCTTGACACCTGCGGGGCCGACTGGGGTGTGGCCGTGCTCATGGATGTCAAGACCGGCGACATCAAAGCCATTTCCAACCTTGAGCGCAATCCCCGCGGACCGGGCTACATCGAAGCCCGAAACCGCGCCGTGATGGGTTACGAACCCGGATCTGTCGTGAAGACCCTCTCGATGATGATTGCCGTTGAAGACGGCATCGTCACCAACTTCGACGAAATGCTCCCCACCGGCAGCGGATGGGCCTATGCGGGAGGACGCGCCATCACCGACGCCCACCACTCGACTGCCATCCGAGCGGGCGACGTGCTCGAACAGTCGTCAAACATCGGCATGGCCCGCATCATAACCCGGAAATACAACGACAACCCCGGTGCCTTTTACTCGCGCATCAAGCAGCTCGGCTTCCTCGAACCGCTCAACACCGGAATTGCCGGCGAGGTGCCTCCGCGCATCGACAGCGTGCCCTCTGACCGCGGAGGCCGCATAGCTCTCTCGCGCATGAGCTACGGCTATGCCACTGAAATTCCGCCCCTCTACACTTTGGCCATCTACAACGCAATAGCCAATGACGGCGTCTTCGTGCGCCCGCGTCTGGTCAAGGAGATCCGCGGCGAGGTCGACTCGGTGCTCCCCGTAGGCTACATGGGCAACGGCCGGGCATGTTCGCCACGCACGGCGAAGATTGTGCGCGAGATGCTCACCAATGTGGTCTGGGGCGACCACGGCACCGGACGCTTCCTCCGCAACAACACCGTGCGCATCGCCGGAAAGACCGGCACATGCTACATGATCGAGAACGGTGCCTACAACCAGGGCAAGAAGCGCCTGGCTTTCTGCGGCTTCTTCCCGGCGGAAAACCCCATGTACTCCTGCGTGGTGCTCACATGCCACCCAACCAAAAACTTCTTCGGAGCCGCCACCACCTCAGGCCAGGTGCTGCGCAACGTGGCTCTCAAGCTATACTCCCGTGGAATGCTCGGCAACAGCTCGGATTACCGCGACAACACCCCCTCGACCAGCGCGCCGACCTTCTATGTGACCCCCGGCAAGAATCCCTATGAGAAAGTCAAGGCCGACTTCTCGCTCCCCTCGCGCCGCACTCTCCGCGCCCCCGAAACCGCTTCGGCCTCCGGAGTGCCTGACGTAAGGGGCTACGGACTCCGCGATGCCCTTGTGGCCCTCGAAAACGCCGGCTACAACGTGGAATACTCCGGCTCAGGCTACGTAAGGTCCATGAGCCACACCGCCGGATCGCATCCGCCCAAAGGCACCCGCATCCGCCTCGTGCTGGCCAACTGAACATCCGGAGCCCCCAACTCCTTATATATAAATAAACCGTCTCCTCAACCCTCTCTCTCACCGCCCTCCGGGCACTACAGATTTCAGAAACAACAACCAAATCAATAATTTCAAAGGTGAAAAAGCTCAACGAACTGCTCGCTCCGGTGCAAACCGTCGAGATCATCGGCAGTGATGATAAAATGATATCGGGTCTGACCTCCGACTCCCGTCAGGTGACTGAAGGGACGCTCTTTGTGGCAGTCCCCGGCGTCAGCGTCGACGGCCACAGGTTCATACCGATGGCCGTGGAGAAAGGAGCCGTCGCGGTGGTCTGCCAGCAGCTCCCCGAAGACCTTTCGACGCATGTCACCTACATCGTAGTCCCCTCCTCGGCGCTCGCCCTCGGCTATCTCGCATCGCAGTGGTGGGACAATCCCTCGCGCAAACTCCACCTCGTAGGCGTAACCGGCACCAACGGCAAGACAACCACCGCCACACTCATCTATGAGATGGCCCGGCTGCTCGGCCACAAGGCCGGACTCCTGTCAACCGTCTGCAACTACGTGGACGACACCGCCTATCCCACCGACCATACAACCCCTGACCCGCTGACCATCAACGAACTGCTCCACCGCATGGTGGAAGCCGGCTGCGAATATGCCGCAATGGAAGTCAGCTCACACGCCGCCGACCAGCAGCGCATTGCCGGCCTGCGCTTCGAAGGGGGAATCTTCACCAACCTCACCCGCGACCACCTCGACTACCACAAGACTTTCGAGGCCTATCTCGCCGCAAAGAAGAAATTTTTCGATATGCTCCCCGCCGACGCCTTCGCGCTGACCAACGCTGATGACAAGGTGGGCGATGTGATGCTACAGAACACCCGCGCACGGCGTTTCACCTACTCCCTGCGCACCGATGCCGACTTCCGCGGTCGCATCGTGGAGTCGCGCCTCGACGGCACCCTCCTGAGCCTCAACGGCCATGAGGTGGAACTGCTTTTCACCGGAAAATTCAACGCCTACAACCTCACGGCCGTCTACGGAGCCTGCATTCTGCTGGGCTGGAACCACGACGATGTGCTCCGGGAGATGTCGCGCCTGGTCCCGGTGGCCGGACGCTTCCAGGCCTTCCATTCGCCCAAGGGCTACACGGCGATCGTTGACTACGCCCACACGCCTGACGCAGTGGTCAACGTGCTCAACGCCATCCGCGAGGTCATAGGCCGTCAGGGCGAGATCATCACCGTGGTCGGAGCCGGCGGCAACCGCGACAAGGGCAAGCGCCCCATCATGGCCCGCGAGGCCGCAGCCCGCAGCGAACGCCTCATCCTCACCTCTGACAATCCCCGCTTCGAGGAGCCTGAAGACATTCTCCGTGACATGGAGGAGGGTCTTGACGAGGAGGCCCGCACACGCACTCTCCACATCACCGACCGCCGTCAGGCCATCCGCACCGCCGCCACCCTCGCCTCGAAAGGCTCCGTGATCCTCATAGCAGGCAAAGGCCACGAGGACTATCAGGAAATCAAGGGCGTCAAACACCATTTCGACGACCGCGAGGTGGTCCGCGAGATCATTGCCTCCGAATCAGCCTCCGGCCGATAGAAATCCCCTGATTGAATCCCCGAAATGAATCCCGATTGATAAACCAATCTAAAAATATTTATCTCAAGTGCTTTATTATCTATTTGACCTTCTGCAGGACAGCCACATACCCGGATCACGACTGATGACCTACATCACCTTCCGCTCCGGAGCCGCGCTGCTGCTCTCGCTCTTCATAGCCCTGGTTTTCGGCCGCAAGATCATTGACCGCCTGCAGCTCATGCAGGTAGGAGAGATCATCCGCGACCTCGGCCTCGAAGGACAGATGCAGAAGACCGGAACTCCGACAATGGGCGGAGTCATCATAATCATCGCCATCCTCATTCCCTGCCTGCTCGTGGGCGATCTGAGCAACATCTACATGATCCTGATGCTGATCTCAACCGTCTGGCTCGGATCACTCGGTTTCTGCGACGACTACATCAAAGTGGCCAAGCACGACAAGGAGGGCATGAAAGGTAAATTCAAGATCATAGGCCAGGTAGGCCTCGGACTCATTGTGGGCCTCACAATGTATCTCAGCCCCGACATCACTCAGCGCCAGGTCACTCCGGTCACCTACTCGGAAGACAATGTGGAGACCGTCATGGCAAGCGAGAGCCAGGATGTGAAGTCGACCCAGACCACCATCCCCTTTGTCAAGGACAACAACTTTGACTATGCCTATCTGACCCAGTGGCTCGGCGACTACGCCCAGGCAGGCGGCTGGATACTGTTCATTCTCGTGGTCATCGTGGTTGTGGCCGCCACCAGCAACGGCGCCAACCTGACCGACGGCCTCGACGGCCTCTGCGCCGGCACCTCGGCCATCATCTGCGTGGCCCTGGCCATCATGGCCTATCTCGGAGGCAACGTAATCTACTCCACCTACCTCAACATCATGTACATACCCCAGTCATCGGAGCTGGTGGTGTTCATGTCGGCCTTTATCGGAGCGCTCATCGGCTTCCTCTGGTACAACGCCTACCCCGCGCAGGTCTTCATGGGCGACACCGGATCGCTGACCATCGGCGGCATCATAGCCGTGTTCGCCATCCTCATCCACAAGGAGCTTCTGATCCCCATCCTCTGCGCCATTTTCTTCGTTGAAGACCTCTCGGTGATGCTCCAGGTGGCCTATTTCAAATACACCAAGCGCAAATACGGCAAGGG
The DNA here is from genome assembly GCA_947179295.1 of uncultured Muribaculaceae bacterium. Classification (GTDB taxonomy): domain Bacteria; phylum Bacteroidota; class Bacteroidia; order Bacteroidales; family Muribaculaceae; genus Duncaniella. The sequence goes on from CAMXAZ010000043.1 coordinate 12,777, forward strand.
ACAGCGCATCTTCAAGATGACCCCCCTCCACCACCACTATCAGAAGCCCGGCAATTCAGGCATCGAGGCCATCATCCAGGCCCCCTTGCGCGCCATACCCGAATCGAAGATCGTCACCCGCTTCTGGATCATCGGCATCTTCCTCGCAGTCATAACATTCGTAACCCTCAAGATCAGGTAATCAGCAGCCCTGACACCCGATAAGCTAAAACAACAGCAAGCATACCAATGGCAAAAAATCTCGTCATACTCGGCGGAGGTGAGAGCGGCGTAGGTGCCGCCATCCTCGGCAAGGAAAAAGGAATGAACGTGTTTCTCAGCGACTATGGTACCATAGCCGAACACTATCGCCGCATGCTCGACGACGAAGGAATTGAATGGGAGCAGGGGGGCCACTCGATGGACCGCATACTCGCGGCCGACGAGGTGGTAAAAAGCCCCGGCATTGCCCCGACCACTCCCGTGATGAAGGCCATCACGGAGAAAGGCATTCCCGTGATCTCCGAAATCGAACTGGCCGGACGCTACACCGATGCAAAGATGGTCTGCATCACCGGCAGCAACGGAAAGACCACCACCACACTCCTCACTTACCACATACTCAAAAACGCAGGCATCAACGTGGGCCTCGCAGGCAACGTGGGCCGTAGCATGGCCCTTCAGGTGGCCCGCGAGAAGCATGATGTCTACGTGATCGAACTGTCGAGCTTCCAGCTGGAAAACATGTATGACTTCAGGGCCAACATCGCCGTGATCCTCAACATAACCCCCGACCACCTCGACCGCTACGACTACAAGATGCAGAACTACATCAACGCCAAGTTCCGCATCCTCAACAATCTCACCCCGCAGGACGCCTTCATCTACTGGCAGGACGACCCCGTGATCACCAGCCAGCTCGAACGCATCCGCACCGAGGCGCAGCTCTATCCCTTCGCCGAACACTTCGAGAAGGGCTGTCATGCCTACGTCGACAATGACAGCGACGAGGCTTCGCTCATAATCGACACCCCTGAAACATCGCTCAGAATGCCCCGCGCCGAGCTATCGCTCAACGGCCTCCACAACCTCTACAACTCAATGGCCGCCGCCCTCTCGGCCTGCCTGCTCGACATAGACAAGCAGGAGATCCGCGGAGCGCTCGGCGATTTCGAAGGTGTGGAACACCGTCTGGAATACACTGCCACAGTCAACGGCGTCCGCTACATCAATGACTCCAAGGCCACCAACGTCAACTCCTGCTGGTATGCCCTCGAATCGATGCCCGCTGACACAGTGCTGATTCTTGGCGGCAAGGACAAGGGCAATGACTACTCCGAAATCCTCCCCCTCGTCAAGGAAAAGGTGAAAGCCATCATCTGCATGGGCAAGGACAACAGCAAGCTCCTCGACTTCTTCACCGGCGAGGTGCCTGAGATCCATGACACCCACTCGATTCAGGAAGCCGTGGCCACCGCAGCAGCCATCTCCCGTGAAGGTGACACAGTGCTCCTCTCGCCCTGCTGCGCAAGCTTCGACCTCTTCAGCAGCTACGAAGACCGTGGCCGTCAGTTCAAGGAGCAGGTCCGCGCCCTCGAATCGAAATAGGCTTCAGCCACCACCTATAATTAATATATATAAGCATCCCGATCACATAACCCTCCAATCTCTCCGTCAGCCAATGGCAGTCCAGAGTCAGACAATACCCGCATCCGGCGAACAGTCAGCGGCAAAACCCAAGGCCGTCTCGAAAGCCGACAAACACATCTGGGGCATCTTCATAGCCCTCTGCATCATCTCGACCATCGAGCTTTACAGCGCCTCCTCGCGCGAGGTGGCCGGCTCGTCGATCGGTGTGATGGGACCGATCCTGCGTCACATCGTAATGCTTGCAGGAGGCACATTCGTGGTATGGTTCCTCTCCAAGCGTCACTATTCCGACTTCATTCCCTTCACCCTCGGTTTCGCGCTTGTCAGCGTGGCCATGATGGTCTACGTCATGTTTTTCGGCGAGATTGTCAACGGTGCCCGGCGCTCGCTGACCATACTCGGAATAGGCATCTATCCGGCCGAGATGGTCAAACTGTCGGCCGTGCTGCTCATAGCCCTTGTGATGACCTGGAATCCAAACACAAAGAAGGTGGGCGTTACCTCCAACGCTGTGAAATATTCCGGAGTCATAGTGCTGCTGCTGAGCGGATTGCTGGTGCAGCAGGGTCTGACCAACACTCTGCTGCTTCTGGCCATCAGCTACTCGATGATGATAGTGGGCGGCGTGAAATTCACCCATCTCTTTGTGCTGACCCTCGCCTACATGGCCCTCGGCGCCCTCTTCGTAGTCTACCTCATGTGGAGCGACTCACGGGCAAGCGAAATTCCGGCTGACGCAGAGCAGAAAGTCGAGCTTGTGAACGCCGACGGGACGGCTGCTAAAAACCCATCGAGAATAGATACCTGGCTGGCACGCCTGGAGCGACACAAAGATAAATCGATACCCAAATGGGAAATTCCGGCCGTAGGCAAGAACCGTCAGGAAATCCTCTCCTACATGGCCCAGGCCCACGGCGGCATCCACGGAGTAGGCCCCGGCAACTCCCGCGAAGCCTCGCGCCTGCCGCTGGCGTTCTCCGACTATATTTTTGCCATAATAGTCGAGGAACTCGGCCTGATAGGCGGCCTTGTGGTGCTGCTTCTCTACCTCTGGCTCCTGGGGCGTGCCTCAGGAATCGCATCGCATTGCAACCGAACCTACCCCGCGCTTGTTGTAATAGGTATGGCGGTGATGATAGCCTTCCAGGCCCTCTTCCACATAGCCATCGTGACAGGCGTCTTCCCCGTCTCCGGCCAGCCGCTGCCACTGCTCTCCAAAGGAGGCACCTCGATCCTCGTGACCGCGATAGCCTTCGGCATTATGCTCTCCATCAGCCGCACAGCCACCCGCCAGGGAGGCAAGAAGCAGGATATCCGCGATGAAATCGAGGCCCTGCCCGAACAGTTCGGTGCCGAAAACCAGATGCAGCTCTAAGAGTTTGTTTTTCAGCAGCCTCTAAGCCCGCTCCATTCATCGAATGCTCTAACCCTCAACCCTTCACCCCCATATCTTTATTTGTGCCTCATGAATGAAGAAAAGACCAAAATAAACCGTGTGCTAATCTCCGGCGGAGGTACCGGAGGCCACATCTTTCCCGCTCTGTCGATAGCCAATGCCGTCAAACGGCGCTTTCCGGAGGCCGAAATCCTCTTTGTAGGCGCTCTCGGCCGCATGGAGATGGAGCGAGTGCCCGCCGCAGGCTACAGGATCGAGGGCCTGCCCGTGGCCGGTTTTGACCGCAAACGCTTCTGGCGCAACTTCGGAGTGCTCATCAAGCTCTGGAAATCACTGCGCAAGGCGCGCCGCATAGTTCGTGACTTCCGCCCCGACATAGCCGTAGGCGTGGGCGGCTATGCAAGCGGCCCTGTACTCAAGCAGGCCCAGAAGCAGGGTGTGCCCACTCTGCTGCAGGAACAGAACTCCTATGCCGGGGTCACCAACAAGCTCCTGGCCAAGAAGGCCAAAGCCATCTGCGTGGCCTATGACGGCATGGACCGCTTCTTCCCCGCCGCCTCGATCACCAAGACCGGCAACCCCGTCAGGACCGACCTTGAAAACTGCACCCTCACCCAGGCCGAGGCCAAACGGCAGCTCGGTTTCGATCCCGAAAAGCCCCTGGTGCTCGCCGTGGGCGGCAGTCTCGGCGCACGCACCGTCAACGAGGCCATAGCCGCCTCGCTCCCCATGCTCCGCGACAAGGGTGTGAGCCTCATGTGGCAGACCGGACGCTACGGCGCACCGGAATTCCAGAAACTCGCCGACGGCTATGACAATGTAAGGGCCACAACGTTCATCTCAGACATGGACGTGGCCTACCGCGCGGCAGATCTGGTGGTGTCACGCGCCGGAGCCGGCACCATCTCCGAACTTCAGAACCTCGGCAAGGCCTGTGTGCTCGTGCCCTCGCCCAACGTGGCCGAAGACCATCAGCGCCACAACGCCGAAGCCCTCTCCACCCGCGGCGCAGCCGTCATGATCCTCGACGCCGAAGCCGTGGCCACCCTGCCCGCCACCCTTGAATCACTTATCACCGACCCGGCAAAGCGCGCAGCCCTCAGCAGCGAGATCAGCAAAATGGCGCTCCGCAACGCCGATGAAAAGATTGTCGACATAATCATCAATACCATAGAAGCAGCAATATGAAACACGATATATCTGAAATCAGCAACATATACTTCGTAGGAGCCGGCGGCATAGGCATGGCCGCCCTCGAACGCTATTTCCTCGCCACCGGCAAAAAGGTGGCCGGCTATGACCGCACCCCGACAGCCCTGACCGACGAACTGCGCGCCGAAGGGGTTGAGATCAGCTTCGACGAAAACGCCGACAGCATACCTGAGGCATTCCGCAACCCGGAGACAACGCTGGTGGTCTACACTCCGGCGGTGCCTGAAAGCCTCCCGCAGCTGCGCTATTTCCGCGACAACGGCTTCGAGGTGCTCAAACGCGCCGCAGTGCTCGGACTGATCACCCGCAACAGCCGCTCGCTCTGCTTCGCCGGCACCCACGGCAAGACCACAACCTCGTCAATGGCCGCCCACATTCTGAAAAGCGGCTCGTTCGGCTGCAACGCCTTCCTCGGAGGCGAGATGCTCAACTACGGCACCAACTTCCTGCTGGCACCGCAGTCGGCCTACAGCGTGATCGAGGCCGACGAGTTTGACCGCTCCTTCCATCACCTGACCCCCACCGTGGCCGTCATCACCGCCACTGACCCTGACCACCTCGACATCTACGGCACCGAGGAGGCCTATCTGGAAAGCTTCGCCCGGTTCACTGAGCTGATCCGCCCTGACGGAGCGCTCATCATCCACGAGAACCTCAAGCTCAAGCCCCGCCCGCAGGAGGGAGTCAGAGTCTACACCTACTCGCGTGACAGCGGCGACTTCCACGCCGGCTATGTGCGCCGCGCCAACGGCACCATCACCTTCGACCTCATCACCCCCCGTGGCATCATCCGCAACATCAATCTCGGAGTGCCAGTGGAGGTCAACATTGAAAACGCCGTGGCAGCAGCAGCAGCCATCTGCCTCACAGATGCCTGGGAGCCTGAGGTGGTGCGCGAGGCCATCAGCAGCTACCGCGGCACCAAGCGCCGTTTCGAGACCCATCTGAAAGAGGACAACGGAGCCGGACGGGTGATCATAGACGACTACGCCCATCACCCCGAAGAGGTGCGCAAGTCAATCGAATCGGTCAAGGCCATCTATCCGGACCGGAAACTGACCGTGGCCTTCCAGCCGCATCTCTACAGCCGCACCCGCGATTTCGCCCCTGAATTCGCCGACGCACTCTCCGGAGCCGATTCACTGGTGCTTCTCGACATCTACCCCGCCCGCGAAGAGCCGATAGAGGGCGTAAGCTCCGAAATCATCTTCGACAAGGTGCGCTGCGAGGATAAAATCTTAATTAACAAAGAAAAATTGGTGGAAACACTGAAAAACCGTAACTTTGACATCCTCCTGACTTTAGGCGCGGGTGATATCAACACCTTCATCCCCGCCATCATAGAGAATCTCCACTGATCAACGAATTCACTGACCCTGACAGAATCATCACACCACCCCGAAAGAAACCAATGTCGCGCTACCTGACCATAATATTCTCACTGCTGCTTGTGGCCTATCTGGTCATAGCCCTGACCGTAACCGCCACCGAGGCTGATACGGAGCCTTGTCGCGGCATGGAGATCACGATAGCCGGAGCCGCCGTCAATCAGCGTTTCGTCACCCCGGCCGAGCTCTCGCGTGAACTCGACTCGCTGCCTGACAAAGCCGCAGGCCTGGCACTGTGCAACATCAACACCCAGCAGATACGCCGCCGGCTGCTTGAGATGGACAAGATAGAGGATGCCGAGGTGGTGCGCTACACCGACGGCTCGATCCGCATCAAGGCCACTCCGATCATACCGGTGGCCAGAGTGTTTGATGACGGAGAGTCGTACTACATCAACCGTGCGGGCAAGCGGGTGAAAGCCGACGCGCGCTTCCACAAGGATGTGCCCGTGATCGAGGGGCATTTCAACCCGTCAGACACGGTGTTCACCCCCGAATCGCTGCTTCCGCTTCTGAACTACATCTCCGGTGACTCTGTCTGGAACTCCTACATCTCGATGATCAAGGTGAAATCACCTACTGACATCATACTCGTCCCGGTGATCCGCGAACACGTGATCAACTTCGGGTCGCCCTCACATTTCGACGACAAATTCTCACGTCTGAAGAAATTCTATTCAAAAGTGCTCCCGCTGCAGGGCTGGGAAAAATATGACACGATCTCGCTCAAATGGAAAGGCCAGTTGGTGGCCACCAAGCGCCGCAAGGCTCCGCAGAAGGTGGAGACAGTGCAGTATGACGACGACGAGAGCGTGGACACCGGCACGATGCTTGCGGGCGATGACGTGGCCCCCGGCCAGACCATTCCCGGCATGAAGGCCCACTCCGAAAAGCCGATCCCGGCCGCAAGGAAGAGCGCTCCGGCTCCCGCGGCGCCGAAGACCGCAGCCGACAACCAACAGACACAGAACAAAATCAACTGAAAACCCAATACATCTCCATGGAAGAAAAATATATAGTGGCTCTCGAAATAGGGAGCTCGAAAATAAAAGGTGCGATAGGCATCGTAGACCCTCAGGGCACACTGAGTGTGAAAGCTGTCGAAGAGGAGAAGCTCTATGACGGGGTGCGCTACGGCTGCATACGCAATGTGGTAGAGACGGCAGGCGCCATCCGCAACGTGATAGGGCGTCTGGAGATGCGCGAGCCGGGGCGCAACGTGACCGGTGTCTATGTCTCGGTGGGCGGACGCTCGCTGATGGCCCAGGGCATCGAGATTGAACGCCGTCTGCCGCAGGAAATGGAGATTACCAACGACCTGATTGCCGACATGACCGGCGATGCGCTCAACTATCAGCTCCACGAACGCACGATAGTCGACGTGACTCCCAAGGAATTCAGGGTTGACAATTCGCCGACAAACCGCGCGGTGGGCATGTTCGGCTCCCATGTGTCGGCCCGCCTGAATCTGATCAGCTGCCGCACTCAGCTCGTCAGAAACCTCAACCATGTGCTCGACGAGCGTCTGCATCTGCCGGTGCATGACATGTTCGTGCGCCAGATAGCCGAGGCCGATTTCGTGCTCTATCCCGAAGAGAAGCGCCAGGGCTGTATGCTGGTTGACTGCGGGGCGGAGACCACCACGGTGTCGATCTATAAGAACGGTGTGCTGCTCTACATGAACACCATCCCTATGGGTTCGCGCAACATCACCCGTGACATCACCTCTCTGAACTATCTCGAAGAGCGCGCCGAGGAACTGAAGATCAACGGCGGAAACGCCCTTAGCTCCACCGAACCCGCTCCGATGCCGTCAAACGGCCCGATTGACTACGGCCAGATCAACAACTACGTGGCCGCGCGCGCCGGAGAGATCATTGCCAATATCAACGAACAGATCAAATATGCGGGGCTGACCCCCGACAAGCTTCCTGCGGGCATCATACTGACCGGCCGCGGATCGAAGCTCAACGGTTTTGACCGCCGTCTGGAAAACCTCACCACCCTGAAGGTGCGCTATGGCGGTCCGGTGAACCGTGTGCGCATTCTTGACGGACGCATCAATGCCGCAGACCATGTGGACGTGATCTCGATCCTTGCCGCGGCTGCCAAAGACCGCGAGGTCAAGGAGTGTCTGAGCCGTCCGGAACCGGTTGTGATAGCTCCGGAGCCTCTTTATAACACAACTGACGAGGTGCGCCAGCAGCCGTCACCGCAGAAACCCGCTTATCCGCAGAACGGATATCAGCAGCCTCAACCCCAGCCTCAGCCTCAACCCCAGCCTCAGCCTCAACCCCAGCCGGCACCACAAAAACCGGAATATCAGCGGCCCAGGCCGGCTGAACCCGAAAAGCCGGAACCCGCTCCGGCTCCGGAGAAGAAGAGGGGTTTCTCTCTGTGGGGCACGGTGCGCGAACGTCTTGTCAATCTCATGACCGAGCCTGTGGAGGACGACGATATTGACAACGATAACTAACACATTCTTTATATAACACACTTACAGAGCAATTCACTCCTCCCCTCTAATTTCTCTCCTCTGAAGCTGTAACAAAAATCTTACTCAAAAAATGGAAGATCAGATCAACAACTATAATCAGGACATCTCTGACACTTCGGCTTTCAAGAGCAACAATGAAGGCTCGGATCTCGCCTGCAACATCATGGCCATCGGTGTGGGCGGCGGCGGCAACAATGCCGTGAACCACATGTATGTCCAGGGCATAAAGAATGTGTCCTTCGTCAATATCAACACTGACCATCAGACGCTGTGTCACTCGCGCGTGCCCCACACTCTGGAAATCGGCGACGGTCTGGGTGCGGGCAACAAGCCTGAGAAGGCGCGCGATTTCGCTGAGGAAAGCGCCGAGGAGATTGCGTCTCTGTTTGACGATCAGACCAAGATGGTGTTCATCACTGCCGGCATGGGCGGCGGCACGGGCACCGGTGCGGCTCCCGTGGTGGCCCGCATCGCCAAGGAGCGCGGACTGCTGACCATCGGTATCGTGACCATTCCCTTCCTTTTCGAGGGGCAGAAGAAGATCCGCAAGGCTATTGCGGGCGCCGACGAGATGGCGAAGCATGTGGATGCGCTGCTTGTGATCAACAATGAGCGCTTAGGTGAGATCTACGGTGATCTCGATTTCCTGAATGCGTTCGGCAAGGCTGACGATACGCTGTCAATAGCCGCGCGCTCTATCTCGGAGCTGATCACCTGCAACGGTCTGATCAACCTCGACTTCAATGACGTGGATTCTACTCTGCGCGACGGCGGCGCGGCTATCATCTCGACCGGCTACGGCGAGGGTGAGAACCGTGTGACCAACGCTATCCATAACGCTCTGAATTCTCCGCTTCTGAAGAACCGCGATATACTGGGGTCGAAGAAGCTGCTTTTCAATCTGTATTTCAACCCGAACGCCGAGGAGAAGTTCCTGATGAGCGAGACCCGCGAGATTACGGATTTTATCGGTGCGATCAATACGGATGTGGATGTGATCTGGGGTGTCGGGTTCGACGAGTCGCTGGGCAATGGCGTGAAAATGACCATCCTTGCGGCCGGTTTCGATGTGACTCTGCGCGAGGAGGAGGAGGAAATCATGGCCGGAGGCGCGGCAAGCGGTTTCGGTTTCTCGATGGGTACTCCGGGTTCTCGCAGCTCTTCTCCGGCGGCTTCAAACAGTGCAAGTGCACCGGCTGTTCCTGCACCGGCTGCTCCTGTAGCACCGGCCAAGCCTAAGGAACCGGAGGTTTCTGACGAGCGTCTGGCCGAGGAGTATGGCTTGACCAAGATCAAGGATCTGACGGAGGGCAAGGACCGTTCGTCGACTATCGTGCTGGGGCTGAATCAGCTCGATGACGATGCTGTCTGCGATATTCTGGAGAAGTATCCTACCTATAAGCGCGACCGCAAGATTGTGGAGGATGTGCGCAGCGGTGCTCTCGACGGTTCGTCGGGTATCCAGCCTGCGGGCCAGGCTTCCGGTTCGGCGGGTCAGACTATCAGTTTCGGCTAATCGGCGTTGATGCGCAATCTATAAGCCCCTGCGGCAGTCTTTTTACGGGCTGCGGCAGGGGCGTTTTTTTGTCATTGTGCCATCCGGGAGGGTAAATCGGTGTCCGTTGGGGTGCGATCCGGCAGGTGTGCGGGGTGGCGGGTGTCCGACAGGACACCGATTTAGTAGTAGCCCCCGACACCGCAGCGCAAAGCGC
>CAMXAZ010000044.1 GCA_947179295.1 uncultured Muribaculaceae bacterium
CATCTTTGCCCACATTACGGGTGTCAGGCACCTGTTTGGCGAGCACGATGATGTTAAGACTCATAATTTGGTTTGTTTGACTATAGGGTTATTAGATAGGTAATTATTTTTGGGTTTTATCTTCTACCCATTTGCGGGCGTTGATAAAGGCGTCGATCCACGGGGTGACTTCATCGGCGCGACGGCTTGCAGGATAGTAGCCGCACTGCCAGGGGAAGATGGCGCGTTCGAGGTGGGGCATCATGGCGAGATGACGGCCGTCGGCTGAGCAGATGCCGGCTACAGATGCGCGTGAACCGTTGGGGTTGCCGGGATAAGCGCTGTAATTGTATTTGGCTACTACATTGTAGTCACTCAGAGCCATTGGCAGGTTGAATTTGCCTTCGCCATGAGCAACCCAGATGCCAAGCTTGCTTCCTGAAAGAGATCCGAGCATTACGGAGTTGTTGGCCGGAATGCTTACGCCGAGGAACTGAGATTCGAATTTGTGGCTGTCGTTGTGAAGCATCTTGGTCTTTTTCGGGTGTTCGGGGTTGATAAGACCAAGTTCGATCATAAGCTGGCAACCGTTGCAGATGCCGAGTGAGAGTGTGTCCTCGCGGGCGAAGAAGTTCTTGAGCGCGCGTTTGGCGTTTTCATCCCACTGGAAGCCTGAAGCCCATCCTTTTGCCGAACCAAGCACATCGGAGTTGGAGAAGCCGCCGCAGAACACTATCATGTTGACGTCTTCCAGAGTCTCACGGCCGCTCATGAGGTCGGTCATATGGACGTCCTTGACATCAAAGCCTGCAAGGTAGAGCGAATAGGCCATTTCACGGTCGCCGTTCACGCCCTTTTCGCGGATGATAGCCGCTTTGACGCGGTCGCCATGACCGTCACGGCGCAGTGCGATGCCTCTTGATGCGAGCTTGCCGTCAAAACCGGCAGGCATACGATAGCGGATGGGTTGTTTCTTATAGTTTTCAAATCGGCTGCGGGCACATTTTTCTCCACTCTGGAGTGCATCCATGAGGTAGCTGGTGTGGAACCAAACATCACGGAGATAGTCGATTCCGAGCAGACGCTGTGTGCCGTTGTGGCTGATGATCAGAGTGCGTTCTGAGGTGGGGGCACCGATATGGCAGAAGCGTACACCAGCTTTTGTCAGAATTTCATCGACAGATGCGATTTTCGATGCTTCAACCTGTGCTACGAGGGCCGGGTTCTCTGCAAAAAGTATCTTTACAAGATCTGATTCTCCAAGTTGTTCGAATCCGGTGGTGTCAAGTTCGATGCCTCCGTCGGTATTGGCGAATGCCATTTCAAGGAGTGTGGTCAGAAGACCTCCGGCAGATACGTCATGGGCAGCCATGAGCTTACCTCGCTTGACAAGGTTCTGCACGGTCTCGAAGGCAGTGACGAATTTCTTTGTGTCACATACTGTCGGAGCTTCTGATCCGAGTTTGCCTTGGGTCTGTGCAAGTGCCGATCCGCCGAGTTTAAGAGCGTCAGATGAGAAATCTATATAATAAAGGATAGAGTTTTTCTTTCCGAGCACGGGGCTGAGAGTCTTGCGGACATCACTTACTTCGCCGGCGGCTGAAATGATGACGGTGCCGGGGGCATAGACCTTGTCAGCTCCATATTTCTGGGTCATCGACAGAGAGTCTTTGCCGGTGGGGATGTTGACTCCAAGTTCGCAGGCGAATTCGGAACAAGCTTCAACCGCACGGTAGAGAGCAGCGTCTTCTCCGGGGTTTTTGCAAGGCCACATCCAGTTGGCACTGAGTGAGAGGCCTTTTATGCCATCGCTGAGCGGAGTGGCCACAATGTTTGTCAGAGCTTCGGCAACAGCGATTACAGATCCCTTTGCCGAGTCAATCAGGGCTACCTGAGGAGCGTGGCCGATCGAAGTGGCGATGCCTTTGGTGCCTGAATAGTCAAGGGCTACAACGCCGCAGTCGCTCAAAGGAAGCTGTATTTCACCCTGGCACTGCTGACGGGCTATTTTACCGGTGATCGAGCGGTCCACCTTATTTGTGAGCCAGTCTTTGCAGGCTACGGCTTCAAGTGAAAGCACTGAGGCCGCGTAGCGTTCAATGTCATCTTCATTATATTCGCCGTCAGTGTATGCGGTCTTGACAGTCGAGTCGGTGAGTGTGGTCTTGGGGGATGATCCGAACATGTCAGACATGGCGAGGTCGATCGGTTTCACGCCATCCTTCTGTTCGAACACGAAGCGATGGTCACCGGTGGTTTCTCCGACCACGTACATCGGTGCGCGTTCGCGTTCTGCGATAGTGCGGACATAGTCGATATCTTCTTTTTTGAGAACCATGCCCATGCGCTCCTGGCTTTCGTTGCCAATGATTTCTTTTGACGAGAGAGTTTTGTCGCCTACGGGGAGTGCGTCTATTTCAATGCGTCCGCCTGTTTCTTCAACGAGTTCCGACAGAGCGTTGAGATGGCCGCCTGCGCCGTGGTCGTGGATTGAAACAATCGGATTGTTGTCATTTTCGGCCAGTGCGCGGATCACGTTTGAGACACGCTTCTGCATTTCGGGGTTGGCGCGCTGCACGGCGTTGAGTTCTATGCCTGATGCATACTGCCCGGTTTCCACAGAAGAGACTGCACCGCCGCCCATGCCGATGCGATAGTTGTCACCACCCATCACGACAACAGCTTCACCTGCTTCAGGAGTGCCCTTGATGGCATCTTTGGCAGCAGCATAGCCTACACCTCCGGCAAGCATGATCACTTTGTCATAGGCATACATTTTGCCGTTTTCATCGTGCTCGAAAGTCAGGAGCGAGCCGCAGATGAGGGGCTGGCCAAATTTGTTGCCGAAATCAGAAGCACCGTTAGAGGCCTTGATGAGAATTTCGGCAGGAGTCTGATAAAGCCATGCACGCGGATTCATCATGAGTTCCCAGGGATAGTTTCCGAGACGGGGATATGATGTCATGTACACAGCAGTACCTGCCAATGGCAGACTGGCGCGTCCTCCGCCGAGGCGGTCACGGATTTCACCGCCGCTGCCGGTGGCTGCGCCGTTGAAGGGTTCCACTGTTGTGGGGAAGTTGTGAGTCTCGGCTTTGAGAGAGAGTACTGTCTTAAGGTCGCGGACTTCAAAATAGTCAGGACGTTCGGGATGAGTGGGGTAGAACTGAGCCACGGTAGGGCCTTCTACAAATGCCACATTGTCTTTGTAAGCCGATACAAGCTTGTTGGGATTGACCTGAGAAGTCTTTTTGATAAGCTTGAATAATGAAAGCGGTTTCTCCTCGCCGTCAATAACGAAAGAGCCGTTGAAAATTTTGTGGCGGCAGTGTTCGCTGTTGACCTGAGAGAAACCGAAAACTTCACTGTCGGTGAGCGGACGTCCCAGACGTGTACTAAGGTCGCGGAGATAATCTTCTTCTTCAACACTCAGCGCCAGACCTTCACGTTTGTTGTATTCCGTGATGTCGGCTATATGCTCTATTGGAGCGGCTGTATTGTTGGTGGTAAACACTTTGGAATTCAGTCCGTCATAAAGGCGGGAGAGCATTTTGTCAAATGATGGTTCGCCTGATCCGACTTTGTGGAATTCCTCGATTCGGGTAATTCCCTCGATTCCCATATTCTGGGTGATCTCTACCGCATTGGTACTCCACGGAGTGATCATTTCTTTTCTCGGACCGATGAATCGCCCTTTTACCGAAGTTGAAGAGAGGGGAGAAGCACCGTCGAAGAGCCACGCGAGTTTCTCTTTTTCTGAGTCAGAGAACTTGTGGGTAGTCTCTACGGCATAAATAAGGTTGGCACCTTTTTTGAAAAATACGACCATAGTGTTGTTATATGCAATGATTGGTGTGAAATCGTGGTGTTTGCGGGCGCTCCCTGAAAAAGAGTAGCCCACGGCAAAGTTACAATAAATCTCTCATTTAACCAAGCGTTGAATTTGAGAATTTGTTGTACCTTTGCACCCTCATGCGGGTAGTTCATAACTGATGTGATGACACTGCATTGAATTAATGATAGATTTTTATTGCTTCTTAACAGACTTTGATAATATGGAAAGAAAAACAGGTGTGCTTTTTGATCTTGACGGAGTCCTCGTTGACAGCGAGGGTGAATACACTAAATTCTGGGGCGCTATGGGACGTCGCTACAACGTAGGCGGCGAAACTTTCGCATACGATATAAAGGGTACAACATTGACTGAAATTCTCAGAGGGTTCCCTGAAGAGGAGCGTGACGGCATTGTCAGAGAGTTGCACGAATTTGAAAAAAATATGACTTATCCCTGGATACCGGGCGTGGAAAAGTTTCTGCATAGTCTTGCCGGAGCGGATATCCCGTTCGCCGTTGTGACCAGTAGTGATGATGTCAAGATGAGCTATCTTTTCAAGGCTCATCCTGAACTGAAAGAGATGGTGAGCGCTCTTGTGACGGCCGGGCTGGTGACAAACAGCAAGCCGGACCCTGAAGGATATCTGAAAGGTGCGTCTATGATCGGAGTGCCGATCGAGGACTGTTTCGTGTTTGAAGACTCGATGCAGGGGCTTGAGGCCGGACGCCGTTCAGGAGCGACTGTAATCGGACTTGCCACAACCAATTCGCGTGAACGCATCAACGGAAAAGCCCACAAAATCATTGATGATTTTGCAGGCTTCAGTATTGATGACATGCAGGCGGCAAGGGTGTCAAAATGACCCTTTGCCGTTGGCTATTTCATTGCCTTGAAGCTCATGTCGAGACCTTTGACTGAGTGAGTGAGCGCTCCGACAGAGATGAAGTCCACGCCGCATTCGCCATAGCTGCGGAGGGTGTCAAGGGTGATACCTCCCGATGATTCTATTTCGGTGCGTCCGTTAATGAGCTTCACTGCTTCGCGTGTGCGCTCAGGGGTGAAATTATCAAGCATGATGCGGTCTACACCTGCCTCAAGAGCCTGGCGGATTTCGTCCTCGTTGCGGACTTCAAGTTCGATTTTCAGATCTTTGCCTTTTTCGGCAAGATATTTGCGAGCCGCACTTACAGCCTGCGGAATGCCACCGGCAAAATCAACATGGTTGTCCTTGATGAGAATCATGTCAAAGAGTCCGATGCGGTGGTTGCAGCCGCCTCCTATACGCACAGCTTCTTTTTCGAGCATGCGCATACCGGGAGTGGTCTTGCGGGTGTCAAGAACTTTGGTCTTCAGGCCTTCGAGTTTCTGCTGGTATTTGGCAGTCTGGGTCGCAATGCCGCTCATTCGCTGCATGATATTGAGCATTACGCGCTCTGTCTGGAGCAAGGAGCGGACGCTTCCTTCAACCTCAAACGCAATATCGCCCGGTTTTACATGGGAGCCATCTTCGATGAATACGGTCATTTTTAACTGGGGGTCGAATTTTTCGAATACCTTGCGCGCTATTTCAACGCCTGCGAGAATACCCTCTTCTTTGACTATGAGATGCTGTCTGCCCTGTTCTTCTGCGGGGATGGTGCTGAGGGTGGTGTGGTCTCCGTCGCCAACATCTTCAGCAAAGGCAAGATTGAGAAGGTCGTCAATAAGTTCGTCTTTAGTTTTCATATTGATGGAGAATAAATAATTGATTCATGAAAATAACATTGATAGCAGTCGGAAAAACGTCAACCGATTACATAGAACGTGGCATTGCGGAGTATTTTAAGCGTTGTAACCGCTACATGCCGATGGAGCTTTGCGTCATAACAGACATCAAGGCAGCAAAAGCACTTTCGGAAGAAAGCCAGAAACAGCGCGAGGGCCAAGCTATCCTTGCGGCATTGCAGCCGGGCGATGTAGTGGTGCTTCTTGACGAGCGAGGGAAAGAACTCACGTCGAGAGAATTTTCAGGAATGATCGAGCGCCGTATGGTCCAGGGCCTGAAGCGGCTGGTGTTCATTATCGGCGGTCCTTATGGATTCTCAAAGGAGGTCTATTCAAGGGCCGATGATAAACTTTCGCTCTCGCGGATGACTTTCACCCATGAAATGGTACGACTGTTTTTTGCCGAACAACTTTACCGGGCCATGACTATCATGCGCGGGGAACCGTATCATCATGATTGAACGGTTCCGCCGCGTAGCATCCCGGCCGCTCTATGCTATTTTATAGAGCAGCCACACGAATGCCAGAGCGAAGGCCGTATATATGAGGGTGGCCCTGATGAAAAGTGCCCAGCGGCGTTTTTTACGTCCGGACATATATGTATAGAGGCCACCGCCAAGAATCCCGAAGCCGATGCAGTATGCAATCCAGAAACCGATGCTTCCCATGACAGATCAGTGTTTGGGTGATTTGGCGCCCTTGACACCGCCTTTGACACCTCCTGACATCGAGAAGATGTTTTGGTCATAGCTGACGGTCTTCAGGCCTTGTTCGCGTTTGCGCTTAAGGGCGAGCTGCACAAGACGATCCATGAGTTTGTCGAATGACAGGCCGGTAGCTTCCCAAAGATAGAATGAGAGAGAACCGGGTATTGTGTTGATTTCATTGACAAATATTTCATTGGTGTCATCATCGACAATGAAGTCTATGCGGCTCACTCCGTGACAGCTGAGCACTCGGAATGTCTCTCCGGCAAGGTAGCGGATTCTATCAGTCATTTCCGCCGGGAGTTCCGCCGGAATTCTTTTTTGTGATGCCTGCATACCTTTGGCACCCTTGGTACCTCCCATGTATTTATCTTCATACGAAAGGATCTCGGCGCTTTTTATGGGTTCTTCAAGAACCGATGACTCATATTCATCGCAGTCACCGAGCACAGAACAGTTGATTTCTTTCAGATTGTCGACCATGTGCTCGACAATGAGCCGGGAGCTGTATTTCTGGGCGATATCTACCTTTTCAATAAGTTGCTCTCTATTGCCGGCGCGTCCGATGCCTACGCTTGATCCAAGGTTGGCGGGCTTTACAATTACCGGATAGCCGATTTTCGCTTCGATTTTTGCTATAAGCTCGTCACGCTGGCTGAACCACTGCTTATCAGTGAACCATACATAGTCGATCACAGGAACTCCGGATTCGCGCAAAATCATTTTCATGGTGATTTTGTCCATACCGTTGGCGCTTGCAAGGGTGTCGCATCCGGCATAGGGGATTCCGATTGTTTCAAGCACACCTTCGAAAATTCCGTCTTCAACATTGGTGCCGTGGAGTACGGGGATGGCTACGTCAAGTGTGCAGACCGGACCTTTGGCTCCGAATAGTCCACCGGTTTTGGCGCGGTATAGATTGTAGTCTCCATAAACCGGTTTCAGATAGACTTCAGTGCATTTTTCAAGCAGCGAGGGGATGTTGCGGTAGTTTGAGATCTCAAATAAAGCGTCTCCGGTATAGAACCGTCCCTGCTTGGTTATATATATAGGTGTGACGTCATATTTGTCGCGGTTTATTGCATGCATGGCCTGCGATGCCGAGATGACAGAAATCTCATGCTCGGTAGAGCGTCCGCCAAAAAAGACTCCGATGTTTGTTTTCATTTTTGGTTGTTATATATCTGAATAGAGTGTTTTGTTTATTTGAATGTATCCGGGAGGTCATTTTCGTAGAGGATAGTGTCGCCCGGTTTCAAAGTTGTTGCCAACAGCTGCTGGGCTTCGTTGAAAGAGTTGACAGTGTGTACGTCAAGAGATGTCGCCCCGGCTGACTTGATGCCTGATGTGATGGCTTCACGGTTATAGTGTCCGACTATGATGGCTATGTCAGCGGCTCCGGCTATGTATTCGCCGAATTTCGCATTCAACTCTTCCTGGCGTTCGCCCAGCTCGATCATTCCCGGAGTGACAATTATGCGTCGTCCGCCGGTCATCATTTTCAATACGTCAAGCGCCATTTTTGACCCTGTGGGATTGGAATTGAAAGCATCGTCTATGATAGTCACGCCACCGTGGGTGCGTTTCATGTTCAGACGGTGCTCTACCTGCTGGATATCATTGACAGCATAGCGGATCTTTTCAACAGGAACTTCAAGTTTCAGTGCTACTATTATGGCGGCCAGCAAGTTTGATACGTTGCATTCGCCGACCAAATGGGTTGAGAATTCGAATTTTTCGCCTGACGGAGCAACTACTGTGAATGAGGTACCATGAGCTGAGTATCGGATGTCATCGGCGATATATTCGGCCGAGCCACATTCACTCACTGCATAGCGGATGCACTTTACATTGTCGACCTTGCGGTTGGCAACGAAGGGGAAATCATTGTTTACAACAGCAAGTCCGTCGGCCGGGAGCGAGTCTATGAGCTCAAATTTTGTCCGCTGCACATTTTCAATGGTCTTGAACGATTCGAGATGCTGCTCACCCACGGCGGTTACGATTCCGATCTCCGGATGCACCAGATCGCAGATCTCTTTGATGTCGCCAGGCTGTTTGGCACCCATTTCAACGATAAATACTTCGTTGTAGGGCTTGAGATATTCTCTGACAGTGCGGATCACCCCCATTGTGGTGTTGAAACTGCCGGGAGTCATCATCACGTCATATTTCTCCGAAAGGATGCGGTTGAGATAGTGCTTGGTGCTTGTTTTTCCATAACTTCCGGTCACGCCGATGATTTTCAAGTCAGGCATCCCGCGCAGAATCCGCTCTGCGTCCTGATAGTATTTGCGGTTGATATTGGCTTCGACCGGCTTCAGCAGCCAGTTTGCAGCGAGTGCGAAGCATTGTGAAAAACAGAATGCGGCAAGGATAATGTCAGCTACAAATATCAGAGACGCTCCTTGAGCCAGGCAGACAAAGACGCAGATCACAGCGGGTATCGCAGTCAGCAGAAGCATTGTTGCCAGTATGCGGGAGGCCCGGCGGGTCATCACAAGCGGCTTTTTGTATTTCTTTCGGGCGAGGATGATCGTGTTTATTAGAGATACTGCGCATATAAGCCCTGATGATATCCATATTGCCGGTGTCAGGGTTGACAGAGAGGCCAGTAATACGGCTCCGCTGACAAGGCGCATGGCTGAGGTGCTGTCCTGTGACGTTGAAAGCCAACGGCTGTAGCGGTCATTGCGGTAGGAGTTCTGCTGAAGCATCATTAGCTGTCGTCTGAACTCAAACACCAGCGCTATGGCAGCTATGACAATGGTAATATATACAAGCATGATTCTGTTTTGATTTTATTTGGCGGTTAGAAAGCTGCGCAATACGGCGGCAAACTGGCCGGGATTATCGAGGAAACTATAATGGCCGCAGCCGGCGAAAGAGACCAGTCCTGCACCGGGGATGCGTTTTTCCATCTTGCGGGCATCGCTGATCGGAGTCGCGGTGTCATCCTCGCCCCAGATGAGAAGGGTGGGGGCTTTGATCATCGGCAGTTTGTCAGTGAGATCTTCATTGACTACTTTGGAGAGTATCCGGCGCATCATCGGCGAAGCCCCCGCATAGTCACTTGATCCGGCTTTTGCCCTCCGCTTGTCAAGACGGCGTTCTGCTTCATCGTGGCCGAATATTAGATACATCAGCCGTTTCAAGGCTTTGAATGTGTAGACTTTCCGGTAGTATCTGAATGTGCGCTTAGGCTTGATGCCGGCGGCATCAACCAATATGAGCTTTCCTACGGGATTGCGTGAGGAATAGAGGATGCCGACACGGCCTCCGAAAGAGTGTCCGAGTAATACAGGAGGAGTCTTGAGCGACAGACTGCCGATCAAATGTTCGATCAAACGTGTGTATTGCTCTACTCCCCAGACATCATCCGGCTCTTCAGACTGTCCGAAACCGGGGAAATCCACATTTATCACACGATAACCGCAGGCAAGAGCTGTGCGCTCGACAGAGGCAAGGGTTGAATGATCGCAACCCCAACCGTGCATGAGCACAATCGTGTCTGTTCCGTCACCACTATCAGTGAAATGGAATCGCCGTCCGTCAAAAATGATTTCCTTATCCATCTGTATTGCTAATTGACTTGCAAAATTATGAAAAAGCAATGAATAAACATGCTTGTAAAGCCAAAAAGTTTGTAGCCGGAACGTGCCTCTTTCAAATTTTTGTGTTGTGATTTTCGCCCCCTCTCTTGGATTACATATCATTGATCAGCACTTCCATGGGCAACAGGTCCAAAAACAGTTGCGTTTTTGAGATGTATTGAATGAAAAAGCAGGTGCCTACGGCATTGCATAATTGCGCCATAAGCACCTGAAATGTATTGTATATCGGATAGATTAAGAGGTCGTACATTTAACCGTACAAATGTACGACCTCTAATTCTTGTCAGTCGCTTTGCCTGTTGCATTGTCGATCTCGAAATCTGCGTTATAATAGACTTCGGATGTCTGACCGGCGTTGGTGACAGTTTCCTCTCCGTCCTTTGTGACAGCTATGGTTATACGGGTTGTCCCGTCTTCGATAAGCAGATTTCTCACAGTTCTATATGTGTAGCCTTCCGGGATCTGAGATTTTGCATCTTCAATTCCTTTGGCTATCATGTTCATGTCGAGAGTTTTCAGATCTATCGGCGATTTGTTTGGTTTGTCGCTGCTACTGTCAAGTGCGGAAACTTCACCATCGAATTGGAAATTTTGGGAATAAGTCTGTGTCCGGTCTGCATTTAGCATCTTTACATTTGCAAATAGGGCTTTTCCTGAAAGCTCTTCAATCTCAAAAAGACCAATGGCGTAAACCGGCATTTTTTCAGTATCGCATTTGGAAAGCAACATTTCTTTGACATCGTTGAGTGTCCGGACATCCGGAATGTCCTTGGCATTATCAAATGCAGAAGATTGTGTAGCTTCATTTAACATTTTGTTGATAGTTCTTTTGCACGATGACATACCGGCCAGCAGACAAACCGATACGAGGAGTAATAATACTTTTTTCATAATATGTAACTCTTAAAAATAGGTTATGCCGCAAAATTAACATATAATTCACATTTACTCCCCCGATTGGTTAAAGTGTGTTAATATGCATAAGATTTGGTTGGAATCGTTATATTTGCAATATAAATCTGTAATTATTACCACTTTGAGCGGAATTGCTTACATATATGAGCTTGTGAATATCAAGGCTGAAGCGTTCGTCGAGCGGGTACAGTCACATCCGAATTTCGGTTTGATGTTTGCTGCCGTTTTGCTTGCCGTATGGCTCACGGGTCTGTTGCGCAGGTGGCAGTGGGCGTGCCATTGGCAGTCCAATAGCAAACTGTGGGTCTTCGATGGTTGCAAGCCCGAATTGCGCCGCCGTATTCAGATTGTGATTGTCATGGTGGCCATGATCTGTTGCATTTTTATGCTCTTTATCCGATAGCCTATGAAGAAACGGATGGAAGATAAATATAAGTTTTATTTCTGGGACTACCTTTGGTGGACCGGAGAACGTTTGTATGAGTACAATTACCGTTGCACAGGAATTGGCATACTGCTGATGTATGTTACTTTTTTTATATATATGCCTGTTCTGTTTCTTTGTTTTTCTGTTGATGGCTCCTTGTCGATATTTGTGATGGCTTCCTATTTTATATTGGTAATCGTGTCGTTGATATGGCCTGAGAAGATTTACGGACGCCGTAGAAGTAAGGCCGTTATGAAGCATTATGCAGATAGATACTTCAATCCTGCAAGAGGTTTTCTTCTTTTCTTCCTGCCGGTAATATTTATGGTAGGTGTGGAGATAATTTATTCAGTGATGGCGGCCAAGCAATCGCCCCAAGTATCTGCCGAATCGAACCGTGAGGCTATCCACAAGCTAATGGAGTATATTAAAACCGACTCTACACATGTTCGCCGACAGGTATTCCGATATAATGGTGAGCCGTGAGCGAGAATGCAGCATACTGTCATTCCTTTTGCTCCTTGGTCTGACAATGAGGGGGCGTTTGCAATTTTGCAAGGTTTATCCGAGATTCTGCAACATTTATTTTATGTGTCATTGCTACCTTTGTGGCAACTTCTGATACCGTGGTTCTGGATTTATCGGCTCAGACCAGAACCGATGTTCAATGAAAATTTTTTGAAGACAATGCTTTTTAAATTATCAAAACCAGTTGCACCATCTTTACTGCTTTTTGCGACAGCTGTACTTGTTTCTTGTTCAGGTCATAATCATTCTGACGGCCATTCTGCTGAAGCGGAGGAGCATGAGCACAAGCATGACCATACAGGCGAAATCGTGATGTCTCCTTCTGATGCCCTCCGGTTTGGAGTGAAATCAGAGGCTATTGAGAAAGCTCCTTTTGCCGAAGTCGTTAAAACTGTCGGCGAGATTCTTCCGGCATCGTCTGACAGGGCGGTTGTCAGTGCTCCCACATCAGGAATCGTGAGGCTTTCACGAGGTGTTGAACTTGGCAAAAGTGTGCGCTCCGGTGAGATCATAGCATCCGTTTCGGCCAAAAATGTCAGTGGCGGAGATATTAATGAAGCTGCCAAAGCGAATTTTCAGGCTGCAAAACGTGAACTTGACAGGCTCGAACCGCTTCTTAAAGAGGGCATAGTAACCAAGAAAGATTATAATGAGGCTTTGCGAGCCTATGAAGAGGCAAAAAGCGCTTTCAGTCCTGTTGCGGCTGGCGGAAGTGCGGTAGCCGGTATTCCGGGTGTGATTTCAGAACTGCCGGTCAATGACGGAGCCTATGTGGAAGCAGGCCAGACTATCGCTGTGATAGGACGTAATTCCCGCCTGACATTGCGGGCTTTGCTCCCTGCCGCAGAGGCCGCCTTCCTCCCGAAAGTAGCCACCGCCAATTTCAGACCTTCGCGGGGAGGAGAGATGGTGTCATTGGCTGATCGTAACTGCACGATTCTGTCATCATCGCCCACAGGCACTACTTTACCGGGCTATGTCGCAGTGTATTTTTCGTTTGACAGTAATGGCGATGTTGTCCCCGGTATGCCTGCCGAGGTCTATCTGATTGGTACAGACAAGGCTGAGGCCCTGGCAGTGCCCGTCGGGGCAGTGTCGGAACAGCAAGGCGAAAATTTTATATATGTAAAAGTTGATGACCATGCCTATAAGAAACAGCCTGTAACTTTGGGGCGTAGTGACGGCCGCAGAATCGAAGTGCTGTCAGGAGTCAATGAAGGGGATTCTGTAGTTACTTACGGATCGACATTTGTCAGACTGGCAGAAACCTCTACTGTTGTTCCGGAAGGTCATTCACATTCTCACTAAATAAATCAGGTCTCATTCGGTTATGCTCAACAGAATAATTAGATTTTCGCTTGACAACCGTCTGGCGGTTGTTGTGATTTCGGCATTGTTGCTGATTTACGGGGCCATTGTGCTGCTTCGTACAGAAGTCGACATATTTCCTGATCTGAATGCTCCTACGGTCGTTGTGATGACTGAAGCCCCTGGTATGGCTCCGGAAGAAATCGAACGGGTGATCACTTATCCGGTGGAAACTTCGGTTAATGGCGCCACCGGTGTACGTCGGGTTCGTTCGGCTTCAGCTACCGGCCTTTCGTCTGTATGGGTCGAGTTTGACTGGGGTACTGACGTATATCTTGCCCGTCAGATTGTAGCGGAAAAGCTCTCTGAAATAGAAGGAACACTCCCTCCGGGTGTTGGCACGCCGACGCTCGGTCCGCAGTCGTCCATCCTTGGTGAGATTATGATCATCGGTCTGACGGCTGATTCGATAACATCTGCGGAAGAACTACGCACTATTGCAGACAGCCGCATCAGGCCGAGACTGCTGTCGCTTTCCGGCGTTTCGTCTGTATCTGTGATCGGAGGCGATGCCCGCGAATATCAGATTTTGCTTGATCCTGCCTCAATGCAGCAGTTTGGTGTCACTCTGACAGCAGTGCGTGATGCTGTATCACAGATGAATAGCAATGCTTCCGGAGGAGTGATTTATCAGCACGGCAACGAGTATATAATAAAAGGAGATATCGCTACTTCGGATCTTGACAAAATCAGTAATACGGTTATTCTCACGAATGATGCGGGTATGCCGGTCAGGCTTTGCGATGTGGCTGAAATGAAAGTCGGTGCAGCGGAACCCCGTCTCGGCACCGCCTCAGTCAATGCCACTCCGGCGGTATTGCTTACAGTGACAAAGCAGCCGGCGGTAGGCACTATAAACCTGACAGAGGAAATAGAAGACTGTCTGGAGCAGTTGCAAAAGACAATGCCGTCTGATGTGCTTGTCAACACAGATATTTTCCGTCAGTCGGAGTTCATATCCACCTCTATCAGCAATCTGCAGGAGGCATTGTTTATCGGAGCGATATTTGTAATTGTTGTGCTGTTCTTCTTCCTGATGAATCTGCGCACGACTCTCATTTCGCTTGTGGCTCTTCCTTTGTCCATTATTGTTACCGTGCTTGTTCTGCATTGGCTTGGAATGACAATCAACACAATGAGCCTCGGCGGCATTGCCATCGCTATAGGCTCTTTGGTGGATGATGCGATTGTCGATGTGGAGAATGTCTATAAGCGGCTTAGAGAAAATCTTAAAAAAGGACAATCGGTCATATCTGTGATTTATGAAGCCTCGAAAGAGGTGCGTCTGCCGATTTTCAACTCCTCGCTGATAATCATGGCCAGCTTCTTGCCGCTGTTCTTTCTTGACGGCATGGAAGGCCGAATGCTCAAGCCGCTTGGAATTTCATTTATTGTGGCTCTTATAGCATCAACAATAGTGGCGCTGACAGTCACCCCTGTGCTTTGCTCATTCCTTCTTGGCAGTAAAAAGGCCATGCAGGCTCTTGACAGAGAACCTAAGTTTTCGCAGTGGCTTCGTTCAGGCTATGACAAGGCTCTTGCCTGGTCATTCGGGCATGTGAAATCCATTTTCATCGCCACCGGACTGTTGCTGCTGGTCGCCATCGGAATTTTCTTCACCCTCGGCCGCAGTTTTTTGCCTCCGTTCAATGAAGGGTCGCTTACTATAAACGTCAGCACTCTTCCGGGAATTTCTCTTGAAGAGAGTGACCGCCTCGGCCGTGAAGCAGAGAAAATAATACTTTCTATGCCTGAAATTTCATTGACGGCCCGTAAAACCGGGCGTGCGGAACTTGACGAGCACTCTCTCGGTGTGAATGTCTCAGAAATTGAGGCCCCTTATAAACTTGATCACGGCCGGAGCCGTGCGGAACTTCTTGCGGATCTTCGCCATGAACTTTCTCATTTGCCCGGTGTCAACGTGGAAATCGGGCAGCCCATATCCCACCGCATTGACGCAATGCTTTCAGGCACTGAAGCTCAGATTGCAATAAAAATTTTTGGCGATGACCTTCAGCGCTTATATAATATAAGTAATGAAATAAAAAATCATATTGCTTCTGTTGACGGGGTTGTTGATGTGAATATCGAGCAACAGGTGGAGAGACCTCAGCTTGACATCCGCCCCAGACGTGACATGCTTGCATATTATGGGGTGACCATGCCGGAATTCGCCGATTTTATCAATATCGCACTTGCCGGAGAAAAAGTGTCGCAGGTATATGAAAACGGGTTTCCCTATGATCTCACTTTGAGAATGGCTCCGTCAAGCAGGTCTACGATAGAGGATATATCCGCATTGGCCATTGATACTCCAAAGGGCAAGGTGCCGTTGAGTGAAGTCGCTGACATTGTGTCGGCCACAGGCCCGAACACTATTAACCGTGAAAATGTGAGCCGCAGGATTGTAGTCT
This sequence comes from uncultured Muribaculaceae bacterium, assembly GCA_947179295.1. Classification (GTDB taxonomy): domain Bacteria; phylum Bacteroidota; class Bacteroidia; order Bacteroidales; family Muribaculaceae; genus Duncaniella. Next base: position 15,552 of record CAMXAZ010000044.1, read on the forward strand.
CGGCTAATGTCGCTGACCGCGATCTGAAAGGAGTGGTGGATGATATCCGGGCTGAGATTGATGAAGAAATAAAATTGCCGGAAGGATATTTTATCAGCTATGGCGGACAATTTGAAAATGAAGCTAAAGCAGCCGGAACCCTTGCTCTGGTATCAGTCATAGCACTCGTCATAATATTTTTGTTGCTTTACGGCCAGTTCCATAGCGCTACGCAGTCAGGGATCATACTTCTGAACATGCCCCTTGCCATAATAGGTGGAGTTTTTCTGCTGAGACTGACAACAGGCGAACTTAACATCCCGGCTATAATAGGCTTTATCTCGCTGCTTGGAATCACTACCCGCAACGGTATGTTGCTGATGTCGCGCTACGATCAGTTGCGTCAGGAGGGCGTCGGTTTGATGGAGCGTATTCGTCATGGTTCTTCCGACCGTCTGAACCCGATTCTTATGACGGCCCTGAGTTCAGCTCTTGCGCTGATTCCACTCGCAGTGAACGGTGATAAGCCGGGCAATGAGATACAGTCTCCATTGGCCATTGTGATCCTTGGCGGTTTGCTAACCTCGACAATACTTAATATCTTTGTAGTCCCGTTAGTATATTATTATTCTCAGCGCAAAAAGGAAAAGTAGTTTAAACATTGATATTAAGATATATAGATGAAATTTTCAATATCGTTGATGGCCTTGGTCCTCTCAGTGTGCTCTGCCTCGGCTTCAGATTTTGACAAGGTTCTGAATACAGTGGTGTCAAATAACATGGCTCTGAAATATGCCGATGCTGAAAATCAGGCGGCAATAGCGTCACTGAAGTCTGAAAATACCCTTGACGCTCCGGAAGTCGGATTTGAAAGTCTGTGGGGGGCAAAAGGAATCGGAGACAAACGCAATTTCTCGATCTCTCAGGGATTTGATTGGCCGGGTGTATATGCTGCCAGACGTGAGGCTATACGCAAATCTCAGACTGCTATGCAGTATCTGCAGGAGTCTGCAATGATTGAAGCGCGTCAGGAAGTGCGTCTGCTTCTGATAGATATAATTTATACAAAGCAGCGTATTGCCGCAACAGAAAAAATCTGCGACGGGCTTTCGTCTCTCCAGAAAACCTTCAAAAAAGCTGTCGATGAGGGCAATGAGACAAAACTCGACTATAATAAATCTGTGATTGAAAAAATCGCGGCAGAAAGAGAATTGAAAACATTGCGTGGAGAATATGCTGCGATGCTTGCCTCTCTGCGAGCTCTGAACGGAGGCAAAGAAGTTGAAGATCTTGTAGCTTCAGTCGGAGATGCTTATCCGGAGGTGAATCTTGCGTCTCTTCGCCCGGATGTGGAAAATCTGCGGGCAAAAGATCCGGCTATAGCGGCCATGAAAGCTGATGCTGAAGTTCAGAAATCATTGCTTAAAGTCGAGAAGCGGTCCTTGCTGCCGGGCTTTACTCTCGGCTATAGTCATGAATGGGAGATGGGCGACAGATTTAATGGATTTTCTGTCGCTGTAAGTCTGCCGTTCATTACTGGTAATAAAAAAGTGAAAGCTGCCCGCCTGCAGGCCGGAGCTGCTGAAATGCAGCAGGAAATGGAACTGATACGTCTGTCGGCTGCTATGTCAGGTGACTACGAAAAGGCTCTTCAGTACCGTGAACTTCTTGATCAGTATGAAGATGTCATGAATGACAATTCCGATTTCGAACTCTTGAAAAAGGCTTTTGATGGTGGGCAGATTAATTTTCTGACATATATGCAGGAACTTAATTATTTCCTTGCCGCTCGTCGTGATTTTCTTGAAACGCTGTATAATTATAATTGCGCGGTAGCTCGTCTTCAGCGTTATAACTGACAAATAATATTTTGAATTGATCTTTTTTTGATGGATATCGAAATTTGCAGAAAATCCGTTGTCGCAGGCCTGGTAGCTATGGCCCTTATGGTGCCTCAACTTATGTCTGCCCGGCGCAAGACTGTAGCTGCGCCGATGGAAGACCGGAATCAGGTTGTAGATAACACGCTTGACAGTCTGAATAAAGCTCGTTTTGCTCGTCCGCTTGCCGGATCATTGCGCAAAGGCGACAATCCGGTGCTTTTCCTCGTTGGTAATTCCACCATGCGAACCGGCACTCTTGGTAACGGGAATAACGGGCAGTGGGGCTGGGGGCGTTTCTTCCCGGATTATTTCGACAATGAAAAAATCACAGTCGAGAATCATGCACTCGGAGGCACAAGCAGTCGCACGTTCTATGAACGTCTTTGGCCGGATGTATTGTCCGGTGTGCGTAAAGGCGACTGGGTGATGATCGAGCTTGGACATAATGACAACGGCCCTTATGACAGTGGCCGGGCAAGAGCCTCGATTCCTGGAATCGGCAAAGACACACTCCATGTGACCATCAAAGAAACCGGAGAGCAACGCATAGTCTATACCTACGGTGAATATCTGCGCCGTTTTATCCGCGAGACAAAGGCGAAGGGCGCGAATCCGATATTGCTATCGCTTACACCGCGCAATGCATGGGCTGATGCCGACAGCACGGTCATAGAGCGTGTCAGCGAGACATTCGGTCTCTGGGCCCGTCAGGTTGCAAAAGAAATGAAGGTCCCGTTCATAGATCTTAATGAAATTTCAGCCGCCAAGTTTGAGCGTTTCGGCAAGGAGAAGGTAAAGACTATGTTTTATATTGACCGAATCCACACAAGTGAATTCGGCGCAAGAACCAATGCAGCATCTGCTGCTGAAGGCTTGAGAGGATTGAAAAAATGCCGTCTGGCATCTTTCCTAAAGCCTGTTGCGGCAGATACTGTCACCGGCAAAAGCCGGACTTCCGGCCGTCCCGTAGTGTTCACCATCGGTGACAGCACAGTCAAGAATGAAGATTCTGATGAAAACTCGATGTGGGGCTGGGGCAGTGTGCTTCAGGATTATATTGATCCGGCAGTAGCCTCGGTTGAGAACCATGCTATACCCGGACGAAGCGCGCGAATGTTCGTTGACGAAGGCCATTGGGATAAAATCTATAATGCCTTGCAGCCCGGAGATATAGTGCTCATTCAGTTCGGCCATAACGATGCCGGACCAATCAATAGCGGAAAGGAGAGAGCCGAATTGTCCGGCACGGGATCGGAAAGCAAAGTTTTCAAAATGAAAAGCAACGGTCAATATAAGGTTGTCTATACCTATGGCTGGTATCTTCGCAAGTTCATAATGGATGCAAAGGAGAAGGGGGCTGTTCCGGTTGTGATCAGTCACACTCCGCGCAATAAATTTGACAACGGTCTGATTGAAAGCAATTCTGCATCATTTGGCGCATGGACTGCCGAGGTAGCTGGGCAGCAGAATGTTCCGTTCATTGATCTGAATGGACTGATCGGCCGCAAGTTGCAGCATATGGCAGACCATGAAGGACTCCTGACGGTGAACCGTTGTTATAAAAACGACCATTCTCATTTTTCGCTTGAAGGTGCCAGGCTTAATGCCCGTGAGGTTGCCGAGACTGTCAACAGACTTTTGGAAGCGAAATAAAATTTTAGATCACAGCTCGTAAAACTACAAAACAAAGCCAGGCTTCTGCGATTCAAGAAGCCTGGCTTTGTTTTGTCCTGAGGTCAGAAATATTTGAACAAATATCGAATGCGGGAAACTGTATTTCCCATACGGCGGCTAATTTTGCGTTGGAAACAGGTAGCTCCGTGCAAAAAATATTTCTAAAGTTGTGGAAGTGAGAAAAATTTAGCTAAATTTGCACTACACATCAGAGGATGATATTTATTGCAAACAACTTACCCGTAAGTTATCCGGCTTAGTCAAATCTGGTACATTTAACGAAGCGCCGAATAATGAATCGTGTAGGCTGCTTGTCCCGTCATAGGGGCACGGTCTGCCTTTTCCATTATTTGAGCTTCAAGGTTTACCAGAGCCTGACTAATCAAAATGAAAAAGGAATGTCCGCGCCCTTTTCGTTTGCTAAAGCGGACGCAGTGTCTAAATGCGTTAATGAAAGACAACCTAAAAAATCTAACAGATGAAATACTCAGATGAATTCAAAGCTTTAGTGAATTATATGCCCGACGGATATATTGGGCATGGTAACCCAAATGCTAAAATCCTTTTTCTCGGCCAAGAGCCGGCAATTGATCGTGAAGCTAATATAGAGCAATATAAAAATGAAATTGCCGATAATGCCGTGCAGTGGCGTAATATCGTCTCCAATGGCATCGGTTATGAATCAGTTGACTCCTCGATGATTGAATTTGGCTCCCCCTTGCATCCTTGGGCTAATCAAAAATTTCAGGTTAGAAGCGGTTCAGAGGAAACGGGTAATCTGAAAGGGGCCGAAGGAACGGCAAGAACGTGGTACAACTATCAGAAACTCATCAATAAAATATTTGAGCTGTATTTAAAAGACAGAAAAACGATGACAAAAGAAGATCATCTTGATTTTCATCGTCTGTCTTTCCACACAGACATGAGTGATGCCGCCTATAAGAATCACACTGACTCTGTCGACGGTAAACAATCAGTTGTTGAGCGTGTATCTGTCCTCTCAAGCGACTTCTTTCGCAACTTCCCCATAGTGATCGCTGCAGTAGGGCACTTCCCGCGAGAGACTTACGGAGACGAATACTTTGGCGATATCTTCAACGTTGCTTTCCTTGGAAATGAAGAAACCGTACTCTATGAGTGGATGAATGTAAGTGTCCGAAATGAAGTGTCCAATCCGATGCTTCTGATTCACACTCCGCAATTTTCATCTTCAATCTCTGACCGTTATCTTGATCGGATTGCAAAACGAGTTGTTGATTATGCAAAAGAACACAACATCAATCTCATGCCGGAAGAATAATGGTCGCACTACTTCTAAAACGATATCTATGGCTTGTTGAAACCCTTCGGAAATCTCCCGAAGGGTTGACACTCGCCGAGATTAACGACCAATGGTCTGATTCAGAGTTCTATAGGGATTGTGGAGAAGCGGAGATTGATCGGCGGACATTCTATAATCATCGCAGAGCTATCGGAGAACAGTTCGGCATTGATATAGAGACCATTAAAGCAGGCCCGTATAGTCGCTATAAAATAGATGATGATTCTCTCAATCACAATCAAACAATTGACTGGCTTTTGAGCACGATAGCAACAGAGAACATAATCACGCAATCACGTAATCTTTCGGACAAGATACTACTTGAGCCGGCTGACAAAGGAGCGATTCATCTCAATGTGATAGTAGAGGCTCTGAAATCAAACCTCATTCTTGAAATTGATTATCAGGGTTTCCATATAAGTGCCCGTCCGCATAAATCAATTTCGGTTGAGCCTTTGGCGCTTAAAATGTTCAAACGCCGTTGGTATCTTTTGAGCAGGAAGGTGGAGAATGGCGATTTAAGGCTTTATGCCCTTGACAGGATGGCCGCCTGCAAATTGACTGATAACCGGTTTGACTATCCGGAGGAATTTTCGCCTGATGATTATTTCTTGAATTACTTCGGCGTTTCAACTGATGGTTATACTTCTGCGCCATGTCGTGTAGTGCTTCGTGCGCATGATGAACTTCCGCGCTATCTTGAAACACAACCGTTGCACCACAGTCAGGAAATCGCATCCAGAGGGGAGAATTACACAGACTTTTGTTATTACCTGATCCCGGCTTTTGACTTCGTGCAGGAAATATTGCTCCATTGTGAACAGCTCGAAGTCCTCCGTCCGCTTAATTTGCGAGAACATGTTGCAAAAATACTGCAAAAATCGAGCAATTTTTATAAGTGAGAAATTATCTTTCCCACACCGGTTGTAGCTTTGTGTCATAAAACAAGAGAACATTGAAAACTTCGGTCAGACCTTTGCCATCTGTCTGCTGAATCCGGCAGACTTCGTTCCGAATTATCGGAGCGCACTCCAAAGTTTATTACTCGGCATCGACCCTGCACGCTGTTCACTCCGGTCGTGCATGTTCCATCACCTTCGCTTCGCTCTCGGTGATGTGGAATGCACTCCCTCGTTCACAGCGCACATTGCCGAAGCCTCGACCATCCGGCGCACACGAAAGTAAGACCGATGTTTTCACTGCTCTCGCAAACTGATAAAACTATGCGAGACCAAATAGCAGAATATCTCAAGGACATAACCATCAGCAACCCGAAAGAATTGTTTGATGTGTTGAATTTCATAGCGCCGTTGATTGATGGCTGGAGTCTGACCGAACCCAAGTCCGGCAGACAGATAATGCGATTTGCATCCGTCAAAGCAAGACAATCCGCATATGTCGATTTTACAATACCTAAGAAATCAGGCGGATATAGGAAAATTAGTGCTCCGGTCAAACCATTGAAGGCTATCCAGTCAGCAATCAACATACTTCTGCAAGCCATATTCGTTCCCGATGAACACGCCACCGGTTTCGTATTGGATAGAAGTGTCAAGGATAATGCTTTGATACACGTAGGTCAAACCTGCATATTTAATATGGATCTTGAAAATTTCTTTCCGAGCATCACCAAACTTATGGTGCGGCAGGCTCTGCATCGGGAGCTTGGTGACAGATTGCAAAGCAATGATGTAATCAATATTATTTGCAGACTATGTACAGTTTCGGATAGTGAGGGTGTCGAAGTACTACCACAGGGTGCTCCAACATCGCCGGTTCTATCCAATATAGTTCTCAAAAGCCTTGACAAAGATATGTCAAAGCTTGCTGAAAGAATGGAATGTAAATATTCGCGCTATGCCGATGATATAACATTCAGTCATAGCAAATCAATTCGCAGAA
>CAMXAZ010000045.1 GCA_947179295.1 uncultured Muribaculaceae bacterium
CACCGTCCGGGCATCGGAAACGGCAACAACCATCGCCCCGGTAACAACAACGGCTACCGTCCGGGTATCGGCCATCATCCCGCGCCACGTCCGCCCCATGTAGCGCCGCCCCATCGTCCCTACCGCCCCGTCATGGCCCGTCCACACCACCGCCCCATGCCGCCTCGCGGCTGGAGACCGGCCGGACGCATTCCCGTGATCCGCGGCATCCTCGGTCTTACATTCGGCAGCGCCATCAACATCTCGCTTGACTATCTCCTGTCGTCAGGCTACCACGTCGACGGATATACCGATGATATCGTCTACCTGCGCAACGTCAGCGCCCTGAACTACGTATGGACCGACGCAGCCCTCTATTATGGTTCTCATGGCCTTGACGCATCGTCATTCTACTATTCCACCCCGCGCTACGACCTTGCCCGCTACAACAACGTCTACAACACGCTTGTAGCCACCTACGGTATGCCCGTATCGGTCAGCAACACCCCCGCCTCCATCGGAGCCACATGGTTCGGCGGAAACAACGGTTACATCACCCTCTCCTTCGGTTCAAACACTCTGAACGGACGTCTCCGCTACCTCACCACCCTCACCTACGGACTCTGATCCACTTCCGCATACCTCAAAAAAACAACCGATGCTCCACTGCGACTGCAGCCGTGGAGCATCGGTTGTTTTTTCAGACACCTGAGTCAGAGCAACATTCCGGTGGGCGTTTCAGCAACCTCTCCCCCCCGAAGCTCTTACTGGTGCGACACCTTATAATATAATACAAGAGCGATAATCGTATAGAGTATATTCGGAATCCACATTGCCACCATAGGCGAAGTGTAGCCTGAGATCGCAAAGGTAGAGGTCACGGTCATGAACAGGATATAGCTGAAGCTCAACACGAGTCCGATGCCGATATTGACACCCATGCCACCCTTGATCTTGCGCGATGACAGCGACATGCCGATGACGGTCAGAATAAACGCGGCCGCCGTCATGGCATAGCGCTTGTGGTTTTCAATCTCGAATGACTTTATATTGGCCACTCCCCTCTCCTTCTGGCGCGAGATGTACTCCCGCAAGGCCGGCGAGGTCATGGTCTCATGGTCATTCTTCGAGATAAGGAAGTCACGCGGCTCGATGGGAATTATGGTGTCGAGACGCGAACCGCGACGGATTGTCTCGCGCTGGCCGTCGAAATCGCGGATCATGTAGTCACGCACGGTCCAGTTATGAAGCGTATCCCACTTGATGGTCTGCGCCGTCAGACGCGAAACCAGCTTCTTGTCCTCGAATGATTCGAGCGAAAACTTGTAGCCGGTCTTCTGCGAATTGTTGAACGACTGCATGTATGCGATCTCACCTTTGGCCACCTGCAGCTGAATGTTCGACCCGAAGTCCACACGCTTGTTTTTCACATAGGTGTTGGTATATTCTATTCGCTTGACATTGGCCGGAGGGATGATATAGGCGCTCAGCATATATGTGGCCGCGGCTATGACCGTCGCACTCACAAGATATGGCCTCAGCAGACGCCTGTAGCTCATTCCGGTCGACAGCATGGCTATGATCTCGGAATTGTCGGCCAGCTTGGAGGTGAAGAAAATCACCGCGATAAACGTGAAGAGCGGACTGAACTGGTTGGCAAAGTAAGGCAGGAAGTTCAGAAAATAGTCAAACACCGTGGCTTTCAGGGGCGCTTTCAGGAAGGCATCAAGTTTTTCATTGATGTCAAACATTATAGTGATCGCCAGAATGAGCATAATGGCAAACACGTAAGTGCCGAGAAATTTGCGGATTATATACCAGTCAAGTATTTTCAAAACTTCAGATATTCAAAGAATTCGGACATGGCTGAGAAAAAACTCTGTCAGAGTGTGGCCACGGTCAGAGCCTTCGGGTCACACACTCAAGCATCTCGCGCTTCCAGCTGCTGAAATCGCCGGCCATGATATGGCGGCGGGCTTCCTCAACGAGCCAGAGATAGAATGCGAGGTTATGGATCGAGGCTATCTGCATGGCAAGAATCTCGTCGGCTATGAAGAGATGGCGCACATAGGCCTTGGTGTATGCCGTGTCGACATAGCTCGGACCGTCTTCCTGCAGCGGCGAGAAATCATCGGCCCACTTGCGGTTGCGCATGTTCATGATGCCGTGGCGGGTGAAGAGCATACCGTTGCGCCCGTTGCGGGTAGGCATCACGCAGTCCATCATGTCTACGCCACGGTCAATCGCCTCAAGGATATTGGCCGGGGTGCCTACGCCCATCAGATAGCGCGGACGGTCTGCTGGCAGAATGTCATTGACCACCTCGATCATCTCATACATCACCTCGGCCGGCTCGCCTACGGCAAGACCGCCGATGGCATTTCCGTCGGCTCCGAGATCAGCCACGAACTTAGCCGACTCGCGGCGCAGATCGGGGTATGTCACACCCTGGACAATCGGGAAATAGGCCTGGCTGTAGCCATACTTGCCTTCGGTCTCCTTGTAGCGCTTCCAGCCGCGGGCAAGCCAGCGGTGGGTAAGATCAAGTGACTTGCGGGCATATGAGCGCTCGGCTGTGCCCGGAGGGCATTCGTCAAGCGCCATCATGATGTCGGCTCCGATCGAACGCTCTATGTCGACCACCTTTTCAGGGGTGAACAGATGCTTCGATCCGTCGATGTGCGAACGGAACCAGGCGCCCTCTTCGGTCAGCTTTCTGTTGGCCGAGAGCGAAAACACCTGAAAACCGCCGCTGTCGGTCAGAATCGGGCGGTCCCATCCGTTGAACTTGTGCAGACCGCCGGCCTTTTCGAGAATCTCGATGCCGGGGCGCAGATAGAGATGATATGTGTTGCCGAGAATGATCTGGGCCTTCACATCCTCGCGGAGTTCGCGCTGATGCACAGCCTTGACACTGCCGACGGTCCCTACGGGCATGAAAATCGGAGTGCGGATCTCGCCGTGGTCAGTAGTGATCAGGCCGGCGCGGGCGGCCGTGCCGGGAGCAGTAGCTTCTAACTTGAAATCCATTGCAGATTCTGATTTGTGAATGATTCAGAGCCGATGATCAGGGACGCACCTCAAAGAAGGGTATGTCGACCAGCTTCATGTCAAACACCAGAGTTGAATAGGGAGGAATGATACCTGAGCCTGACGAACCGTAGGCAAGGTTGTAGGGGATGACCACACGGGCGCTGTCGCCTACACGCATGTCAAGCAGAGCGATGGTCCATCCCTGGATCACGCTTGAGGGCTGTGTGCGGAAAATGCTGTCGCCGTATGATGCTGTCTGAAGATATGACGAGTCAAATGGCACGTCATTGTAAAGACGTCCGATATATTTCACATCGACGGTCGAGTTCAGCATCGGCGAGAGATTGCCTACTGTCTTGCTGCGGTCATTGAGGTAACGGATCAGCACGTTGGCCGATGTGTTCCATGCCGGAGTCAGCGACTGGTATATGTTTCCGTCAGGCCCCATTGCAAAGCGCTGTTCGTCATAGAACGCCACGTTTGCCTCGCGCCATTCGGAATAGTCTTCCCAAGTGTTGTCATCGTTGCAGCCGACGAATGCCGCGCCTGCAAGCAATACGCACACTATGGTTTGAAAAAGCTTTCGCATAGATTTTTTTAGACTTTTATTATAAAACACCTGTTCTCTAAACTATCCTCCACCGAGGATGCCTTAGAATTTCACTTCCGGAGCGCGCTGGGCGGCGTCGTCAGCCTTGAACTGGGGCTGGGGTTCGAATCCGAACCATCCGGCATAGATGTTCGTGGGAAACTTCTTTATAGAGGTGTTGTATTCGGCCACGGCCTGGGTATAGCGTCCGCGGGCGGTCGCTATACGGTTTTCAGTGCCTTCAAGCTGCACCTGCAGATCGCGGAAATTCTCGTTGGCTTTCAGGTCGGGATAGGCCTCGCTGACAGCCAGGAGCGATTTCAGCGCGCCTGTGAGCTGGTTCTGTGCCTCCTGAAACTTGGCGAGTGTCTCCTCGTTGAGTTCCTCGGCGTTGATATTGACCGATGTGGCGGCCGCGCGGGCCTGGGTCACCTTCTCAAGGGTCTCGCTTTCGTGAGTGGCATAGCCTTTAACTGTGGCCACGAGATTGGGGATCAGGTCGGAACGGCGCTGATACTGGTTCTGCACTTCAGCCCATGACTGCTCTACCTGCTGGTTTTTCTCTACAAGCGAGTTGTAGTTGCATGAAGAGAACAGAGGCATCATCATGACTGCGAGTATCAGATGTTTCAGAAACTTCATTTTCATTATTTAATAAGAGGGGAAAGAGTTGTTTTTTCCGTAGGATATGATCTGTTTTCGCTGACCGGGGTCAGCTCCTGATCAGGCGAGCTTGCGGAGAAGCGCGTTGAGCGACACCTGAGAGTGGATGAGCGAGTGGAGATCTTCGATCTTGACGCGCTTCTGCTCCATTGAGTCACGCTCGCGGAGGGTGACGGTGTTGTCTTCAAGAGTCTGGTGGTCAACGGTGATGCAGAACGGGGTACCGATGGCATCCTGACGGCGGTAGCGCTTGCCGATCGAGTCTTTCTCCTCATAGTGGGTGGAGAAGTCGAACTTAAGTTCGTTGACGATCTCGCGGGCCTTGTCAGGCAGACCGTCCTTGCGCACCAGAGGCATCACGGCACACTTGACAGGTGCGAGGGGAGCGGGCAGGTGGAGCACCACTCGCTTGTCACCGCCTTCGAGTTCCTGCTCCTCATAGGCTGAGCAGAGCACGCTGAGGAACATGCGGTCAACGCCGATAGAGGTCTCGATCACATAGGGTGTATAACTTTCATTGAGCTCCGGATCGAAATACTGGATCTTCTTGCCGGAGAACTTCTCATGCTGCGAGAGGTCGAAGTTGGTGCGGGAGTGGATGCCTTCCACTTCCTTGAAGCCGAAGGGCATCTGGAATTCGATGTCAGTGGCGGCGTTGGCATAGTGGGCCAGCTTTTCGTGGTCGTGGTAGCGATATTTCTCGTCGCCGAGGCCGAGAGCCTTGTGCCAGCGCAGACGGAATTCTTTCCATGTCTTGAACCATTCCATTTCCGAGCCGGGGCGCACGAAGAACTGCATTTCCATCTGTTCGAACTCTCTCATGCGGAAGATGAACTGGCGGGCCACGATCTCGTTACGGAAAGCCTTGCCGATCTGGGCGATACCGAAGGGGATGCGCATACGGCCGGTCTTCTGCACGTTGAGATAGTTGACAAAAATGCCCTGGGCGGTTTCCGGACGCAGGTAGACGGTCATTGCGCCGTCAGCGGTCGAACCCATTTCGGTTTTGAACATGAGGTTGAACTGACGCACTTCAGTCCAGTTCTTGGTGCCTGAGATGGGGCAGACAATCTCCTCGTCGATGATGATGGCGCGGAGCTCGTCAAGATCGCCGTCGTTCATAGCCTTTGCGAAACGTTCGTGGAGAGCGTCGCGCTTGGCCTGATATTCAAGCACACGTCCGTTGGTCTGGCGGAACATGTCAGCATCGAAAGAGTCGCCGAAACGCTTGGCGGCTTTGGCCACTTCCTTTTCGATCTTGTCTTCGATCTTGGCGATCTGCTCTTCGATGAGCACATCGGCACGGTAGCGCTTCTTGGAGTCGCGGTTGTCAATCAGGGGGTCATTGAAGGCATCCACATGGCCCGAAGCTTTCCAGATGGTGGGGTGCATGAAAATGGCGGAGTCGATGCCCACGATATTCTCATGAAGCAGAGTCATCGAATCCCACCAGTAGCGCTTGATGTTGTTCTTGAGCTCAACGCCGTTCTGACCGTAGTCATAGACAGCCGAGAGACCGTCATAAATTTCGCTTGACTGAAACACGAAGCCATATTCTTTGGCATGGCTTACTATCTTTTTGAAAACTTCGTCTTGTGTTGCCATTTTTTGAGATTGTTTTAGAAGTTGCAAAGATAGTAAAAATTTCCGACTCCTCTCTGTCTCAGGCCCATTTTCAGTTCAAAATGCCTTGCAGACAATGGCCGGATTGAGTACGATATTCGCCAAAAGCGGCAAAAATGAAAAATATTCTTAATAGACACCCTTTAATTGCTAAAAAATGCTTATATTTGCAAAAATATTCTACTCTGCACCAAACTGCGGGCAGTTTGTTTAATATACAGTACAGCATATCCGGCGTCATGAAAACCACAATAAACATATCAATATTAACCATTGCGATCGGGGGACTCATATGGCTCCTGACCGCCTGCTCGGCAGCTCCCTCCGAGACCCCGATAGTCACCGTCAGCATCGAGCCGCAGAAATATCTGCTCGAACAGATCACCGGCGACAAGGTAGACATCAGAACTCTGATTGCCAACGGCGCAAACCCGGAAAACTACGATCCGTCGCTGACCCATATAATGAATCTCCGCAAATCAATCGGCTTTCTGCGCATGGGCAACATCGGTTTCGAGGCCGCGCTCCTCGACAAAATCCGCCAGGAAGACCCCGAACTGCCGATTTTCAATACCTCGGAGGGGGTGGTCCCGGTGACTGGTACCCACAGCCACGGCCACGGTCACGGCGCAGTGCATCATGAGGAAATCGACCCCCACACCTGGACTTCAGTCAAAAATGCAAAAATAATTGTAAGAAACATGCTCGACGCGATGGTAAAGATTGACCCCTCGAACGAGGATTATTACCGTCGCAACTATGAGCGCTTCGCCCAGCGGCTCGACTCGCTTGACCGCGACTTCGAGAGCCGTCTCGCATCACATGCGGGAGAGCATTTCATGGTATGGCACCCCTCGCTCAGCTATTTCGCCCGTGACTACGGCCTGGAACAGATCACCGCAGGCAACGCCGAGAACAAGGAAAGCTCCCTGACCATGCTCCGCAAGACGATTGACCACGCCGACACCCATTCGGCCAGCATATTTTTCTACCAGAAAGATCTTGACAGCCGCCAGGCCGAAGTGCTCAGTGACCAGCTCGGCCTGCGCAAGGTCAGCATCAACCCGCTCTCCTATGACTGGGAGGCTGAGATGTGTGCCATAACAGACGCCATAACAGCCGATTGATGCCCACACCGGTATTTCCGCACGATTCTCACAGAATTTTCACACCCGTCATGGAAAACAAGGAAAAGGAAATCATAATATCACTCCGCGATATCTGCAAAAAATGGGATGACAAGATTGCGCTCGAAGACATCAACTTCGATGTGCGCCGCGGAGATTTCATAGCCATCACAGGCCCCAACGGCGGAGGCAAGACAACCCTGCTGCGCATATTGCTGCGCCTGCTCAAACCCACAAGCGGTTCCGTCACCTACTTCCGCGACGGGAAAGCCGCCGACGATCTCTCGATAGGCTATCTTCCGCAAAAAAACATGATCGACTCGCGCTTCCCCATCAGCGTGGAGGAGGTAATAGCCTCCGGGCTTATAGCCGAATCGCCGGGCAAGGAAGAGATGCGCCGCAGAGTCAGCGAGGTCACAAGACTGATGGGCCTCGAAAACCATTCGTCGCAGAGCATCGGCAATCTGTCAGGCGGACAGCTGCAGCGCGCGCTTTTAGGCCGCGCCATCATAGCCAGGCCGCGGGTACTGGTGCTCGACGAGCCTCTGAGCTATGTCGACAAGCGCTTCGAGCATTATATCTACGATCTTGTGGCCGAACTCTCCCACTCCACTACCCTGCTGCTCGTCTCTCACGAGATGTCGACAATAGCAGGAATGGCCAACCGGCATCTGATAATAGACCACCGGCTGACCGAATGTCATTCAAGCCACCATCAGGTGCATTACGACTGCGACGATGATGACGGATCGTCCATGTGAAGCGCATGGCCCATGCGCTGCTGCTTGGTGAGCATGTAGCGCAGGTTGTATCTGTTGGGGGCTATCTCTATGCCCACATTTTCCACTACTTCAAGACCATAGCCTTCCAGGCCGATACGCTTGACGGGGTTGTTGGTGATCAGACGCATTTTCTCTATGCCGAGCTTGCGGAGAATCTGTGCGCCTACGCCATAGTCGCGCTCGTCGGCCTTGTGGCCGAGATGGAGATTGGCATCTACGGTATCAAGACCCTCTTCCTGAAGCTTGTAGGCTCTGATTTTTTCCATCAGCCCGATGCCGCGGCCTTCCTGGTTGAGATAGACTATGGCTCCGCGGCCTTCTTTTTCGATAAGCTGCATGGCTTTGTGGAGCTGCTCTCCGCAGTCGCAGCGCATCGAGCCGAAAATGTCGCCTGTGGCACATGAGGAGTGCACTCTGACAAGCACCGGGTCCGAGCCGCTGACATCGCCCTTGATGAGTGCGATGTGCTCCAGTCCGTTGCTCTTCTGGCGGAAAGGTATCAGGCGGAAATGACCGTAGGCCGTAGGCATGTCGACCTCCACGCCCTCCTCTACCAGCGATTCTTTCTGCAGGCGATAGGCAATGAGATCACGGATCGACACCAGTTTCAGCCCCCACTCGTCGGCCTTGCGGCGCAGCTGAGGCAGGCGGGCCATCGTTCCGTCTTCATTGAGAATCTCTATCAGCGAGGCTGCGGGCTGCAGGCCGGCAAGGCGCGCAAGATCAATGGCGGCTTCCGTATGGCCCGAACGGCGGAGCACTCCGGCATCCTGGGCATAGAGCGGATGGACGTGGCCCGGACGGCCGAACATATCAGGAGTGGAAGCCGGATCGGCAAGCGCGCGGATTGTCGCGGCGCGGTCATGGGCCGAGACTCCGGTGGTGCAGCCGGGAAGCAAGTCGACCGTCACGGTGAAAGGCGTTCCGAGCATCGAGGTATTGTCCTCCACCTGACGGCTGAGGCCAAGCTCGCGGCAGCGCGAGAGCGAAAGCGGCGAGCAGAGTTCACCGCGGGCGTTGGTGATCATGAAATTGACATGATCAGCCGTCACCTTCTCGGCTGCAATTATCAGATCGCCTTCGTTTTCTCGATCTTCATCATCGACAACTATCACGAATTTGCCTTCACGGAAGTCGGCAATCGCGTCTTCTATACGGTCTAACTTTATATTATCCATGATTTTATTTTCAGGTAATTTATGCTTGTATCAGAGGGGGGGCGGATTCCGGGAGCGCTTTCAGCAGCCTCCGTCAATCCTTGTCAATAAGTTTAATGAGTTCGTCGGCCACTTTGGTGACAGTGGCAAGCTCGGCGCGCAGATCGGCCTGAGTCTTGCGGCCGTAGAGCCACACGGGCACACCGGCGGGAAACAGCACGATCATCAGGCGCGACAGCCAGGGGCGGCGCGAGGGCTGCTGAAACCAGAGGCTGCGGAGAATAGGCATGTCCATGAGCTTGAGCACCACCAACTTCTCACGCGAGTTGGAGAGATATTCCACAGTAGCCTCGATGTTGTCGCGCAGGCGGTGGAGACTGTCACGGTCATAGCCGCGGGTCCAGTAGTCGGCATAGGCCTGCTTCTCAGGATTGTGCGAGAGATATTCGGCAGTCTCTGCCTTAAGGGCCTCAAGGCGTTCGACGGCCACCTTGGGATCGACCTCGGTCATGACAAGATCTTTCATCTCCACATGGCGCACCTCGCTGACTCCGAAGAAGCGGCGGAAGAAGTTGAGATAGGCATCTTTGTTGAACACAGCCGAGTCATTGACAGCCTTGTAGGTGAAGAATATGCCAAGCGGCAGGAGCACGGCGGCACTCAGCCACATGCCTTCCCAGACTTCCCATTTGCCGTCGCGGGCAAACTTGTAGCCCATGTTGTCAATGATGTAGTAGAAGATGAAGAGGAAGACCGAAATCACCAGCGGTGTGCCCAGTCCGCCCTTGCGGATGATGGCGCCGAGCGGCGCTCCGATGAAGAAGAAGATCACACAGGCAAACGAGAGGGTGAACTTCTTCTGCAGTTCTATGGCATGACGGCGGATGAGTTTCTGCTCTTCGGCCATTGTCTGGCTCTTGTATTTGTATTCCTCCAGAGTGCGCTCGGCCTTTGAGAGAGCCTGCGAGAGGTAGTTGATGCGCACGCCTGAGGAGGACCCGCGGAACACGGAGTCGACATCCACGGGCCGTGCGAGCGCCACGTCGGGGCGGCGGAGCTTATAGGAGCGGCCCTCGTCGTCGGTCTTGGAGTCGTAGCGGCGCAGACCCATGTAGGGATACTCGCGGAGGGTGGTGCCGTAGATGTCGCCGATCGAGTCGACGCGATGGCTCATGGAGTCGATAGAGGCCTGGAGTTCGGCCATGTTCTTGCCTACGTACTGACTGCGCATTCCCTGCTCGTCCATACGGTTGAAATTGGCATCGAACTTCAGCATGATATCTTTCTGACTGAACGACTCGCGGCGATAGGGTACGTTGCGCATGTTTGAGGCACCGGCATCGCGGATGTTTTCAAACGATTCGCCGTTCCACAGACGCAGGAAGAGGTGGGTCTTGTCAGGCGTGATCGACATCTTGCCTGAGTCGGCCAGAATGATCGAGGAGTTTTCAAAGCCTTTGGAGACGTCATAGATCATCATCTCGTAGAGCACACCGGTGTCGCGGTTTTTCTCCTGGACAAAAAGGTTGTAGCCGGGAATCTGGTCGTAGAAAACGCCTTCAGGTATCTCCAGTTCGGGCGATTTCTGCCTCATGGAGTAAAGGAGGGTCCACATCTTGGTCTGGGCCACAGGGAGCACGTTGTTCTGAAAGAAAAAGGCTCCGGTGGCTATCATGACCATCAGGACGATGAGGGGGGCCATAGTGCGCAGCAGCGATATGCCGGAGGCTTTCATGGCTGTAAGCTCGAATTGCTCGCCGAGGTTGCCGAAAGTCATCAGCGAGGCGAGCAGAATGGCGAGCGGCAGCGCCATAGGGATCATGGTGAGCGCCGCGTAGAAAAAGAGTTCGGCAATGACATCAACTCCGAGACCTTTGCCGACAAGATCGTCGATGTAGCGCCACAGGAATTGCATCAGAACTATGAACAGACAGATGCAGAACGTCATCATGAACAGAGGCACGAAGCTCTGCAGGATGAAGATGTCCATGCGCTTGATTCGAAACATAGCAATGACTGATGTGGTGTTAATGGCTAACGCCCGCCATGCGCCCTGCGGTTATACTGCGTGAGGGGAACATGGCGGACGATTATGAATTTATCCAATAAGAAGCTTCTGCACAGAGGCTTACTTTATGCCGAGACGGGCTTTTACGAGGGGAGTGACATCGGTCACATCAGCGCCGGTGTAGAGCGACATGCCGTTCTCGAAGATGAAGGTGTAGCTGCCTTCGGCACCTACGCTCTGGATAGCTTTCATGACATTTTCCTGGATGGGAGCCATGAGCTGCTGCTGCTGGCGGCGGAGATCCTGGTCAGCAGTCTCGCGGAACTTCTGGATCTTAGCGTCGAGTTCCTGCATTTCCTGCACACGGCGTTCCTTGATGGTTTCAGGAGTGTTTGCGTCAAGGGCGTTGAATTCCTGATATTTCTTGTTGAATTCTTCCTGGAGTTTTGAAAATTCGTCCTGATACTTGTTGGAAGCAGCGGTCATCTGCTCCTGTACGGTCTTCATTTCGGGAAGAGATTCCATGAGCTCAGCGGTATTGACGGTGCCGAATTTCTGAGCGAAAACGCTCATGGGAAGCGCAATCATGATTGCGAGCAAAAATTTTTTAATCATCGTTTTATTGGTGCGTTGAATTTATATTTATCGGAATGATCACTGCCAGCCGACCGGATTTCAGCAATTTTCAATAAAATTAACCTGCAGAGCCGGCTGAAACGTTGCAAAGATAGGGATTTTATTTGGAATAACCTAACTTTTCAAGTACCTCGTTGGAGACATCAATGCGCGGAGAGGCAAAGATTATGTCTGCTGCCGAGGCGCGGTCGAATATACACTGGTAGCCGCGCTCTTCGGAAACTTTCTTGACGGCGTTGTAGACATCGTCCTGGATCGGCTTCATGAGCGACTGGCGCTTCTTGTAGAGTTCGCCGTCAGGGCCGAAATATTTCTGGCGCAGTTCAGCCGCCTGCTTTTCCTTGGCCACTATGGCTTCTTCTTTCTTTTTCTTCTGGTCATCGGTCAGGAAAACCATCTCGTTCTGGTAGTTCTTGTAGAGCGCCTCGGCCTCCTTGGCCACTGACTCGACTTCTTTCTGCCAGCGCTGAGAGATCTGGTTGAGCTGTTCGTTGGCCATCTCGTAGGCCGGAACGTTGGAGAGAATGTAGTCCATGTCGACCAGTGCGAACTTCTGGGCCGATGCGCCTGCGAAGCAGGCAAGGACCAGTGCCAATGTCAGAAATATCTTTTTCATAAGCAGATGTAACTGTTTAGGGTTAGGGTTCATACTATATATGACACACCAGCGGTTGAAAAGTTTAATCAGGCGGAAAATCCGATGCCGGATAGACCGCCTGACTTTTTAGCGTGTTTAGAATTCCTGTCCGAGGATGAAGTGGAAGTGCGATCCGCCCTTGGTTCCGTAGACCTTGTCGAAACCGTAGGCCCAGTCGATACCCATCATACCGATCATCGGGAGATAGATGCGGACACCGGCGCCGGCGCTTCGCTTGAGTTCGAAGGGCGAGAAGTTTTTGACTGATGTCCATGCGTTACCGCCTTCGATAAATGTCAGACCGTAGATGGTGGTGGTGGGCTGAAGCATGAAGGGGAAGTGGAGTTCCATGCCGAAGCGGGTGTAGGCATAACCGCCGCCGAGCTGGTAGGGGGTGAGCTGACCGTTGTCGTAGCCGCGGAGCGCGATGGTTTCCTGGGCGTAGGTGTAGGAGCCTGACATGCCGTCACCGCCGACGTAGAATGTCTCGAAGGGCGATTTCAGATATTTGTTGTAGCTGCCGAGCAGGCCGATGTCGGCTCTGGTCATGAGCACGAGAGTGTATTTGCTCTCGACGTCGTTGATCGGAGTGTAGGTGCGGGCCTTGAAGCGGAGCTTCCAGTATTCGATCCAGCGGTAGAGTTCCTTCTTGGCGGCTGTGGTGTTCTCTTCAGAGAGTTTCTTCCAGTCTTTGTTGCCGAAGAGCGAGACGGGAGGTGTCATCTGCAGGTTGAGAGAGAAGTTGGAGCCTGAACGGGTGTAGAGTGGGTTGTCAATAGAGTTTCGGGCGAGAGTCAGGCCGATGGTGAGGGCGTTTGACGTACCGTTCTGCATATAATAGAGGTATTCCCAGTTCTTGAGGTAATACCAGCTGTAGCCGAGTTCTGCCTGGAAGGTGAAGTAGTCATCGGGCCAGTTGAGACGCTTGCCGAAGCCTACGGAGACGCCGATCATCTGGAGGAACTTGTTGGGGTCGTAGGCATTTTCGTAAGAGTAGTTGTTGTCATAACCGTAACCGGTGTTGTACAGACCGCTGTAGCTGTAGAGGTAGTTGTTCATGTAGTTGCGGTTGTAGTACGATGAGTTGACACCGGTCTGACGGCTGTACCAAGCCGAAACCGAGAGCGAGTTGGGGCGCTTGCCGCCGAACCAGGGGTCGAGGAAGGAGATGCTGTAGGCCTGGTAGTAGCGGGCGTTGGTCTGGGCGGAGATGGTGAGCTGCTGTCCGTCGCCCTGCGGCACGAGGCCTTTGTAGCTGTTGGGATAGAAGAGGTTCTTGATCGAGAAGTTGGTGAACTTGATGGCCACCTTTCCGATGATACCTGTCTGGCCCCAGCCCATCGAGAATTCAAACTGGTCGTTTGATTTCGATTCGAGATTGAAGAGGATGTCGACCGTTCCGTTTTCCTGATTGGGCTCAGGGCGGATGTCCATGTTTTCAGGGTTGAAGTGGCCGGTCTGGGCGATTTCACGTGCCGAACGCATGAGGTCGCTCTTGCTGAAGAGTTCGCCCGGCTTCACACGGAGCTCACGGCGGATCACCTTTTCATAGAGGCGGTCGTTACCGTTGATGATCACGTTGTTGATTCGGGCCTGAGGGCCTTCCACAATGCGCATTTCGAGGTCGATGGAGTCGCCGCGCACGTTCTTTTCCACCGGCACGATGTCAAAGAAGAGATAGCCGTTGTCCATGTAGGCGTTGGCGATGGCGTCGTCATCATCGGTGGTACGCTTTTTCAGGAGCGTCTGATTGTAGACGTCGCCTTTCTCTATGCCGAGGAGGGCGGCAAGGTTTTCGGTGGGATAGATGGTGTTGCCCACCCAGGTCACATCATTGATGAAGTATTGCTTGCCTTCATCGACGTTGATATATACGTCGACTGTCTTTTCGTCATAGGGAACCACGGAGTCGGATAGGATGACGGCGTCGCGGTAGCCTTTCTCGTTGTATTTCTGAATGATGCGGTTGAGGTCGTCCTCATAGTCTGTCTCCACGAATTTTTTCTGACGGAAAAGGTTGAGAAGATTGCCTTTCTCGTTGGTCTTTTTCATCACTCGCTGAAGCTGGCGGTCAGAGAGCACGTTGTTGCCGTCGATATAGATCTTGTGGACTTTGACTTTGTCGTTTTTGTTGATGTTGATGTCGACGATCACTTCATTGGGGTGCGAGAGGTCGTCGGTGAGGTTTATCTTCACTACCGCGTTGCCGAAACCCTTGTTGGAGTAGTATTTCTTGATGATGCTTTCGGCGCGGTTGACGATGTTCTGCGTGATCTGATTGCCTTTCATCAGCTGGAGAGCTTCTTCAAGGTCCTGTCTCTCACCCTTTTTCACTCCGTGGTAGTTGATTTCGGAGATTCTCGGCTGCTGACGCAGGTTGAGTGTCAGATAAGCTTTGTTTCCGACCACTTTGTCGACCGCTATCTGCACTTTCGAGAAAAGACCCTGACGCCAGAGGCGCTTTGAGGCATCGGTGATTTCAGCACTTGGAATGGTGATGAGATCTCCGACCTTGAGCCCGGTGTAGCCAATAACGATATAGTCTTCATAGTTGTCGGCACCCTTGACCTGGATGTCTGCGATCTCGTAGGTTTTCGGCAGGCCTGTGAAAAGGATGTCGGGGTTATAGACCGTATCCGCAGGCGCCTGGGCGCATACGTTGGCAGTCAGTGCTAAAAGGAAGAGAAGGAATGTGATAAATCTAAAACGCATGATGAAAAAACAACGTCTGTGATGTGTGGGGTGGAGGGATTTTTCTTTATTTTATTTGTTCGGAAGTCAGGCCGAAACGGCGTTCACGGCCTCCGAAGTCAGACAGGGCCCGGATGAAGTCTTCGCGTGAGAAGTCGGGCCAGAAGGTGTCTGTAACGTATATTTCCGAGTAGGCGATCTGCCACAGCAGGAAGTTGCTGACGCGATGGTCGCCTCCGGTGCGGATGAGCAGATCGGGGTCGGGCATTCCGGCCGTAGAGAGATAGGAGGCGAAGGCCCGGTCTGAATCCATGTCGGCCACGGCGGCTTTTCCGGCGGCTACGTCTTCGGCAAAGCGGCGGCAGGCTTCGATGATCTCCCAGCGCGCGGAGTAGCTGATGGCGAGTGTGAGCGTAAGGCCGGTGCAGTGCGAAGTGTCGGCGATGCACTGCTGCAGACGCTCGTAGGCCTCGCGGGGCATACGTGAGGTGTCACCGATCATGTTAAGACGCACGTTGTTCTTGATCAGGTCAGGGGTCTCGCGCTCGATGGCAATCACGATCAGGTGCATCAGAGCGTCGACCTCAGCCTTGGGCCGGTTCCAGTTTTCTGTGGAGAATGTATAGAGAGTGAGATAGCCTATGCCGAGTTCAGAGGCAACTTCGGTGATGCGTCTCACCGTGTTGACTCCCTCCACATGGCCTTCGCTTCGGTCGAGACCGCGCGCTTTGGCCCAGCGCCCGTTGCCGTCCATGATTACGGCTACGTGACGAGGAAGGCTGCTCTTGTCTATTTCTTCTGTCATATTTTATATTGTGTGGTTCTGCGGCGCATGGCCCAGAGCCTGATTTATCGTTTGTTATATCAATTCTTTCACTCAGGAGGGGGCGCGGCGGCCTCCAGGCTGTCAGTCGATGCGGTGGCAGGTGACACAACGCTCGCCGAATTCATAGCTCACCGAGAGCATCAGGGTCGAATACCAGTCGGTGTTCTTTAGGAAGGAGCTTTTGATCTGGTAGAGATCTTTGAGCTCGCGGCTGTCGACATTGTCGCCAAAGACCTTTGTCATGCAGAACTCCAGTCCGAGGTTGACGCGCGGACGCAGTTTGAATTTCACACCGAATCCCATCGGGAGGGTCATGGCCACAAAACTGTCATCGCCGCTGCGCGACATGGCCACTCCGAGTCCGAGCGAGAGGTAGGGCGAGATGCGGCTCAGCTGCTTGTAGGACTCTCCTATGCCGTAGTTGAAGAAGTTGAATTCGGCACGGGCTCCGAGATCGTAGATCCACGACTTGAAGTCATAGACCTTGCCTTCAGGCAGCACGTTGTCCATGTCGGCCGTCGATCCGCTCAGTGAGGCGGCTGTCAGCAGTCCTCTCAAAGCCCAGCGGCTGTTGATCAGATAGCGGAACGATGCGTTGAGACCTACGCCGGGGTGGGCAAAGAGATTGCTTTCGTTGGCATCGCCAAGATAGCCCGACATGCCGAGACCGGCTCCTATGTCAAATTTATATTTCTCGACGCTCGCTTGCGCCTGAGCTGCCGATCTGCCGGGGAGAGACAGACCTGCGATTAGGGTCAGTATAAGAAGGAGAGACCGCATGCCACCACATTATTAATATAAGGGGCGGAATGTGAAGCGGCGGATCACTCCGCGCCAAAGGCTGTCATAGAGATGACCGTCGGCGTCAACACCTCCGAAGAGGTAGATGTAGGGGCATTCCCATTCGGTGACAGGGGCCGACACGCGGCTCACGGCGAAGGGCACCGGAGTGGCAAAGGACGGGAGGCGGGTTCCTCCGGCATTATGCCAGCCGGAAGCCGAGCGGGCTGTGGATGCCGACATCTCGTCTTTGACAACGATGGCCTGGGCCGATGAGAAGGCGGGTATGTAGTCGGGAAGCTGAAGATAGCTGTCGGCCTCGTCCCAGGTGATGCCCTGGTCATATGACACATAGACCATCTTTGAGACAACCTCGCCTTCAGCCGACTCGTAACGGCCGCCCATAGCGATGAGAGCGGAGCGTTCGGTCACGCGCCATGTCGAAGTGTTGACTCTCGGAGTAAAATAGGGGAAGAGCGTCATTTCCTCGCGCTCGTCAATGTCACGGTTGCTGAGTTTAGCCCATGAAGTTCCGTCATAGCCCCATGCGGCACCGGTGATCATGCCTGAGGCGTCACGTCCGCCCACAAAGAGGGCAAGCGGATCGGAGCTCCATTTGGTCTCGTAGGTTATCATCTGGCTTGTGCCGCTCACCGGACATCCGGCAGGAACTGCGGTTTCCGTAGAAGCGGGATAAGTCACGTGTTTCCATCCGTCGGCATCGTTGCGCGCGCCGAGGATGCGGTCGGTGTATCCGCCGTAGATGTGAGTCATCCGTTCTCCGGTCTGATTCCAGTTAACAGCATCGGTCGAAGTGAAGAGATTTCCTGTAGCGTCAAGAATGTAGAGCGCGGCGTCACTCGCGGTGAATGATTCTATGTCAGCACTCACCGGAAGCGCAGCGGCCGAGACTGTCCAGCGGTTGTCGTAATAGGGATTTTCCGAGACAGCCACGCTTGCCGATGAGCCGTTGGCTGTCAGGCAATAGACCTTTCCGGCAAACTCCACGGTCTTCTGCACCGACGGGCTTATTGCCGAAGGCAGCACGGTCTTGGCACCCTCCGCCCAGAAGAGAGTGTCGGTCTCCACCTTGTGGACGTTGATATCTATGGTGTATTCTCTCTTGTTCTGTCCGTTATAGGAGGTCACAGAGAGTTTCACAGGGCCGTCAGAGAAGTTGATGCTGTCGCCGGGGCTGTCGATATAGCTGATTGTGGTGTCTCTCGGAGTTCCGAGCTTGCGGTAGGTCAGCTCGCAGGCACTGGCTGAAGATGTTCCGATATTGAGCACGAGTTTGCTGACATCAGTACCTTTAGGCAGAGAGTCGGCGTTGAAGATGCGGGCATCGACCAGGTCTATCGAGAAGAAGACCGAATCAAGTCCGGTCAGCACCTTGTCATTCTTCTTGACACTGAAAGAGGTGACCGAGCAATTGCCGAAATCGCCTTCTGACACAAACGTGCTTGACTCGTCTTTGTTACATCCGGCCACAATGGCTGTCAGCATCAGAGCCAACAGGGAGTATAATGGAAATCTTTTATTCATAAATGTGAACATACGGCGTCTGCGGAAAAAGACGCACATTATTAGCATTTTGTAGTCAAAAAGCCGGATTGTTCATCCTGACACTTTTACAAGTTGCAAAGTTAACAACATTTTCGTTAACCACCGTCCGGATAACGTAAAAAAAACATAACAAATCTATCTGTCAGCATTTTTTGAAGACCAAGCCGAAAATCCGGCGCAGCAACGCAGCCGGAAGCAAGCTCTCAGAGGGTGTTTTATAAAAATTTATAAAAAAATATGCGGTCCGATTGCAATTTTTCAGCCTTCGGCTTGCATTTTTACTTTCTGTTTTTTATTTTTGCAATATCAATAAATCAGATCCTTTTTGTTACACTATATTAGCTACTAAACTAAAAAATCGTAAAACCACATTTATTTACAATCTGGAGCCATATTTTACGGTTCTACGACTCCGGCAATCATTTTTTTGACACTGGATTCTCTGTTCAATAAATATATGTGTGTTACAAGATTGTAGATTAGACAAGGGGGAGAGGCCGTGAGGCTCATCCTCCTTATTTATTCTACTCCTTAAAATCCATAGGGTGTTTCATGACGTTTGCCATGAAACACCCTATGATATTTTATCGAATCCGCAGCCGTGCCGCGCCGCGCCCTATTTCCGCGGCACGATGACACGGTCGCCTATCAGTTTTGCAAGTTCCGAGCGGGAGTTCTCGATCTCTTTCATCTCTTTCATCAGCTCGATAGAGCGGTCATAATCACCGCCACAGGCAGCCAGAAGCGACCTGACATCCTGAAGACGGGTCCACAGAATGGCATCTTTCAGCTCATGAAGAGCGCGCGGCACGAGCTCGCCCAGCAGATCCTGCTCCGTGTCAACCTTGGCATACTTGGTGTGCATCTTGCTCAGTATATGGCGCTCCACCACAAGATCGGATGCCATCTCACGCACCACATCGTCAGGCGAAGAACACATCAGCCGTCCGAGATAAGTGGCCGCGAATTCATCGAGCCTGCGGGCATAATCGGCGTCAACAGTCTCCTGCAGAGAGCGTTCCATCGCGGAAATACTTCCTACATCAGTGGCTTTCTGCCTGATCTCCTCCACCCCGGCGGCAAATTCGCTGCGCCGGCGCTCTTCAAGCTGCACCCGGCGGTGTTCGAGATCCTCATTCCACGTGGCCCGGCTAAGCACAATAGCCATATCCAAAAAATGGGCAATGTCACTGTTCTCGAAGCGGATTTCATCAGCGGCAAGATCGGCCTCGATATATTCGAGCACCGTCATAGGCTGATTGTTGCCATCCTCGTCGATACCCTCGGCAAAAGCATAGTTGCCATATTTGGCCACCAGACGGACTATAGCCAGCTCGTAGGTGCGCAGAAACTTGGCATGTTTCCCCTGCGCCGAGACCTGCGCCTGAGACTGCTGACCGGCCACACCGGCCGCCGCCTGCTCCTCTGCCGATGCCACAGCCGACTCCGGCTCATCGGCATAATCCGCAAAAGCCTGCCGGCGCTCGCGGTCTTCACGCGACTTAAGCCTGTATTCATTATAATACTTGCCTACCTCACGCCGCAACACGTCCTCATCCATGAAAAGCAGACGCGAACACTCCTGCACATAGACGCTTCGGGTAATCTCGTCGGGAATCAGAGCTATGGTCTTGACAACCCGCGTGATCACCTGCGCGCGCCGGGCCGGATCATCAGCCGCCTCGCCCATCAGAATCCTGGCCATGAAACTGATGAAATCCGTCTCATGAGTCTTGATATACTCCTCAACCTCAGTCGAGCTGTGGCTCTGCGCAAAGGAGTCAGGGTCCTCCCCCTCAGGAAGAAGGAGCACCTTTATATCCATGCCGTCCTGAAGCAGGAGCTCGATACCGCGCAGCGAGGCCTTTATGCCCGCCGCATCGCTGTCATAGATCAGAGTGACGTTGGAGGTGAAGCGCTTGATCAGACGCACCTGCTCCACGGTAAGTGCCGTGCCCGACGAAGCCACCACGTTGCACACACCCGCCTGGTGCATGGAGATCACGTCCATATAGCCCTCGACGAGTATGCACTTCTGCGCCTTGGCTATGGCCTGCTTGGCCTGATAGAGACCGTAGAGTTCGCGGCGCTTGAGATAGATGTCTGATTCGGGAGAGTTGACATATTTGGCTATCTTCTTCTCCTTGCTGAGGGTTCGGCCGCCGAAAGCCACTACCTTGCCTGACAGCGAAAGAATCGGATAGATGACACGTCCGCGGAAGCGGTCAAACACACGGCCGTCATCGGTGCGCGAACACAGACCGGTGGAAAGCAGATATTTCTCGCTGTAGCCTCGCTCAAGCGCCGTGTTGAAAAGCGCGTCGCGCACCTCCACGGCATAGCCGAGATGGAAACGCTCCACCATAGCGTCGCTGATGCCGCGGTAGCGGAAATATGACAGGCCTATATCACGTCCTTCCTGCGTCTCTTTCAGATTTTTCTCGAAATATCGCATGGCGAAATCATTGACTGCCAGCATATTCTCACGGTCTGTCTCCGCCTGCTGCTCCTCATCGGTCATCTCGCGCTCCTCGATCTCGATGTTGTATTTCTTGGCGAGATAGCGCAGGGCCTCGGTAAACGACAACTGCTCAAGCTTCATGATGAAGCTCACCGGACTGCCGCCCTCGCCGCAGCTGAAGCACTTGCACATGCCCTTGGCCTTGGAGACGTAGAACGACGGCGAACGATCGTTATGAAAAGGACAAAGACCTACATAGTTGGCACCCCGACGTTTAAGCGTAACGAAGTCGCTCACGACCTCCACAATGTCGGCCGCGTCAAGAATCCTCTGCACTGTAGCATTGTCAATCTTTCTCATAGCGAGTACAAAATTAGTAAAATTGAGAAATATTTCCTATCTTTGCGACTTGAATTTACAGGAGTCGTCCGTATGGCTCCCTAACCCACCACATTAATTAATAATGGCAAACATCAACATCACATTCCCCGACGGGAGCGTAAAGCAGTTTGAGAGCGGAGTGACCCCTCTGCAGATTGCCGAGTCACTCTCCCCTCAGCTCGCCCGCGACATCCTCGCGGCATCTGTCAACGACAAGGAGTGGGACATCACCCGCCCTGTCAACGAAGACGCCTCAATCCGCCTCTTCAAATGGGATGACCCCGAAGGCAAGCACGCCTTCTGGCACTCATCGGCCCACCTGCTCGCCGAAACCCTCCAGGATTTGTTCCCCGGAGTGAAATTCGGCATCGGCCCGGCTATCGAAAACGGATTCTACTACGACATTGATCCAGGCGAACACACCATAACATCAGCCGACTTCCCCCGCATCGAAAAGCGGATGCTCGAACTCGCCCAGCAGAAAAACCCGATTGTCCGCGCCGACATCTCGAAAGCCGACGCGCTCAAACTCTTCGGCGATCGCGGCGAGGAATACAAATGCGAGCTCATCAGCGAACTTGAGGACGGCAACATCACCACCTACACCCAGGGATCGTTCACCGACCTCTGCCGCGGTCCGCACATCGCCACCACCGCACCCATCAAGGCAGTGAAAGTCACCTCACTCGCCGGAGCCTACTGGCGCGGCGATGAAAAACGCAACCAGCTCGTCAGAGTCTACGGCATCACCTTCCCCAAGAAGAAGATGCTCGACGAATACCTCGTACTCCTTGAAGAAGCCAAGAAGCGCGACCACCGCAAGCTCGGCAAAGAGATGGAACTCTTCGCCTTCTCCCAGAACGTAGGCGCCGGCCTGCCCCTCTGGCTCCCCAAAGGCACCGCCCTGCGCGACCGCCTCGAACAGTTCCTGCGCAAGATCCAGAAGCAGTACGGCTACCAGCAGGTGATCACCCCGCATATCGGCAACAAGAACCTCTATGTCACCTCAGGCCACTACGCAAAATACGGCAAGGACTCCTTCCAGCCCATCCACAC
>CAMXAZ010000046.1 GCA_947179295.1 uncultured Muribaculaceae bacterium
AAGGTCAACTATCGTCTGCGCGACGCCATCTTCAGCCGTCAGCGCTACTGGGGCGAACCCTTCCCCGTATATTATAAGGATGGAATTCCTCACCTGATGCCTGAATCGGCCCTGCCGCTGCTGCTGCCGGAGGTTGACAAGTATCTTCCCACCGAGACCGGTGAGCCGCCGCTGGGTCGCGCCAAGAACTGGGTGACCCCCGAAGGCTACCCCATCGAGCTTAACACCATGCCCGGTTTCGCAGGCTCTTCGGCCTACTATCTGCGCTATATGGACCCGGACAACAACGAAGCACTCGTGAGCCGCGAGGCCGATGAATACTGGCGCAATGTAGACCTCTACATCGGCGGTACGGAACACGCCACCGGCCACCTCATCTATTCGCGTTTCTGGAACAAGTTCCTCTATGACCTCGGTCATGTTGTAGAGCCAGAACCGTTCAAAAAGCTCATCAACCAGGGCATGATCCAGGGGCGCACAAGTTTCGTCTACCGAATCAAAGACACCAATACATTTGTGTCACTCGGTCTTAAGGACCAGTATGACACCACCGCGATCCGCGTGGATGTCAACCGCGTCAGCAACGATGTGCTCGATATCGAAGCCTTCCGCGCATGGCGTCCGGAGTTCAAGGATGCCGAATTCATTCTTGAAGACGGAAAATACATCTGCGGCTGGGCTGTAGAGAAGATGTCGAAATCAATGTTCAATGTGGTCAACCCCGATGACATTGTGGAGCGTTACGGAGCAGACACGCTGCGTCTCTATGAAATGTTCCTCGGCCCGATCGAGCAGAGCAAGCCCTGGGACACCAACGGCATTGACGGCGTCAACCGTTTCATCAAGAAACTCTGGGCTCTCTACTTCAAGGGTGAAAACTGTCTGGTGGATGACAGCAAGCCCTCGACAGAAGCTCTCAAGGCCGTCCACAAGCTCATCAAGAAGGTGACAGCTGACATAGAGAACTTCTCTTACAACACATCAGTGGCTGCGTTCATGATCTGCGTCAACGAACTTTCGGCCTGCAAGTGTCACAGCCGCGAGGTGCTCGAACCTCTGGCAGTGGTGCTCGCCCCCTTCGCTCCCCACGTGGCCGAAGAACTCTGGCACAGCGCCCTCGGCCATGACACAACCGTCAACGATGCCCGCTGGCCGGAATGGAACGAGGAATATCTCAAGGAAAACACCGCCAATTATGCCGTTTCTTTCAACGGTAAGGCGCGTTTCACCATCCAGGTACCTGCTGACCTTCCCAAGGAAGAAGTCGAGAAACTGGCCCTTGAAAATGAATCCTCGGCCAAGTGGCTCGAAGGGAAGACTGTCAAGAAGATCATTGTAGTCCCCAACAAGATCGTCAACATCGTCATAGGCTGATAAAGCCGGACAATCCGACTAAGAGGTCATTATTAAGCAACGACCTCTGATAAAAAGCGACAGATGGAACCTCATTTCCGATAAGGTTTCATCTGTCGCTTTTTTTGTCTGACCGGTTTCCGGATGATCTATGTTTTCAGGCTGATCAGTCGAAGAAGCGGGAGAGGATCATCAGTTCGCTGAGAGCTCTTATGGAGTCAGCCGGCGCTCCGGTGCCGGTTTCCGGTGTGGAGTTGAAAATACTGTGTCCGAGTCCGCGGTAATTTCTGCCGGTCTGAGGCAGAGTGTAGTCCGTGACACCCATGACATCGAGGAGAATGGGAAATAGATCTACCTGATTTATGGAGCGTTCATATCTGAGTCCGCAGCCTGCATTGGCTATTATGAGAGGAACGGAGTTGCATTCAAGCAGAGGAGACACGGTGGATTCTGGAGTACTGTGGTCGCCGATAATGGCAATGACGGTGTTGCCGAGAATCCCCTGCCGGTCCAGGCCTTCAATGAGCCTGCCGAGCTGGCGGTCAAAATAGTTGACGGATTCAAGATAGTTGGCATCTCTTGTGTCAAGCGACCGCAGGAAACCGGAAGTCTTTTTAAGATTGGGTTCCGTCCGCAATCTGTCATAGGGGTCATGCATGGAATAGGTGGTTACCTGCAGGAAAAACGGACGTGAAATAGTGTCGGTTACCTCAAGAGTCTTTTCTATCACATAATGGTCCTCATTTACAAGATTACCGTTGTCGAGATTACTGTAAAGATGACTGTAGCCGTAGCTACGGGTGGTAGACCAGTGGTTCCACATGGTGTGTTCCTCATAGATGATCTCACTGTTGGAATGTGACGGCAGGGCCTTTGCAAGCGCCGGATATGAACTCAGACCGTATTTAGAGACAAAGGGCAGGTCGCGCAGCGGATAGAGTCCGGTGTTATACATGAACTGGCCGTCTGAACTGTTGCCGGGACCGGTCTGAGAAAGCACATCAGGCACATATATTGAGTTTGAATCACGTGACAGTCTGTAAAGTTCAGGGCAGATTTCAGATGCCTCGGCAAGTTTCATCACCGAACTGTTGAACGACTCTACTATCAGAAGTATGAGGTTTTTCTCTCTGTTTGACGAAAAGATAGAATCCGCAGCTTCAGTCTCAGTAGGCGATCCGAGAATCCTGATTATAGCTTCGCGCTGCCGGCTGTCAAGATTGATTTTTTCAGGCCACAGATCGCAGACCGTTCTGACGGCCAGCATCGACACACCGTAGAACTGAGCCAGTTTCGGTTTTAATGACGGATCATAGAGTGGCTGGATGGTTTTTTCCTTTATAAGACTGCGATCCACATTGCCGTGGGTGATTTTTGCCCATTTGTAGACCTTGTAGTAAGCTATGGAATAGATTCCGGCCGGAATGATGAGCATTGTGCAGAGCCAGAAAATTTTGACCGGCAGTCTGTAGTTACGGCTGAGAATATCTTTTCGGAACAGTATGTAGGGCGGTATCAGAAGCAGCGATGGGAGCAGAATAAGGCAATCGGCCGGTTTCAGAAGAGAAAAGGCGCTGTCTGTCACAGTCCGGTTGACTATATTGCCAGCCAGTATGATTGTACCGTGGTAAAAATTTCCGAAATGACGCAGATAGAGAAGTTCTGTCAGCATGAAAATCGGAAAAAACAGAAACGGAATCCATATCAGGCGCCGGAATCTGGGAGGCAACAGAACGTATGGCGCCATCAGAAACGCAGTCTCTGCTATCGAGATCATGACTGCGGTTCTGATGTGGCTGTAGGCATCTGAAATGCAGAAGAATGAAAAGATCTCTATAAACAGCAGCAAGCCGGCAATACAGAAAAAAATATCTGCACGGCGGCTTGAAGAGGCTGTGATGCGGCTGACAGGCATAATACCTTATCTTATTCCATTCCTTTGAGAAGGTCGGGGCGGAGGAGACGGGTGCGGGCCAGGGCCTGCTCGTGTTTCCAGTCGTCGATCTTTGCGGCATGGCCTGAAAGAAGAATGTCAGGCACACGCCAGCCCTTGTATTCAGCCGGGCGGGTGTAGACCGGAGGGGCGAGAAGATTGTCCTGATACGAATCGCTCAAGGCGCTCTGTTCATCGCCAATGGCACCGGGGATCAGACGGATTATGGCATCGGCTATGACCACTGCCGGAATCTCGCCTCCGGTCAGCACATAGTCGCCTATCGAGATTTCTTTTGTGATCAGATGTTCGCGGATACGGTAATCTATGCCTTTGTAGTGGCCGCAGAGAATGATGAGGTTCTGCGACAGCGAGAGGGTGTTGGCCATCGGCTGGTCAAACTGTTCGCCGTCAGGCGAGGTGAAGATCACCTCGTCATAGTCACGCTGCGATTTCAGGTGGGCTATGGCGCGGTCTACAGGTTCGATCTGCATCACCATTCCGGCTTCGCCTCCGAAGGGATAGTCATCGACCTTGCGGTGCTTGTTTGTGGTGTATTCACGCAGATTGTGGACCACTATTTCACACAGTCCCTTGTCCTGCGCGCGTTTGAGAATCGAGCAGTTGAGAGGCGATTCGATCATTTCGGGGAGAACGGTGAGTATGTCTATTCTCATTTTCAGTTACAATTTGCTTTTTAGAGGGTGTTTTTAAACAACCTCTTAGTTACAGTTTGCTTTTTATGCGCCAGGGGGCGGGATAGAGGTTATTGGAGCGGCGTCCGAGGTTCTTGACAAAGCCGAGCGGACGGCCTGAATATCTGAGCAGCACGAATCCGCGGGGAGTGTCGTCAGGCAGCGTCACGGCATCGCCGCTGAGATATGCCAGGGACTCGTCACGGCTGATATCGGCTGTCGGGAATGCCGACTGCGAGAGAAGCGGGGAGAGTGCAAGCGGCTGGGTGGGTATCAGGTCGCGGCCTTTTACGGTGGCAAGCGGAACGCCTTCGTGGATCACGTCGATCTCTCCTTTGAGTTTACCGAGCAGATCCATATGGGCGGCAGGGAAGGCGCTTATGCGGTCGTCCTCGGCATAGAGAGTAACTTTTTCAGCCCACCGGCTGTCAATCCATCCGGCGGCTTCTTTTGGCACCGGAGTCCGGCCTGATTTTCCTTTTCCTTTGGCTTTCTGCTGTCTGGCCGGAGTGTCGGGGGAGAATGGTTTCCACTCCCCTTCCTTGCGGACCACGGCTACAAAGAGTCCCTCGCCTTTGAGCCTGTCGGGCATGAAGCGGTAGCAGTGGTGAGGTGTGGAGATGCCTGGAGCTATACCCCATTCCGGATCAACGTCTACCGCCACGCTTTCAGCACCGAGTTCTTCGATGATGCGCGAGACCATCTCCTCGTTTTCGAGACGGTTGAAAGTACAGGTGCTGTAGATTAGAAAACCGCCGGGTTTCAGTGAGGGCCAGAGGTTGGATATGATCATCCACTGGCGTTCGGCACATTCGCTGACAAGACCTTCCGACCATTGGGCTATGGCTTCGGGATCTTTCCGCATCATGCCTTCGCCTGAGCAGGGCACATCGGCTATGATCATGTCAAAACTGTTTTTGAGTCTGCGGAAAGCCGCAGTGTCGCCGCGGGTCACTACGGTGAATGGCGACGACCATTTGATGAGATTCTCGCGCAGCACAGCCGCACGTGAGGGCACATATTCGTTGGCCACCGTCAGCGATCCTTCAGGCAGAGAGTCAATGACGGCCGTGGTCTTGCCTCCCGGAGCGGCGCAGGAGTCGAGCACACGCAGCGGCCCGCAGGAATCCTTGCAAAGTTGGCTGACCACATGGCTGTGGAACATCGAGGAGGCCTCCTGCACATAGTATCTGCCCTGATGAAGCAGCGGATCGAAGGTGAAACGCGGACGCCGGTCAAGATAGAATCCGTTGCGGCACCAGGGCACTTCACCACAGATCTCAGGCACTTCCGCGGAGCTTGCATTTTTCGAAGCGTTGAGCCTGACTGACACGCAAGGCTCACCCTCGGCGAGAGCATCGCCGAGTTGCGTCAGATCCATTTCTTTCAGTTTTTCGAGGAATTCCTCAGGAAGAATGCGTCGGTCCATCAGAAGGCAGGTTAAAGAGCGTTTTGGTGACTGTTTGTTTTCGCGCTGCGGACTGCGGCTTCATTCCGGTTTAGTGCGCCGGAGGGATCGGCCCTCATAGCGTTCGAATTTCTCTATCCACTCTTCGGAGATAGGCACCGAAGTGTTGGTGCGGATGTCGAAGCCCGACATTATGGTGCGGCAGGTGCATTTTATCTGACCGTCTTTGACAGCGCGTACACGCTGTTCGATCATCAGACTCTTTTCGCCGATAGAAACCACTCCGGTCTCCACCTCGATCTCTTCGTGGAAGAAGGTCGGGGCACAGAAGTTGGCGTTGATATTAACGATCACCACACCCATCTTCCTGATGTCTACCTCGCCGCCGTTGACCGCCTCGAAATAGCGTGCTTTGGCGAGATCCATGAAGGTAAGATAGACACTGTTGTTGAGATGTCCGAGCATGTCGATGTCATTGAATCGCATCTGCAGGGGCATCCGGTGGCGATAGTTCTCTATGACAGATTCACAATAGTTTGAGCTCATTTATCAGATAGTTTTTTTAATGAAACTGCACATCGCTGATTACCTCTGCGCCGACCACCCGGTTTATGGCCGAGATGAGCCTGTCGCGGTTGAACGAAAGCTCGTTTTTGAGCGGTGCGGAGGTAAGATAGACGTGCAGCACACCATCGCTGACATAGCGCCGGGTGGTGTAGCGGTTTATGGCAGGCCCTACCACGTCGATCCATGCGGCGGCGGCTTTCTGGGCATTGAGGCTTTCGGTGAGACCGGCCCGCTCCATAGCTTCGTCGATTATGCCTGCTATATGTTTGGGATATGTACGTTTCATGAGTGCATCGGACTAAAGATTCCGTTTTCCACCGTCCACATCCGGTAGTCGCCGCCAGTGCGGCTCATAATCTCGTCGAGGTGTGTGCGGTTTGTGTCGGTGATGAAGATCTGTCCGAAGGAGTCGGAGATGACAAGCTCCATGATGCGCTCCACTCTCGAAGCGTCGAGTTTGTCGAAGATATCGTCGAGGAGCAGCAGCGGCCTTATTCCGGTGGCCCGGTGGAGGAAGTCATACTGGGCCAGGCGCAGGGCTATGGTGAAGGTCTTGCACTGTCCCTGCGAGCCGGTGCGGCGCATAGGCATACCGTCGAGATCCATGCCGATGTCGTCGCGGTGGATTCCAACGGAGGTATGCTTCACTATCTCGTCATGGCGGCGAGCCTCGTCGAGAAGAGTCTGCAGGGTGATGTCCGGACGGTTCAGTCCGCTCTGATAGCTGAGGCTGACGTGTTCGCTGCTGCCGGCTATCGACGAGTAGTAGCGGTCAAAAATGACTGTCAGTTCGGCAATGCGGGCCGAGCGCACGGAGTGTATGTAGTCAGCGGACATCTCCATCACGGTCTCTACGGCTGCATAGAGATTCGGGTCTACCGAACCTTCGCGCAGCAGCTTGTTGCGCTGTTCGAGCGCACGGTTGTAGCGGATGAGACTGTCGAGATACACGGGGTCGCTCTGCGAGATCACCATATCCATCCAGTGGCGGCGTTCCTCACCGCTCTCGCGTATGAGGTCTATGTCCTGAGGGGCCACCATGACCAGCGGGAAGCTGCCTATGTGTGAGCTTAGCCGGTCATATTCCTTTCCGCCGCGTCTGAGGCTTTTGCGGCGTCCGGCAGTGAGGCCGAGAGTGAGTTCCTCGTCGGTATCCTTGCGGACATATTTTCCGCGGGCCATCGCAAAGTCTTCGCCACGGCGGATGACCATCTTGTCAGGCACCCGCGAGAAACTTTTGCAGAAGCTCAGGAAGTATATGGCATCCAGCATGTTGCTTTTGCCCATGCCGTTGTTGCCGAGAAAACAGTTCACCTTTCCCGAAAACTCCAGACGGGCTTCCGGGATGTTCTTGAAATTGGTCAGTGACAGTTCTTCTAATCTCACAGAGTGCAAAATTACTCAAAAAATCACTTACCCTCCACTATATCGAGGATGATTTTCGGAATGTCGGTATTGTCATTGAACGAAGCGAATTTCTCAGCGCCGACGCCGATGGCATAGACCGGCACCAGACCGCCGCTGTGGCCGTTGGTAGTCCAGCCGAGACCTGTGGCTTTATCCATGATGTCAAAAACTGTCTGTGAGAACTCATCGAAGTTGTCATAGAGAGTCTTCTTGTCCTTGCCGTTGCGGAGCACCAGGCAGCGTTCGAAATCCTTTTTCAGCTTGGCGGTCTGCTCTTCGGTCACAGGCACAAATTTCCAGAAACCGAAATTGTCGGTCAGATATTCCTCCATGTCTTCCCAGCGGTAGACGCGGCGGCTCTTCATGAGGGCTTTGCAATATCTGGAGAAGGCTGATTTGGAAACTTTCTGATAGTCGATGTATTTGAGGCGCAGATCATAGCCCACGGTGTTGTTGCCGAGACCCATTCCGCCTGTCTCATGGTCGGCGGTGACCACTATGAGAGTTTCGTCAGGGTGGGCGAGATAGAAGTCATAGGCCACCTTGAGCGCTTCCTGGAAATTGAGGGTTTCTTTGATTATGGTGGCTCCGTCATTGGCATGGCCTGCATGGTCGATGTTGCCGCCTTCAACCATCATGAAGAAGCGGTCGCGGCCGTTTTTCTGAAGATGTCTGAGGCAGGCTTCGGTCATGACGGGGAGAGTGAGCACGCCGGGAATGGAGTCGATCGTATAGCCGATGTTGCCGGTGTTGATCGAGTCGGTGTTGAGAAGCACCACACGGCGTGAGTCAACGGTCTCAAGAGCGTCTGCCCCGCGGACCACTGCCACGTTGTTCTCAACGAAATATTTCATCAGGTCTGTCGGGTTGCCTTTCTTGTCTTTGACTCCGCGCAAGTTGGAGCCGGCTATGAAGTCATAGCCGCAGGCGGCTGCGTCTTTGCCTATTTCGTAATACATCGATCGCTTGGGCACGTGGGTGTAGAAAGCGCCCGGAGTGGCATCGTCAGGAGCCACTGAGGTGACCAGACCCACACCGAAGCCGTCATCAAAGAGTGTCTTGGCCACTGAGACAACCTCGGCCGAGTCAGGAGTCATGCCGAGCATACCGTTGTTGGTCTTGTAGCCTGTAGAGAGGGCTGTTCCGGCGGCCGCCGAGTCGGTGACGGGGCTGGAAGCGGAGAAGGTGGTCGAAGTCGAGGCTACCGGAAACTGCATCATGAGCAGATGGTCGTTGTTGCCGAGCACCGTGCGGTTATAGGCTTCGGTAGCCATGACCTGGCCCATTCCCATTCCGTCACCTATATAATAGAAGATATATTTCGGAGTGCCGGCCATGATGGCTCCGGCAGCCGTCAGCATTGTAAGAAATGAAAAAAATCTGGTTCGCATGAAAAGAAGTGTTTGTATAGTTTTTGATTATCAGTTGAATTTCAGAATTTCGTCAATCGGATGGCGTGAGTTTGACAGGCGAGGCACTTTGCGCTGTCCGCCGAGTTTGCCTGTGGCCGCAAGCCATTTGTCGAATACACCTTTCCTGCCTTTGACTATGGTCAGCGGGTCGAGGAAAATTCCGTGGCTGCGTTTGGCCTCGTAGTCACTGTTTTCCTGCTGGAGCGCCAGGTCGAGCTGCCGGGCGAACTCGTCGATTGATTCCGGTTCGCGGTTGAACTCTATCAGCCATTCGTGGCGGCCGCGTGAGTGGTCCGAGGCATAGACTGGCGCTGCCGTGTAGTTTTCTATCTCGCAGTCAAGAGCCGTGCATACTTTTGTCAGCGCGGCCTCGGCGTTCTGGACCATCAGTTCCTCGCCGAATGCGTTGATGTAGCTCTTGGTGCGCCCGGCAATGGTGATCTTCAGCGGTTCCACCGATTCGATGCGCACCGTATCGCCCAGCGGATAGCGCCATAGGCCGTTGCATGAGGTGATCACAAGCTCGTAGATCTCCCCTTCCTCCACCTTCCATGCCGGAATGATCTCCGGGCGGTCTGAATCGGCTTCCTCCGTGCGGATGAATTCGAAGAAGGTTCCGCAGTCGAGCAGAAGCAGCATGGCCTGGTCGTCAATGGCGTTCTGGACGGCGAAGAATCCTTCAGAGGCGTTGTAGCACTCCAGATAGCGCATTTTCGGATTAGTTATGTGGCTGTATTGCTCCCGGTAGGGGGCCATCGAGATGCCTCCGTGGAAGAAGACTTCGAGGTTGGGCCAGACATCGTGGATGGTCTGCGCGCCTTTTGCCTTGATGATCTGTTTGAGGACGGTGAGAAACCAGGAGGGTACACCTGATATGTTGGTGATGTCACAGTCAGCCGCGGCGCTGACCAGAGCAGGGAGTTTTACAGCCCAGTCTTCAAGCAGTGCTATGCGTTTTGATGGAACGCGGGTCAGATTGACCAGCGGATTGATGTTTTCTATGAGGTTGGCCGAGAGATCGCCTACTCTGACTCCGGGAGGCAGATTCAGCTCATTGGCGAAGCTGCCTCCGAGTATGAAGCTCTTGCCTGCGAAGATGCGGCTGTCGGGGTAGAGGTTCAGGTAGTGGCTGACAACCGAACTTCCCCCTTTATAGTGCGAGCGGCTGAAGGAGGCGGGTGTGACGGGTATGTATTTGCTCTTGCCGTCAGAGGTGCCTGACGACTGGGCGAAATTGCGTGTGAGTCCGGGCCACAGCACGTCTTTCTCTCCCGCTATCATTCTCATGACATAAGGGCGCAGTCCGGCATAGGCCGAGACTGACGGGAGCAGACGGCGGAAATCATCATATGACCGGACCTCGCTCAGGCCTTTCTCCGCGCCCCATTTTGTCTGTCGCAGATTGCGCAGCAGAAAGTCGAGCTGACCGAGTTGTATTTCCTGTGTATGGCCGGTCCAGGAGAGCGCTTCTTTAACTCTTCTGCCGAGCAGGACACGAGCAAGGGGGGTGAAATTCATTTTTGACAGTCAGTATTGATGATTATCAGAATCAATGGAGTCTGGAAGCTGTTTGTTTAACAAAACTTCGTGAGCAGCGGTTCAGAGTTCGTCGGGATGCTTGCGGTAATATTCCTGAAGCAGAGGGCCGATATTGAAATAGAAGCCTCCGCGCTGCTTGCCTGATGAATCCTTGACGGTGATGTATTCGTATGAGGGATCGTAGAACACGTGGTCGGCCACGGAGTAGTCCATCATGTTGAGAAGCACATATTCATGTTGCGGCTCTATGACATACCATGCGTTCTCCTCATCCTCGCCGGTGCCGGTCGAGACGATGGCCATGAGCAGGTAGTTGAGCTTATACTGCCAGATGTTGGCCAGATTGTTTTTGCCTTTTTCCCGGAGGGCTTTTATGAGCATCACCATCTCTCCGAGGTTGAAGGGATTGTCGGCAAGGGCTTTCTCGGCATACATTATCACCGAGTCACACTCCTGGCGGGTCAGTTTGCGCGAGCGGTCGAGCACGTTGTACTGGATGTCGCGCTGCGAGGAGCGGTAGGGGTTGTAGTCTTCCTGAAACATGTAGCCGAGGTAGAGATGGCGGTACTTGTCGATCTTCATCAGCGTGTCGTTGCGCTGGAACTCTTTCATGAGCCGCGGGTAATAGTAGGGCGACTTGCTGTCAAGAGTCTCAAGGCGTATTTTTTCCAGGTCGGGTTTCTCGCGTTTGAGCTGTTTCCCGGCTGATTGTGCGGCGGCACCGACTGAAACTATTACTGAGAGTATGATGGATAGGAGGATGCGCATATTTCAGATTTTAAAGATGAGCCATAAAAGGGCGGTGCCGGCCATGCAGACGGCTATGACGGCAGGGAGTCCCTTGGCACAAAGATAGTTCAAAAATTTGGAAGATGGAAATCCGAGAGCTTTTCCGGCAGGAGTCTTGCTGTAGGCTATGCCTCCGAGAATGGCTCCCGCCACACCTCCTATTATCATCCATGCGTGGGAGATCACGAGGCCTGTCAGAGCTCCTGCAAGAGCCGCGCCGGCTATGTAGCCCAGTCCGCGCCGCGATCCGGAGACGCTTTTGGGCAACATGAACGAGAGGGCCACTACGATGACGGTGGCTATGCCCCAGAATATCAGAGTGGAGACTGTCGGGAGCGAGGCTTTGGCCGCAGCCACACACAGGCCTGCATAGACGACTATGATTCCATAGCGGTTCGAGACGAAGACAAGTCCGAGGCCTACGAGCAGGAGGATGACGGTAATCAGAATCAGCATGGTGAATATGGAATAGTTGAGGTGAGCTTTCGAGGGGTGTTTATGACGGTGTTTTCTAATTTAACGTAAATTATCGGCCCAATGTTGCTGCGGAGTGTTAAAAGTCGTACTTTTGCATTAATAAAAGCACGTTAAAAGCACGTTCAATGAGCGGCATAAGTAACTCTGAGAGATTATTCATAGGAGCTACTTAAGCACATTATACTGTTATTAAACACCTCTTGATTTTGAAGAGTCACTTACAATCAACAAAAACTAATTTTTTTGGCGCTTTGCTGAAATATGGCGTTCCGCTTGTAATTTCGGTAGGGCTATGCTGGCTTCTCTTCAGCAACGATGATATTGATCTGGCAGGAATGATGGAGATTGTCAGAAGGGAGTGTGATTTCCGCTGGATTCTGCTCAATCTGCTTCTCGGCATCATGGCCCAGGTTTTTCGTGCGGCCCGCTGGCAGATACAGCTGAGGGCTCTCGATATACGCCCGTCGTTCCGGCAGCTGGTGCTGAGCATTTTCGGCACATATTCGGTCAATCTGGTGTTTCCGCGCCTCGGAGAGGTGTGGCGCACCGGCTACATAGCCGCCCGCGAGCGCGCTCCGTTCACCACCGTGTTCGGATCGATGGTGGCTGATCGTCTGGCCGACACTCTTACCGTGCTGATTCTTCTTTTGCTCACCTTCATACCCGCCGGAGCGCAGCTCAGAGACTATCTTGGCCAGAGCGGAGGCGCTTTGGCCCGGATCGGTGAGATTCTTGGCTCACCCCTGCTCTGGGGCTCTGTGATAGCAGCAATGGCCGCTGTCTGGTTTGTGTTTGTCAGATTTCCTGAGCATAAGGTAATAGCCCGTCTGCGCTCTATCATAAGCGGCCTGTGGAAGGGATTCGCTGTAGTGGTCACAATGCCCGGCCGCGGACGGTGGCTGATCTTCACGGTGCTCATATGGAGCTGCTATATCATGTCGCTCTATTGCGCTTTCAGAGCTTTCCCTCTTACAGCCGAAGTGCTTGAGATCCACGGACCGACGGCTTTGGCTGTATGCTTTGTGCTGACGAGCCTGGCAATGGGAGTACCCTCTAACGGCGGCATAGGACCCTGGCAGTGGGCCATGATTTTCGGCCTTACGCTTTATTCGGCCGGTGTGGCGGGTCTCACACATGAATATGCTCTGACTTTCGCCAATCTCGTGATGGGTGTGCAGACTCTGATGCTGATTGTCCAGGGACTTTTCACTTTCGGCTGCATAGCTTTTTCAAAACGTTCAAAACCACTGTCAAAATGAAATTCGACGATAGCGACGAGGACTACTTCCTCCATGATTTCAGCCGTAAAGACCGTCAGACGGAAGAAGGTCAGCGCCACTCCCCCACTCCGGCGCCGTCTGATCCGGCTGCTCGGCCTGCGGCACCGACATTCGATTTCTCCGACGGCGGCTCTGACAGCGGCCCGTCACCGGCGCCCGAAGCGGCGCGCCGCAAACGCGGCCACGGATGGCTGTGGTTTTTCCTTATCCTGGCGGTGGTGCTTGCCGCCGCGCTTACAATACGTTATTTCGTGCCTTACGTCACCGAATCGCGTGTCACCGGCTATGTGACTCTCGTGGAAAAACGCGGCATTGTCTTCCCTACCTTCGAGGGCGAGATGGTCAGCGAATCGCAGCTGGCCGATACCACCCGCATCTATTCACGCGATCTCAGTTTCAGCATTCCTGACGATGATCTGGCCCTGCGCCTGCAGCAGTATCAGGGCACAGGGCGTCCGGTGACTGTCACCTTCAAGCGCTATTACGGCACTCTGCCCTGGCGTGGTGCATCAAACACGGTGGCAGTAGATTTCATACCGGCTGAAAAACAGCGCTGACATCAGGCATTAAAAACATAAATCCAGACGAATTACTCACCCCCTCCCACCCTATTATTTCTAAAGTGGACTACAGAATACTTCCTCCCGACGGTTTTTTAGAAGCGCGGCTGCGGCTTCCGCTTTCAAAGAGCATGAGCAACCGTGCTCTGATCATCAACGCTCTGACTCCCGGAGCCTCGGAACTTGAAAACGTGGCCGAATGTGACGACACAGACGCAATGCGCCGGGCGCTTTCGTCGCTTGACGCCGACGTGATTAATATAGGTGCAGCCGGAACCACCATGCGCTTTCTGACAGCTTTCATAGCCTCACGCCCCGGATGCAGCCTGCTGCTCGACGGCAGCGAGCGTATGCGCCACCGTCCCATAGCTGTGCTTGTCGATGCTCTGCGCTCGCTTGGAGCCGATATAGAATATGCCGGAGAGGAGGGCTTTCCGCCTCTACGCATCAGCGGACGCCGTCTGAAAGGCGGAGAGCTGACTCTCGACTCTACGGTAAGCTCGCAGTATATCTCGGCTCTTCTGATGGTGGCGCCGCTTATGGAGCAGGGTCTGAAGCTGACGCTGAAAGGTGAGACCGTGTCGCGTCCCTACATACTGATGACACTGAACATGATGTCGGAGGCAGGCATAGAGAGTGAGTTTGCAGGCGATACTGTGAGCATAGCCCCGCAGGCCTACAAGGCATGGAACTTCCGGGTGGAGGGCGACTGGAGTGCCGCTGCGGCCTGGTATGAGATCGAGGCTCTTTCATCGGGCACCGTTACAATTGACAATCTCTGCCGCGAGTCGTTTCAGGGCGACCGAAAGCTGGCCGACATATTCGGTCATTTAGGCGTTGTGACCGAATGGGAGGGTGAGGACGGAGGCTCTGACCTTGTGGCTTCTCCTGACCAGGACGCACGCCTGAGGATTGATTTCTCTGACACTCCTGACCTTGCGCAATATGTGATTGTGACCTGCGCCATGCTCGGCATCCCGTTTCATTTCACCGGCCTGTCTACTCTCGCCATCAAGGAGACCGACAGGGTGAAGGCCGTCTGCACCGAATTGGCCAAACTCGGCATTTTCATGCATCCGGAGGGCAATGATGTGCTTTCGTGGGAAGGTCAGCGGAGGCCTATGACCGAACTTCCGCGTTTCGACACTTATGACGACCACCGCATGGCCATGTGTCTGGCTCCGGTGGCTCTCTTTGTGCCGGGCATAATCATCAATGATGTGGAGGTTGTCAGCAAGTCTTATCCTGAATTCTGGGATGAACTGAGGCGCGCGGGCTTCACTCTTCTTGACGGCGACGCACCTCTCCCCGACCCTGACGACGAATGATCCTTGCAGATAATCACCAATATTACTTGACTACTGACTACAGATGACAGGCGCACTGATTATACTCGCTGTTACAGTTCTGACAGGACTGATTCTCTATCTTACCCATAGGCCGGACAGCGCATCTTCAAATGAAGGCGACTCCCCTGCCCTTTCAGGCACTCATGACTCTGACGGTGAGGAGTGCTGCGGACTTCATGCCGTGTGTGAGAAAGGCCTCTCCCCTGCCGACGGCCCTGTCTATTTCGACGATGAGGAACTCGACCGTTTCGCAGGTCGTCAGCCCGACAGCTATACCGAAAGCGAGATCGAGGAGTTCCGCGAGGTGCTTTACACACTTCTGCCCTCTGATATCTATCCGTGGGGTGCCTCTCTGACCCGGCGTGACATAGCTCTCCCCTCTTCTCTGCGTGACGAATGGCTTATGCTGGTCAACGGCTAAAACATCCTCTAAGAGCCCTGTAATTATGATAGAGATACTGCAATATGACTTTTTCAGGAGTGCTGTGATCGGAGTCTTGCTCCTGAGCGTGGCTTCGGCAATAATCGGCACTTATATAGTGACGCGCCGCCTCGTCTCCATATCTGGCGGCATCACCCATGCCTGCTTCGGAGGTCTCGGACTGGGATATTTCCTCGGATGCAACCCTATTGCAATGGCCGCGCTTTTCGCTGTCGGATCGTCGCTTGGAGTCGACTGGATGGCCAGGCGCCACAGAGTGCGCGAGGATTCGGCCATTGCTGTCATATGGGCGCTGGGCATGGCGCTGGGCACGCTTTTCATCTTCCTTACTCCCGGCTATGTGCCTGAACTTAATGCCTTCCTGTTCGGCAATATCCTGACTATCACCCACGGTGATCTCTGGACATTCGGCATCTTCACCGCAGTGCTGTTGCTCTTTGTGGGCGCTTTCTTCCGTAAGATAGTCATCTGTGCCTTTGACCCGGACTTCGCCCGTGTGTGCCGTCTGCCGGTCACTTTCATCACCACTGTCATGACCGTTCTGGTGGCTGTCTGCATAGTGCTTACCATCCGTCTGGTTGGCGTGATGCTGCTGATGTCCATGCTTTCACTGCCTCAGATGATAGCCGAGGTATTCTGCAACCGTTTCAAGTCCATGATGCTGCTTTCGGTTCTGGTCTCTCTGCTGTGCTGTCTCGGCGGACTGTTTATGGCTACTGTTGTCGATGTGCCA
The DNA here is from genome assembly GCA_947179295.1 of uncultured Muribaculaceae bacterium. GTDB lineage: Bacteria > Bacteroidota > Bacteroidia > Bacteroidales > Muribaculaceae > Duncaniella. The sequence goes on from CAMXAZ010000046.1 coordinate 15,945, forward strand.
TGTTCGGCGCTGATAGTGCTGACCATGACTGCGGCCTATATGGTGGTGCGCATTTTCAAAGCCGTAGCCGGCTGAGGGCGGCAGGCGGTGCCGTCTGCGGGTAATTTTTTTGCGAAAATTTGGATATTTTTGACAGTAATTGATAACTGATTGATATACTGATGTATATATCTGCGTAGAGCGTGTGTGGGAGAGGGTAGAGGTCTAACCTTTTTCCGTCGGTATATGTTGTTTCTGATAAGTAACTCTGACAAATAAAGATCATCCGAAGATGCAGTTGACCTGCATTGTATAGTTTGATTCTGAAGAGTTGCTTGGAAAGGAGTCAGTTGATTATGAAGAAGAAACACATATTACGACGTTTTTTGGCCTTCACACTTGCAGCCTCGGCTCTTGGCGGATTGAGTTCCTGTGCGGATATGTGGATGAGCACTTCGACCGGTCTTGATTTTCCGGGTGGAATAGGTGTAGATATAGGTCTCGGTGGTCCTATCGGCCACCATTACGGTCCGCTGCCCGGACGTCCGCGTCCATTGCCTCCCGGTCCTCCGCCACTCGGAACAAACGGTTTCGGTGCACCGATAAGACCTATAGGTCCTCCTCCCGGCGGTCCTTTCTGGGGGCCGTTTTGAATTTTGAAGCTATTTTGGTGGGGATAGAGATTTTTAGTACTTTTGCAGCTAATTACACTCTATAGATAACCCACACAGGATTATGCCCGAATATTCATATCTTCACGTAGCTCTCAGGGGTGAGGTCCAAGGAGTGACACGCACTCTCTATTCATATCCCTCGGAAGAAGAAGGTGACTTTGACCCGCGCTGGAATTCCACTCTCGTAGAACCAGGAGCCGCTGTCAAGCGCTTTCTCAACGCCAACGAATGTTATATACTTCAGTCAACACCGCGCGGACATTATTTTTCGCTCATCACGCGCAACGCTCTGAGCCCTGAGCGCGGCTATATGATGATATCCATCCTTGTCAGCGACGGCTGTTCGCTGACCGGCCGTCAGCTGATGAACTCGTTCACCAATCTGAAAAAGGCTCTCATCGAGGACGAAAATCTCACTGATGCCGCTGTAGAAGAGGCCTTCGCCCAGGCATCGGTGCCTGCTGAGCCTCTGAAACTTGAGGCCTGGCGCTACAAGGCTCCGGCTGATGACGAAAAGCCAGCCGAAGCCGCCTACCGCACATATATCTCGCAGCAGGAACTGGAGTCGATCTTCTCATTTCCCTGCCAGCCGGGTTATGAAGGCTACCGCTGCATCATCGTGGTTTCGGCCACTACTTCGCTGCGTCCGGGCGTAAAGATGCCCCGCATCACCGCTCCTATACGCAAGCTCTATTCGGTGGTGTGTCCGGAAGGAGTGGCGGCATCAAGCCTGCAGGTATATGACGGTGACCGTCTGGAGCTTTCTTTCAGCAAGGAAGGCTTCAACACCCATGTGGAGACCGTGATAGTTGGTACTCCTTCGGCCTACACAAAGTATGAAGGCTCAACCATTGCCGTGCGCTCGGCCTCACAGACCGGCATACGCTTCGAACGCCGCATACCTGTCAAAGTGCTTTCTGCCAAGGGCGTGGCTCTCAACGGTTACACCATCACCCTCAACGGCCGGCCGGTAAATACGATGGACCCTTTCATCGAGCTTCTCGAAAAGGATCTCCAGCCCGACACTGAGGTGGAGATCACCGTGCAGTCAAACAATTATCGCACTCTCAAACTTAAGAAGCCCTCGGCCGAGATGCTGGTGACAGAGGAACTCGAACTTGTCATGCAGCCGATAGAGCAGGGAGTCACCCTGCGTCTGGATTTCGGAGACGGACGAGTGTTCGAGCAGCAGATTTCGATTGAAAAAAATACTCCTGAATACAACCGTCTGCACTCAGGAAATTTTCACGGATTCCGTGCTCACCGACTTGTGACCCAGGATGACAGCGAGGTCTATAATGTGGATGTCCGCATCACCAGCCGCCCGGTGGCTCCCAATTTCGAGTCGGCCCGCGGAGAGGCTGCTGCCGAACCTGCCCACAAGGCTCCGAAATTCGAAAATGTCTCTGATGAGGCCAAGCCTGAACGTCGACCGATTGACACCAGTCTCCCTGTGGCCGAAAGCCGCCGCGAGGCTGAGAAGGTGGTTGCAAATACGGGTTCAAAACCTGATTTCGACTATGATGATGACGATGATGACGATTCGGCAGAACTCAGACCCTGGTATCGCCGTGCGGCTTTCCTTTGGGGCGGTCTCGCAGTGATAGTGGCGGTGGTAGCTCTTGCATGGCTCCTGCCGCAATACACCGGCTCGTCTGACGATCCGGCGCCTGCCGAAGAGTTTGCAGCCGATGCCAATTCAGATCAGACAGTTGCTCAGGCTCCGGTGGCTCTGACTCCCGAAGAGCAGGCCGATGTTGACTATCTCAACTCAAATTCGGTCTGGGATCTGGCCAAGCTTCAGAGCGAGATGGGAAAATCGCTGTTCCAGGCCATCGGCGAAGGAGACATTGACGCAGTGGTCAACAATCCTTACTATGCCGTGACCGGACGCTGCACCAATGAGAAAGCCAATCTTGTGGCCGACCTGATCTGGCGCGCAAAAGGATCTTTCAGCGATGCCGCCAACCGCCGCACAATGCGCTCAACCATCAAGAACGGTTCGATAGATCTTAAAGCCTTCTCTGACAATCTGGCCAAGCGCCGCCCCTCGGAAAAGGCCAACGAAGCCCCGCGCCCGGTGAAATAAGCGGCTCAGGGTCTCACTCCCTGACAGTCACCATCGGCATGGCCTATACCTTATAATATATAGGATATATATAAACCGATCATTTTTTGCAGCTCCGGTCATTCAGCATGGCCGGAGCTGCTTGTCATCTGCATCGGACTGCATCGGACCGAAGCTGAAATGTCAGTCGCGGGCTTGGAAAAACGGAGAATAGTGTGTAAATTTGTGGAATATGGAAAACTATATAGTTTCAGCCAGGAAGTATCGTCCGGCCACGTTTGACAGCGTGGTGGGGCAGCAGGCGCTCACTGCCACTCTGAAGAATGCTATAGCCACACACCGTCTGGCCCACAGCTATCTTTTCTGCGGCTCGCGTGGTGTCGGCAAGACCTCCTGCGCCCGAATTTTTGCCAAGACAATCAACTGTGCCAATCCGACGCCTGACGGAGAAGCCTGCAACGAGTGTGACAGCTGCCGTGCGTTCAACGACGGCAATTCGCTCAATATCATAGAGCTTGACGCCGCTTCAAACAACGGTGTCGATGACATCCGCCAGCTTGTGGAGCAGGTTCAGATACCCCCTTCGCAGGGATCTTACCGCGTGTTTATCGTCGATGAGGTCCACATGCTGTCACCTGCGGCATTCAATGCCTTTCTGAAGACCCTTGAAGAGCCGCCGTCATATGTGATTTTCATTCTCGCCACCACTGAGAAACACAAGATCATTCCCACTATACTCTCGCGCTGCCAGATCTACGATTTCAAGCGTATAACCGTGCGCGACATGATAGACCATCTCTCGTACGTGGCCTCGAAAGAGGGTATGACCGCCGATCCGGCCGCTCTCAACATCATAGCCCGCAAGGCCGACGGCGCCATGCGCGATGCGCTTTCGATCTTTGACCAGGTGGCGGCATCGTCAAGAGGCAACATCACCTATCAGAGCGCCATCGACAATCTCAATGTCCTTGATTACAACTATTATAACCGCCTTCTCGACTGTTTCCTCGAAGGTAAAGTGCTGGAGACTTGGATGATCTATAAAGAGATCCGTGACCGCGGTTTTGATTCGCACTTCTTCATAAACGGACTGGCTGACTATATGCGCGATCTGATGGTGGCGCGTGATCCGTCAACAATAGTCCTTCTTGAGGCCGACGACGAAGCCCGCAAGGCTATGGCCGCTACGGCTGCCAAGTGTTCGCCAGACTTCATCTATCGGGCCATGAATCTCTGTAATGAAGCGGATCTGAATTACCGGACGGCCTCTAACAAGCAGTTCCTGATAGAACTGACGCTTGCCAAGATATGCCAATTGCTAAGCCCCTCCCACGATAACGGCGCCCAGGGTGAGGGGCGGTTACAGAAAATCACGTCAGGCGCCTCTGACCGGAGCCAGTCACCGGCTGCAAATCCGGCCTCATCACAGCCCGCACAATCTCCACAGAGTGGGGGAGTGCAGCCTGCAGCCATGCCACAGGCCATGCCTGCCGCACCTTCGCAGCCTCAAGCGGTCCCGGCAATGCAGCCGGCTCCTGCGGCCGGGCCTATGCCTCAGCGTCAGACTGCCTATCAGGCTCCGACCACGCCGACTCCCACAGTCTCCGCTCCGCCAGCCGGTTATAATACGGCTCCTGCGCGTCAGACAGCTCCTTTGAAAAGGCCGCTGATGCGTCCTGCCGGCACATTCTCTATAAATCATTCCAAGGATGCCTCGCAGTCTGCCTCGGTGCAGCCGGGCATCGGGACGACAGCGCCGAAGCGCAACGAGCCTTATACCCGCGAGCAGCTCAACAAGGCCTGGCAGAATTTCATGCAGGCTCACCCGACGGAACACATTCTGATCAACACCATGCGCGCTTCGTTTCCGGCTCCTCAGGAGGGCCACACCTATAAGATAATGGTGGAGAACGAAATGCAGCGTCAGACCGTGGAACAGGCTTTTCCGGCGCTTCTGCAGGCTGTGCGCAACGACCTTTCCAACGACCACTTCTCTCTGACTGTAGAGATAAACCAGGGTGCGGCCTCGCCCCACACCTGGAACGAGCGTGAAGTGCTCAACCACATGGTTGAAAACATCCCAGCCCTCCGTGGTTTCATTGACGATCTCGGCCTTACAATAGGGTAGGCCCCCCGCGAGCCGACCTCAGTGAGATGGTAAATCGGTGTCCTGCCGGACACCACGTGGGAGGAATGCACGAACCCGTGACACCTGCGCGCTGTGCGCTGCGGTGTCACGGGCTATGAGTAAATCGACGTCCTGCCGGACGTCAGCATCCACGGACAACGCGACATGGTGCCCGGCAAAAGAGGTTGATCCCGGCCGGAACGCAGCGGCGGAATGTCTCAACTGTATTGGATTCCGGATGCGGCGCTGCTGGCATGGTCTCCGGCAG
>CAMXAZ010000047.1 GCA_947179295.1 uncultured Muribaculaceae bacterium
GTCTTCCAGGCACTCGAACAGAAAAACCTCGACGTAGAGACCAAGCTCGTCATCCGCCCGAAATGAAAAAGCTACCACTGCTAATCCTTGCCATACTCGCCCTCGGCGCCCTCTCGGCCCTCGCCGCCGGCCGCCAGCGGCAGGCGGGGACTGAAACCGAAGACACCCGCAAGGCCGACTACATCTACCTCGAAGCCCTCCGCGCAAAATCGCAGAGCAACCACGACGCAGCCTTCGCCCTCCTCCAGCGCGCCCACGAGCTCAATCCCGCCGACCGCGAAATCGGAGTCGAACTCTCCACCTACCTCCTCAGCCTCTCCCAGACCGACTCAGCGCTCCTCACAAGCTCAATGGCCCTCCTCCGCGACTACTGCGAAGCCAACCCCACCGACATCTACTACGGCGGACGCTACGCAATGCTCAACGAACAGCTCCTCAACCGCGATGAAGCCCTCCGCACCTGGAAGCGGCTCCACATCCTCTACCCCGACCGCCTCGAAGTCACCTACCGCTACGCAGGAGCCCTCGCCCAGGGAGGCACTCAGGCCGACCGCGACAAAGCCATAGCCGTCTATGACTCCGTCGAGATAGCCGAAGGCAAAAGCATACCACTCTCCTCAAAGAAAATACAACTCTACTACTCCCTCCAGGACACCGCCTCGATCCTCGCCGAAGCCGACCGCCTGCGCAACTCCGCCCCGCGCAACGTCGACTTCCAGGTATTCTCCGGCGACATCTACTCCATGTTCGGCCTCAACGACCAAGCCAAACAGTTCTACGACAGCGCCTGCATCCTCGACCCCTCAAGCGGCCTCGCCTACTACTCGCGCGCTCAGTTCTACCACACCCTCGGCGACAGCGCAGCCTTCAACCGCGAAGTCTTCCAGGCACTCGAACAGAAAAACCTCGACGTAGAGACCAAGCTCGTCATCCTCCGCAGCTACATCCAGGAGATGTTCAACGACTCCACCAACTTCCCGCAGATCGGACAGCTCTTCGACGTACTCATCGACCAGCACCCCCACGAGCATGACATCCACGACCTCTACTCCCGCTACCTCATCGTAACCAAAGACTACGCCAAGGCAGCCGAGCAGACCGAACGCGCCCTCGACCTCGACCCCGCCGACAGCGAAGGCTGGGAAATGCTCACCTCGCTCTATCTGCAGGTCGACCGGCTCGACGACGCCCGCCAGGCCATCAAACGCTCCCTCCGCTACTACCCTGACAACAGCCGCCAGTATCTCGTACTCGGCTCGATCTACGACCAGGAAGGTCAGCGCGACAAGGCAGCCGCCGAATACCGCCACGCACTCTCCCTCACCGACTCGACTGACGTAAGCCAGCTCTCGCGCATCTACGGAGCTATGGGCGACAACCTCTACGCCCGCGAGCAAGCCGACAGCGCCTTCGTCTACTATCAGAAATCGCTCCTCTACGATCCCGACAACACCCTCGCCCTCAACAACTGCGCCTACTACCTCGCCTGCGAAGGGCGCGACCTCGACCGCGCCCTTGAAATGATCGAAAAAGCCGTAGGCGCCGAACCCGAAAACGCCACCTCGATGGACACCTACGCCTGGGTTCTCTTCAAGCGCAAAGACTACGCCAAAGCACGCGAGATCATTGACCGCACCCTCTCCCTCTCCGACGAGCGCAGCGAAGAGATCCTCGAACACGCCGGCGACATCTACTTCATGGACGGCGACCCCGACGGCGCACTCCGCTTCTGGAAAGAAGCCCTCGAACTCGACCCCGACAACCCGCTCCTCGCAAAGAAAGTCAAACACAAGACATACTTCTTCAAATGACCCACCCAAACCTCCGCCGCCTCCCGCAGCTCCGCACTCTCGGCCTCCTTCTGATCACACTCACAGCCCTCTTGGCCTCATCATGCCGCTCCGGCCGCAACGCAGCCGGAAGCAGCGCCGGCGACTACGGCCAAAGCTCAGGCAAAACCCTCTCGCAGAGCGAGCTGAAAACCATGCTCAACGGCCTCAGTGACAGCTACGGCACCTGGAGCGACGTAAAAATCCCCCTCACCCTCCGCCTCAAAAGCCCCAAAAAGATCAGCATCGGAGGCACCCTCACCATGCAGCGCGGCCGCAGCGCCCATCTCTCGCTCCGCTTCCTCGGCATGGAAGTAGCCTCGCTCATGGTCACCCAGGACAGCATCTTCGCCCTCTACAAACTCGAAAGGCTCTACTTTGCCGAAAGCATCTCCGACCTGCTCGGAGGCTTCCCCGCCACAGTCGACAACGTCCAGAACCTCCTGCTCGGACGCGCCTTCATCCTCGGCGACACCCCCCTGGCACCCTCACGCTGCACCCTCGCCGGCAACAGCGAAAACTGGACCATCACCCCCTCAGGCACCCCCTCAGGCATGTCCTACACCTTCACCCTCTCCACCCCCGCAGGCAATCTTGAAAGCCTCACCGTCACCCCCGGCAACCGCAAACCGCTCACAGCCGAATACACCGACTTCGCCACCGGCCCCTTCGGTCCCTTCGCCGCCACCACCCTCCTCACCGCCGTCGGAAGCAAAACCACCCTCAGCGCACAGCTTGAGCTCAACGCCCGCCGCGCCGAATGGAACACCGGAGCCGCCAAAAACTGGTCGACCCCCAAAGGCTACACCCGCATCAAAGCCGCCGACATCCTCAAGATAGTCACCAAAATGGCCAATTAAGCCAACCGGACTAATTAGCCTAATTAGACCAATTAGACCTATCAGCCTAATCCGCCCAATCAGCCCAATCCAATTAAAAAAACCTCCCAGTGCTCCCTTCATCACGATCCGAAAACCTTCTGAAACTGTGCCGCAGCCTTGTGGTGCTCCTGCTTGTCGCCATCATCGGCGCAGGCAGCCCTGCCGACGCCCAGACGCGCCGCAAGAGCACCAAGACCACCACCGCCCGCAAGACCGCCACAAAACAGAAAACCGCCACCCGCACCCTCGAATCAGTCAGAAAAGACAAAAGCACCACCGAGAAAAAAATCTCCGAAACCGCCACCAAACTAAACACCAACACCAAAGAGCTCCAGCGGCAGATCAACCGCCTCAACTCCCTCAACGGCGACATCGAAGCCAACCGCAACAAAGTCCGCGACCTCCGCAGCCACATCGACTCGCTCGGAACAGCCATCAACGCCACCGCCGACTCCATCAAGATCCTCGAAGACGACCTTGAAGCCATGCGCCTGGCCTACGCCAAAGCCCTACGCAAGCTCCAGCCCCACGCGGCAAGCACCGGCGAACTCAGCTTCATCTTCTCAGCCAAAAGCTTCTCCGAAGCCTACAGCCGCATCCGCTACCTGCGCCGCTTCTCCGCATGGCGCGAACGCAGAGCCGAAAACATCCGCCGGGGCATCGACCGCATAGCCGCACAGCGCGCCCGGCTCACATCGCTGCGCCACTCCCAGGACCAGGCCTACCGCAAAGCCGAAGAAACACAGACCACCCTCTCACTCCAGCAGGCCGAATCCGAAAAAATGGTCACCTCCCTGCGCAAGGAAGACTCTGCCCTGCGCGCCATGCTCAAAGAGCAGAAACGCAAATCGGCCGCTCTCGACCGCGAACTCGACCGCCTCATTGCCGCCGAGCAGGCCCGCATAGCCCGCGAGGAAGCCGAGAAAGCGCGCCGCGAGAAAGAGAAAAACAAAACCAAAGGCTCCTCAGGCTCCAAAGGCACCACTGCCTCCGATACCGGACGCTCGGCCAAAGACGTAGCCTCGGCCAACGCCCCGACCCGCACCGCCGCCTCAACCTCAGCCTCCGCGCTGACAGGATCATTCGAAGCCAACAAAGGCCGGCTCCTCTTCCCCGTGGCCGGGTCCTACAAGATTGTGCGCCGCTTCGGACGTCAGCCCCACCCCACCCTGCGCCACGTCGAGACCGAAAACTCAGGCATCGACATCGAAGTCAGCCCCGGCACCCAAGCCCGCTCTATCTTCGCCGGAAAAGTCTCGGCCATCTTCAGGCAAGACGGCTTCAACTCCATCGTGATGATACGCCACGGACGCTACATCAGCATCTACGCCAACCTCTCGGCCGTCACGGTCAAGCAGGGCGACAGCGTAAAGGCCGGACAGAACATCGGCACCGTCTTCTCCGACCCCGACGACTCGAACCGCACCACCCTCCACTTCGAGATCCGCAACGAGCGCCAGAAGCTCAACCCCTCGCAGTGGGTCAGATAACAGATTGTTCAAGAGCCGGTTTTTAAACACCCTCTTAACAACGCCTATAAACCAAACCCGTCTCTGACAGGTTATAATCACAAAACCGTATATATGACAACATTTGAAGAACTCGGCGTCAGCCAGCCGCTGCGCAAAGCCGTGGAAGAGCTCGGATTCGAATATCCGATGCCCGTTCAGGAACGCGTGATCCCGCGCCTGCTCGGCGACGCCAATGACATAATCGCCCTCGCCCAGACCGGCACCGGCAAAACCGCAGCCTTCGGCCTGCCCCTGCTGCAGCGCATCAACCCCGCCGACCACACTCCCCAGGCCCTCATCCTCGCCCCGACACGCGAGCTCTGCCTCCAGATAGGCAGCGACCTGGCCGACTTCTCGAAATACATCCCCGATGTCAAAGTGCTCCCGGTCTACGGCGGCTCAAGCATCGAAAGCCAGATCCGCGGACTCAAAAAAGGGGTCCAGATCATAGTCGCCACCCCCGGCCGTCTGATCGACCTCATAAAGCGCGGAGTGGTACGCCTCGACGGAGTCCACACCGTGGTGCTCGACGAAGCCGACGAGATGCTCAACATGGGCTTCCTCGACAGCATCGAGGAAATCCTCTCCTACATCCCCGCCGACCGCAAGATGCTCCTCTTCTCAGCCACTATGCCGCCTGACATCCTCAAGATCGCCAAGCGCTACATGAAAGACTACGAGGAACTCGTGGTCGGAACCCGCAACGAAGGAGCCGAAAACGTGCGCCACATCTACTACATGGTCAACGCCCGCGACAAATATCTGGCCCTCAAGCGCGTGGTCGACAACTCGCCCAACATCTACGCCATTGTCTTCTGCCGCACCCGCCGCGACACCCAGGAGATAGCCGACAACCTCATCCGCGACGGCTACAACGCCGAAGCCCTCCACGGCGACCTCTCCCAGCAGCAGCGCGACATCGTGATGAAGAAATTCCGCGACCGCGTGGTCTCCATCCTCGTGGCCACCGACGTGGCAGCCCGCGGACTCGACGTCGACAATCTCACCCACGTCATCAACTACGGCCTCCCCGATGACACCGCCGTCTACACCCACCGCTCAGGCCGCACAGGCCGTGCCGGCAAGTCAGGCGTCTCGATAGCCATAATCCACTCGCGCGAAAAAGGCAAAATGCGCGAGATCGAGCGCATCATCGGCAAGACCTTCGAACACAAAGACGTGCCCACACCCGAACACATCATCGAAAAGCAGCTCTACAACCTCGCCGACCGCATAGAGCGCGTCAAAGTCAACGAAACCGAGATAGCCCCCTATCTCTCAGGCATCTCGCGCAAACTCGAATGGCTCTCCGAGGAAGACCTGCTCAAGCGCGTCATCTCGCTCGAATTCAACCGCCTGCTCGACTACTACAAAGACGCTCCGAAAATCGACTTCATCGACGCCAAGCCCTCACGCTCCGAGCGCAAGGCCCGCAAGGCTGCCGCCGAGCGCGAGCACGAACGGCCTAAAAACGACCGCGAGAAAGACCGCCGCACTGCCGAACGCGGCTTCGAGAGAGTCTATGTCAACATAGGCAAGCGCGACGGCTTCTTCGCCGGAAACCTCATCGACATGCTCAACAGGCTAATCAACGGCAAGCGCGTCGACGTGGGCCGCATCGACCTCCTGCCAGGCTACACCCTCTTCGATGTCAAGAAATCCGACGCCCGCAAGGTGGTCGGAGCGCTCACCGGAGCCGAATTCTACGGAAAGCGCCTCCACAGCGAGATAGCCGATCCCGAACGCGACTACAGCCGCATAGCCGAAAAGCGCAAGAACAAAGCCAAAAAGACCGCCAACTGAGAGATTGTCTAAATTTACAAGTAAAAAGACACCGACAAGCCACTCAAAAGCAAAGTGATATAAATTTTAGACAATCTCTGAAATTCCAATTCAAAGTTCCGTCACACAATGAAAAAGCTCCTCCTTACAGCAACCCTGCTCCTTGCCGGAGCCTTAGGCGCGATGGCTCAGCTCACCGCTGCCGACGCCTTCACATCGGCTCCGCAGAACATATTCCCGCTGCTTGACCGCAACACCCGCCTCGACATGGTCGACTACGTCAAGAGCGGCCTGTCAACCCCCTCGCAGAACAGTCTGCAGGGGCGCTCGGCCATCACCGAGATCTCGCCCGAATCGCTGACTGTCAAGATGTCAGACTCATCGGCCGCGCAGATCGCAGTGCTCAAAGGGCAGAAAGGCGACGTCATAGCCTTGATCAGCACAGTGGCCACTCCCGGACTCGACTCCTCCATCCGCTTCTTTGACAGCAGCTGGAAGCCGCTCGACGGCGCCGCCTTCTTCACCAAACCCGGATGGAAGGAATGGCTCACCGATGCCGGACGCGACAACAAGGAAGAAGTCACCATGCAGGTACCCTTCATGCTCGCCTCCTACCGCATCGACCCGGCCACCTCAGAGCTGACGCTGACCAACAACCTGGCCCGCTTCCTCGACAAGGATGTCTACTCCATGATCGAAAGCTATCTCCGTCCCTCGCTGACCTACAGCTGGAACGGCAAGAAATTCACTGCCCGCTGACCCTCCGCTGCCGGAAGGCACAGCGCACAGACCTGCCTCCACGGCAGACACATCCGCGACCGCAGCCACGACCGTAGCTGCGGCCGCGTCATTTTCTGCAACTCCATCAATCTCAGGCGCATCCGCCTCTGGCACCGCAGACTCTACGGCCGCCTCAGGCGCAGCCGCAGCCCGCTCAGCCTCCGCGCGCTGCAGTTCCCTGACATGCCGGCGGCGTTCGGCAGCCGCACGCGCCCTTGCCGACCGCTCCTTGGCCTTGTCGAGCTCCGACTGTATCATCTTGAAAATCAGAATCGAGTCCAGACCGTCGGCCAGCGTCGGCTCACGCCCCGTGGCAAGATAATCATCCACATGCCTCAGACTCTTGGCCGCCTGCTGCGACGGATCATCCAGATAGCTGACAGTCACCCCTATACGGCGTTCAATGCCTGCATAAAACTCCTCTGACACCGGGCGGCGCGCCCCGTTTTTCTTCTTGCGGCCCTTGCCGCCTGCAAATTTCTTGTTCATAGCGATAAAATGATAAAAGTTTTTTCTCTACGGCAAAGATACGCACCGCCACCACCCTTAAGGGTGCGATAATGCGGAAATCTTAAGATTTTTTATTGCCCTCCTTTAGAGGGTGTTCGCAATATTTTTTGTAATTTTGGGGCTGATATTCACTATTCTCACATCAATGAACACTAACAGCGTGAAAACCAAATCAATCATATTGCTTGCAGTACTCCTGCTCACCGGCGCCGCCTACGTTTCGGCAGGCACTGACAACGTAGCCGAAGAAGTAGCCTGGGTAGTAGGCGACCAGCCCATCTGGAAATCAGAGATCGAGGAAGCCTACCAGACCATGCTCTACGAAAAAATGCCCATTGCAGGCGACCCCTACTGCGTGATCCCCGAACAGCTCGCCATCGAGAAACTCTATCTCCACCAGGCCGAGCTGGACACCGTGGTAGCCCCTGACAGCTGGGTGATGAATCAGGTTGAAGCCTATCTCAACAACTACATAAACAACTTCGGTTCAAAGGAAAAGGTCGAACAGTACTTCCACAAGTCAATCCCCGCCATGCGCGAATCGCTGCGCGAGATGATCAGCAACCGCTCGCGTGTGCAGCAGGTGCAGCAGAACCTCACCTCCAAGATCAAGGCCACACCCGCCGACGTGCGCCGCTACTTCGAGAAACTTCCCGAAGACAGTGTGCCCTGGGTGCCCCTCCAGGTCGAAGTGCAGATCTTCTCGGTCTCTCCCTCTGTCTCACGCGAAGCCGTTGAAGACGTGAAAGCCCGTCTGCGCTCCTTCAGCGATCAGGTCAACAAGGGAGAAAGCCCCTTCTCCACCCTCGCCATCCTCTACTCCGAAGACCCCGGCAGCGCCGTCCGCGGCGGTGAGCTCGGCTTCATGGGCCGAGGCGAGTTAGTGCCTGAATTCGCGGCAGTTGCCTTCAACCTCAACGACCCCAAGAAAGTATCAAAAGTAGTCGAGACCCAGTTCGGCTACCACATCATGCAGCTCATCGAGAAGCGCGGCGACCGCGTCAACGTGCGCCACATACTCCTGCGCCCCAAAGTGGCCGAGAAAGACCTCACCGAGGCCGTCAACCGTCTCGACTCGCTGCGCATGGACATCAACGACGGCAAATTCACCTTCGAGGAAGCCGTCACCGTGCTCTCGCAGGACAAGGACACCCGAAACAACCGAGGCCGCATGGTCAACCCCACCACCGGCTCCACCCGCTTTGAAATGGCCCAGCTGCCCCAGGAAATCTCACGCCTGGTCAACGACATGCAGCCCGGCGACCTCTCTCAGCCCTTCATCATGACCGACCCCAAGACCAACCGCGAGATTGTGGCCTTCGTGAAACTCTCCTCACGCATCCCCGGCCACCGCGCCAACATCAGCGACGACTATCAGCTGATCAAGGACATGTATGAAAACTCACGCCGCGAGGAAGTGCTCAACACCTGGCTGGCCAAAAAGATCAAAAACACCTACATCCGCATCGAAGACGGATGGAAAAACTGCGACTTCAAACACGACTGGAACAAGCAGCAGTAATGAAACTTTCACCTTTACTGGCACTCGCGGCGCTCGGAATTGTCAGCCTGCCGGCCATGCTCGCTCAGGCCCCGAAAGACGGCCCCTCGGCCAATTCACCCGCTCCAAAATCGGCTCCGGCGCCCAAGAAAAGCGTCGTCAGGCCGACCATACCCGCGGCTGACCGCCACGATCCCGGAAAAGTGTTTCTCGAAAAAGCTGACCGCCTGATGTTTGACCAGGCGCGCGACTCCGACGTGCAGGTGCTCGTGGGCAACGTCATGTTCCGAAAAGGAGACATGTTCATGTACTGCGACAGCGCCCGCTTCAACGAGGCCACATCGTCGCTCGATGCCTTCAACAACGTCCACATGGAGCAAGGCGACACCCTCTTCGTCTACGGCGACGAGCTATACTACAGCGGCGCCGACGAACTGGCCGAACTCCGCGCCTACCCCGGCAAAAAAGTCCGCCTGATCAACCGCGACGTATCGCTGACAACCGATGTGTTCTTCTACGATCTGGCCGAACACGTGGGCTACTACGAGACCGGCGGAACGCTGACCGACAAGCAGAACATACTCAAATCGCTCCAGGGCTACTACTACCCCGACTCGAAAGACGCCTTCTTCTATCTGAACGTAGACCTCACCGGCCCCCGTCCCAATGACACGCTCAGAATGTTTACCGACTCGCTCACCTACAACACCGGCACCAACATAGCCCAGCTCATGTGCGAGACACTCATTGTAAGCAAAGACGGTGAAATAACCTCCACCTCAGGATTTTACGACACCAACGCCGGACTGGCCGACCTCTATGACCGCTCCACGGTCCACACCCGCAGAGGCAACTATCTGACCGGCGACACCCTCTTCTATGACCGCAACAAGGGCTACGGCGAAGCTTTCGGCAACATGATTCTGACCGACTCCGCCAAGCAGTCGGAACTCCGCGGCGACTACGGCTTCTATGACGAGCTGAAAGACTCCGCCTTCATCACCGGCAACGCCCTCGCCCTCGAATATTCCCAGGCCGACACTCTCTATCTCCACGGTGACACCATCTGCGCCTACATGCTGCCTGACTCCACCAAAGTCACTGACGTGTTCCACCGTGTGCGCTTCTTCCGCAATGACTGCCAGGGGCTCTGCGACTCAATGAGCGTCGTAGAGCGCGACTCCATATTATATATGTATTACAACCCGATCCTCTGGTATGGCGACAAGCAGATTGTGGGCAACGTCATCTACGCCCATTTCAACGACTCGACAGTCGACTGGGCGCGCCTGCCCGAATCGGGAGTGCTCGGTCAGCACATAGGCGAAGACTGCTATGACCAGCTCGCCGGCGCCGACATGACCGCCTGGTTCAACGACTCGACCATCCGCCGCCTCTACGTGGAAGGCAACGTGCAGGTGATAATGTTCCCGATGGAGAACGACTCGACCTACAACAAGTTTGTCTTCACCGAAAGCAGCACAATGGATGCCTACTTCAGCGGCAACGAGATAGAGAAGATCAACATGTGGCCCGAAACCACCGGCAAGGCCACTCCGCTCTATCTGGCCAAGCGCTCGGCCTACTATCTCCCCATGTTCCGCTGGTACGGGCCTCTGCGGCCTATGGCACCTGCCGAAGTCTTCGACTATCCCGCAGAGATGGCCGATCTGAAAGCGCAGAAACTCATGGGCAAGATACGCCCCGATGCCTACACCGTCCGCGGCACTGCCACCGGACGCCCCAGACCGCTTGAGCCTGAGCGCACAGCGGCTCCCGTGGCGCTCCCGGCCGACTCCCTGCCCTCCGACTCCCTGCCCTCCGACTCCCTCTCGCCCGGCTCCCGCATCGAACTGCCTGACTCACTTGGCATTTCAGCGCCCGTGACTCTCCCCGACTCGATCGAGATTCCTGAGCCTGTGGCCCTTCCCGACTCGATCGAGATTCCTGAGCCAACCGATCAGCCTGAACCGGCCGCTCCGCTTGATCCGGCTCCCGAAGTTCCCGATCTCCCCGAATCACCGGCCGCTCCTGCGCCCGATGCTCCCGGCACCACTGACCTCTACAGAAAGGAGGTGATTTCATGAGCGATGTCATCCGCCTGCTCCCCGACTCCGTGGCCAATCAGATAGCCGCCGGAGAAGTGATCCAGCGCCCCGCATCGGTCATCAAAGAGCTTGTGGAGAACTCAATCGATGCCGGAGCCACCTCCGTCACCATCATCCTCAAAGATGCCGGACGCACACTCATCCAGGTGATCGACGACGGCTGCGGCATGAGCGACACCGACGCCCGTCTCGCCTTCGAACGCCACGCCACCTCGAAAATCAGCCGCGCCGACGACCTTTTCAG
This sequence comes from uncultured Muribaculaceae bacterium, assembly GCA_947179295.1. Taxonomy (GTDB): domain Bacteria; phylum Bacteroidota; class Bacteroidia; order Bacteroidales; family Muribaculaceae; genus Duncaniella. The sequence continues at coordinate 11,147 of CAMXAZ010000047.1, forward strand.
CCTCTCCACAATGGGTTTCCGAGGCGAAGCCCTCCCCTCGATCGCAGCCATAGCCCAGGTAGACCTGCGCACCATGCTCAAAGGCGAAAGCGTAGGCACCCGCCTGACCATCAGCGGATCGAAGGTAGAGAGCCAGCAGCCCGAAGCCTGCGCGCCGGGAAGCAACCTGATGGTCAAAAACCTGTTTTTCAACGTGCCCGCGCGCCGCAAGTTCCTCAAGAAAGACTCCGTTGAGCTCAGCAACATCATGCGCGAGTTCGAACGCCTCGCGCTTGTCAACATCGGCGTGGACTTCACACTGATCAGCAACGACACCACCCTCCACGCCCTGCGCCGCGCATCGCTCAAACAACGCATCGCCGACCTTTTCGGCAAATCGCTCGGAAAACAGATAATACCCGTCGAGACCGACACCTCGATTGTCCGCATCAACGGCTTCATCGGACTCCCCGAAAACGCCCGCAAGCGCAATCCGCTGCAATATTTCATGGTCAACGGCCGCAACATGCGCCACCCCTACTTCCACAAGGCCATCATGCAGTGCTACGAGCGCCTGATTCCCGCCGACGAGCAGCCAAACTACTTCATAAATCTCACCGTCGACCCGGAGACCATCGACGTCAACATCCATCCGACCAAAAGCGAAATCAAGTTCGAGAACGAGCAGCCTATATGGCAGATACTCAGCGCCGCAGTGCGCGAGTCGCTCGGACGCTTCAACGCCGCGCCGGCCATCGACTTCGATGTGGAAGACGCTCCGGAGATACCTGCCTTCGTGCCTGACACAAGCGCCACCCACGAGGTGGAGCTGGATGACAGCTACAACCCCTTCGCCCAGAGCACGGGCGGAGCGCGGAGAGTGTCGAAAATGTCGGCCATCGCCGACGATCAGGAGCCATATTCCCCCTTCGCCCCCTCAGGCGGCACGGCTGACGGCTCCTCATTCCGGGCCGCAGACCGGTCGGCTCCCCGGCAGCCGCAGACCCGTCAGCGGAGCTCCAATTTCCAGGACTGGGAAAAGCTCTATGACGACTTCATCAAAAAACGCGACGACGGCTATGCCTCTATGGTCGAAAGCAAAGTCAACCAACCGGAGGCTGAAAGCGAGCTTGAGATGGAGAACGGAGAGGTGACATCGGCCACCCTGCAGCTCAAGAACTCCTACATTCTGACCCCCTCGCGCGACGGCCTGATGGTAATCGACCAGCACCGCGCCCACAAGCGCATACTCTACGAGACATATCTCTCCAAGGCCCGCGAACACAGCTTCGTCTGCCAGAACACCATGTTTCCGGAGACCGTGGAGCTGTCAGCCGCGCAGAACGCCGTGCTCGCCGACATAGCCCCCGAACTCGAAAACCTCGGATTCAGTATATCGCCCCTCGGCGACAACACTTGGAGTATCATGGGCATACCCTCGATTCTCAAAGACGCAAATCCGCGCGACACCCTGCTCGGAATGATCGAAAACATCACCGACAGCGGCGAAGACCTTGCCTCAGGGCTGCAGGAACGGCTTGCCATGTCGATGGCCCGCAGCAGCGCCATCAAGCGCGGCCAGGCTCTGAGCGCCGCCGAGATGGACAAGCTCATCAGCGACCTCTTCCGCCTGACCTCGCCCGGACTGACCCCCGAAGGCAACACCGTGTTCACCATCATCAAACTCGATGACATCTCAAAACTCCTTGGCTGACAAGACTATGACTGACGCGCTGAAAAGAATGACCATCATGATCGCAGCCATGCTCCTGAGCCTGGCCGCCGCAGCGCAACTCACCCCGGCTACTCCGCGCATCTCGCTGCTGACCGCCCATGCCGGCGCGGAGATCTATCAGCTCGAAGGCCACACGGCCCTGCGAATCGTCCACCCCGACCGCGGAGACTACGTGGTCAACTGGGGACTTTTCGACTTCGCCGCCCCAAACTTCGTCTACCGCTTCGTCAAAGGCGAGACCGACTATCTGGCCGGAGCCGCATCCACCGACCGTTTTCTTGAAATCTACCGCCGCGAAGGGCGCAAGGTGGTGGAGCAGACGCTGGATCTCACCCCGGAGGAAGCCCTCAGGGTGGTAGAGCTTACCGACCTGAATCTCAAGCCCGAAAACCGCGTCTACCGCTACAACTACGTGCTTGACAACTGCGCCACCCGCCCCCTGGCCGTCATAGAGAAAGCCATTGGCGACAGCCTGCGGTTCGGCTCCGACGGGCTCAGGCGCGAACCGTCGTTCCGCGAGGCCATGCGCTCGTATCACCTCGACTATCCCTGGTATCAGTTCGGCATAGATCTCGCCCTCGGAAGCGGCATAGACCGCCCCATAAGCCTGCGCGAGGAAGCTTTCGCCCCTGTGAAACTCGAACTTATGCTCGACCAGGCCACCCGTCCCGACGGACGCCGCATAGCCGCCCCGGCCGTCTGCCTTGTCAGGGAAAAAGACGGAAGAGTGCTGCTGCCCCCCACTCCGTGGTATCTCGGCCCGATGTTCTGGAGCCTCGTGGTGCTCGCACTGGCCCTCGCAGTCTCAGCCGGGCAGCTCAGAAGCCGCCGGCGCACCGCCGCAAGCCGCATTTTCGACAGCATCTACTTCACGCTGCTCGGTCTGACGGGCTGCGTCATAGCCTTTCTGATCTTCGTCTCGGTCCATGAGGCCACCTCGCCCAACTGGCTGTTTCTCTGGATCAACCCCCTGTGTCTGACCGCCGCAGTGGCCGTCTGGTCAAAAAGACTTGAAAAGTTGTCGGTTTGCTATCAATTTGTTAACTTTGCACTCCTGATGGCACTCGCAGTCATTCTGCTCTGCGGAGTGCAGTCGCCCAACCCGGCCTTCATCCCCCTCATGGCGGCTGACGGCGTCAGGGCTCTGACCACCATATACACCTACTACCGAAACCGCCGATGTCAGCACGCAAAAGCCACCCGATAAGCACCCGGCTTGCCTCAGTGCTCGTTGTCTCACTTGCGACAATGGGCATTCTCGCCCATGCGCAGCAGACAGCGCCCCGCAGCGCCGCCGCCCAGCGCCCGCAGCTCGTGGTAGGCATCTTCGTGGAGGGTCTTTCGGCCGACTACATCAACCTGCTCCGTGACAACTTCGGCAAAGACGGCTTCAACCGCTTCATCCGTGACGGCGTAAGCATCGAGAACGTGGACTTCGGTCCCGGCATCGACGCCACGGCCGCCACAGCCATGCTGATGACCGGCGCCGCCCCCGGAGTCAACGGCATCCCCGCCGCAAGGGTCTGGGACAACAATACGAAATCAGACTACCCGATACTGCTCGATCCGGCCAAGATAGGCAATTTCACCGACGAAACCTTCTCGCCGGGAGCGCTGAAAGTGTCGACCGTCAGTGACGAGGTGCGCATCTCGGACGGCGGTCTGGGCCTGGTCCACTCGGTGGCCCCTGACGCCCAGGTGGCCATCATCCTCGCCGGCCACGCCGGCAACAGCGGCTTCTGGCTCAACGACACCAACGGCAAATGGTGCACATCGACCTTCTACCGCGACGTGCCCGCCGCCATAGCCAAGCGCAACTACGGAGTGACGCTGGCCTCGCGCCTCGACACCCTGGTCTGGACACCCTCGATGGCGCTTGACCGCTATCCGGACCTGCCCGACTACAAGAAACTTTACCCCTTCCGCCATACCTTCCCCGCGCGTGAGACCGACCGCTTCAAAGCCTTCAAGACCTCGGCGCCGGGCAACCGCGAAGTGGCCGCCATAGGACTCGACTACATCACGTCGCTGAAACTCGGCACCCGCGGAGTCACTGACATGCTCAACCTCGGCTTCAACGTGTCGCCCTATCAGTACGGACGCGAGGCCGACAACCGCATCGAGACAATGGACGCCTATCTGCGTCTCGACTCCGACATAGCCCACATAGTCCGCGCCGTGGAGAAAGGTCCCGGCATGGCCAATTCGGTGATCTTCATAGCCGGCACCCCGGCCCCGACAGGCGGAAAGCGTGACGAGGAACGCTGGAACATACCTTCCGGCCAGTTCTCGCCCCGCAAGGCCACATCGCTGCTCAACATGTATCTCATGGCCATCCACGGCAACGGAGACTATGTGAGCGGCTACCATAACGGCTACTTCTTCCTCAACCGCAAACTTCTGAAAGACCGCAATATAGACGAAAGCACAATACGCCGGGAAGCGGCAGACTTCCTTGCGCGCATGAGCGGAGTCAGCGCAGTCTACACCCTCGACGATATCATGGCGCGCCGCGCGGGCGACGAACCCCTGGCCCTGCAGCGCAACACATCGCCCGTCCATGCCGGCGACCTCCTTGTGATGGTCAACCCCGGCTGGGAGATTTCCGATTCGGCGGACGATGAAGTGAACAAAACACAGAATCCGGTCGTTAGATGCGTGGCGACAACCTCGCCCGTCTATATTCTCGCGCCCGCGGTCAGCACGCAGAGCATCGACTCGACAGTCGACGCACGGGCCATAGCCCCGACTGTCACCCGCCTGCTCCGCATCAGGTCGCCCAACGCGGCCTCGGTGCCCCCTATCCGCCTTTCGGCCGTGCGCTGACCGCACACACGCCCCACCCTCTCCCCCTCTTATTTTCATCACTCTTTCAGAAAACAAACTTCATCATCAATATGTCTTTACAATCATTTCTCACCAAGATTTTTGGCAACAAATCGACCCGCGACCTCAAGGAGATCGAGCCAATTGTAAAAAAAATCGAGGCTCTTGAGCCTGAGGTGAAACAACTTACCATAGACCAGCTGCGCGAGCGCATCCGGAACGTGCGCGACGACATCCGCCAGGCCATCTCCGCCGAGCAGGAGGAAAACGCCCGCCTCAAGGTTGAAGTGGAAGAACTTCCCTTTGACGAACGCCAGCCGGTCTGGGACAAGATCGACCGCAACGAGAAGACCATGCTCGACACGATCGAGGACAAACTCAACCAGCATCTGCCCGAAGTCTTCGCAGTGGTCCGCGAGACAGCCGCCCGCTTTGCGGCCAACGAGACCATCGTGGTCAAGGCCACCGAGCTTGACCGCGAACTGGCCGCCCAGGGCAAGGACTTCGTAAGCATCGACGGCGACAACGCCATCTGGAAAAACCACTGGCTCGCCGGCGGCAACGAAATCATCTGGGACATGATCCACTACCGCGTGCAGCTCATAGGCGGTATAGTGCTCCATCAGGGCAAGATCGCCGAGATGGCTACCGGTGAAGGCAAGACCCTCGTGGCTACCCTCCCGGTGTTCCTGCGCTCGCTCTCAGGCCGCGGAGTCCACGTGGTGACCGTCAACGACTACCTCTCCAAGCGTGACTCGGAGTGGATGGGACCGCTCTACATGTTCCACGGATCGACCGTGGACTGCATCGACAAGCACCAGCCCAACACGGCCGCACGCCGCGCCGCCTACAACTGTGACATCACTTTCGGAACCAACAACGAGTTCGGTTTCGACTATCTGCGTGACAATATGGCCATGTCGCCCGCCGACATGGTGCAGCGCAAACACTACTATGCGATCGTCGATGAGGTCGACTCAGTGCTCATAGACGACGCCCGCACACCGCTCATCATCTCCGGTCCGGTTCCCAAGGGCGACGACCAGCTCTTCGACCAGTACCGACCCAACGTTGAGAAGGTGGTCGAGGCCCAGCGCCGTCTGGTCACCAAGATCCTTGCCGAAGCCAAGACCAAGATCGCTTCAGACGACAAGGAGACCCGCAAGGAAGGCGCTCTGCTTCTCTACCGTGCGTTCAAGGGCCTGCCCAAGAACGGCGCCCTCATCAAGTTCCTCTCTCAGGAAGGCATGAAGAACCTCATGCTTGAGACCGAGGCCTACTATCTGCAGGACAACAAGCGCGAGATGCCCAAGGTGACCGACCCGCTCTACTTCGTCATCGACGAGAAAAACCGCAGCGTGGAACTGACCGACAAGGGTATCGACGAGCTGACCGGCAAGACTGACGACCCGCAGTTCTTCGTGCTCCCCGACATAGCCTCGCAGCTTTCGGAGACCGAGCATATCGAGAACGCCGCCGAGCGCCAGCAGCGCAAAGACGAGCTGATGCAGGACTATGCGGTGAAGGCCGAGCGCGTCCACACCGTCACCCAGCTTCTGAAGGCCTACACGCTCTTCGAGAAGGATGTGGAATACGTGATTGACGAAGGCAAGATCAAGATCGTAGACGAGCAGACAGGCCGTATCATGGAGGGCCGCCGCTACAGCGACGGTCTGCACCAGGCCATCGAGGCCAAGGAGCATGTGAAGGTCGAAGCCGCCACCCAGACATTCGCCACCATCACTCTGCAGAACTACTTCCGCATGTATCACAAGCTTGCGGGCATGACCGGTACGGCCGAGACCGAAGCCGGCGAGTTCTGGGACATCTATAAGCTCGATGTTGTCACTATCCCGACCAACAAGCCGATAGCGCGCATCGACATGAACGACCGCGTCTACAAGACCAAGAAGGAGAAATATGCCGCCGTTATCGAGGAGATCCAGGATCTCGTGTCGAAAGGCCGTCCGGTGCTCGTGGGCACCACTTCGGTTGAAATCTCCGAACTTCTGAGCCGAATGCTGACCATGCGCCACATTCCCCACAATGTGCTCAACGCCAAGCTCCACCAGAAGGAGGCCGAGATCGTGGCCCATGCGGGTAAGAAAGGCATGGTGACCATAGCCACCAACATGGCGGGCCGCGGTACCGACATCAAGCTCACCCCTGAGGTGAAGGCTGCGGGCGGTCTGGCCATCATCGGCACCGAGCGCCACGAATCGCGCCGCGTCGACCGCCAGCTGCGCGGCCGTTCAGGCCGTCAGGGCGACCCCGGATCATCGGTGTTCTACGTTTCGTTCGAAGACCAGCTGATGCGTCTCTTCGCCACTGACCGTGTGATGAAGATGCTTGACACTCTCGGTCTGGAAGAGGGCGAGCGCATTGAGAGCGGCATGGTGACCAACGCTATCGGCAACGCCCAGAAGCGTGTGGAGGAAAACAACTTCGGTATCCGCAAACGCCTGCTTGAGTATGACGACGTGATGAACAAGCAGCGTACCTATATCTATAACCGCCGCCACCATGCCCTGCTTGGCGAACGCATCGGCATCGACATCGCCAACATGATGTGGGACATCATCGAGAACCTCGTCAACAACTACAGTCCGGCTGAATATGAAGAGCTGAGCATGGAGCTGCTGCGGGTGCTCACCATCGAGGCTCCTTTCACCGAGGAGGAATACCGCAACATGTCGAAGGAAGATGCCATCGAGAAGATCCACACCGCTGCCCAGGAGGCATTTGACCGCAAGGGCCAGAGAATTCTCGACGTGGCTCAGCCGGTGATCACCGACTGCGTTGAAAACCGTGGTTTCAAGGGCCGCATCGCGGTTCCGATGACTGACGGCAAGCGTTTCTTCAACCTGGTGGTAGATATCGACGAGGCTTACCGCACGGGCTGCAAGTCGATCGTCAAGGAATGGCACAAAGCAGTGCTGCTTGTGAGCATCGACGAACTCTGGAAAGAGCATCTCCGCGAGCTCGACCAGCTGCGCCAGAGTGTGCAGAATGCATCATACGAGCAGAAAGATCCGCTGGTGATCTATAAGGTAGAGTCGTTCCACCTCTTCGAGGCTATGCTCAACAATCTTAACGTGAAGGCTATGGCGACTCTGATGCGCGGCCAGATCTATGTGCAGCAGCCGGCTCCACAGCAGGCGGCTCCGGCGGAGAATGCCGAGGGTGAGGCAGCACAGGCCGAGGGCGAGGGCGCAGAGGCTCCCCGCCAGCAGACTGAGGCCCCCAAGCCGCAGCCTAAGGTTGAGCGGGCGATGCCTGAACGTGCGAACGATTATTCGAAATACCGCGCAAGCCGCGAGAATCTGCCCGGCGAGGCCGCTCAGCGTGCGGCAGCCCAGGGTGCGGGTCAGCAGCGTGTGGCGCCTCAGCCGGTGAAGGCCGGTCCGCGCATCAACCGCAATGATCCCTGTCCCTGCGGTTCGGGCAAGAAGTATAAGAACTGTCACGGCAAGGGTCTCTGACCCGATGCTGAGGGCCGCCACGCGGTGGCCGCAGACTTAGAATAAACAATTATTGCAGGGGCGCTTCTGAACTGATGCGCCCCTGCCTAACCTTTAAATATCCATGATGAAAAAACTGTTGTTTTCAGTGCTTATAGCCGCCAGTCTGGTTTCGGTTTCATGCACGAAGCGCGTGGAGGGTATTCTGCGCGAGGAGCCTTCCGAGATTTCAAAGAAGGAGGCTGTGAAGATCAGATCTTACTATGAGGAGCAGCTCGCTACGGCTGAGGCTCTGCTTAACGATGACAAGACGGCGGAGCTTGAGGCTTATCTGAAGGGCCCGGAATGGGCGCTTGCAGAGCGCTGCCACAGCAAACTCACCCAACTGCCCCCTGAACTGGCTACAGAGATGAATATAGCCGGCCTGGAGATGAATTTCGTGGTCTTTGTCAATAAGGTTATCGAGAAGGGTATTCCTCTGAGGGAAGTGGAGGAGGAGTAAAAGGCTTGAACTGGGAGGGCTTTTTTGAGAGAACTGGGAGCTTTGGGAGAACTGGGAGTTCTGAGAGAGCTTGGGAGAGCTGAGAGTTCTGAGAGAACTGGGAGTTCTGCGAAGCTCCCAAAACTCCCAAAAACTCCCAAAACTCCCAAAACTCCCAAAACTCCCAAAAACTCCCAAAACTCCCAAAACTCCCAAAAACTCCCAAAACTCCCAAAGCCCCCAAAACTCCCAAAAGCTCCCAATAATAAAACTAAAAAAATTCAATTATCATGCAATCTTCCTTTCTTCCTCAACGTGGTCATTACAAAAGCCTGATTGTCTATCAGAAGGCTGAATGTATCTATGATGTCACTTATATGTTTGCTCACCGTTTTCTGTCAAGAGGTGACAGGACTGTCGATCAGATGATTCAGGCTGCGCGATCGGGCAAACAGAATATCGCGGAGGGGTGTGCGGCTTCGTCTACTTCACGCGAGACTGAAATCAAGCTTTACAATGTCGCCAAGGCGAGCCTCCAGGAGCTGTTGGCGGACTATGAGGACTTTCTGCGTGTCAGGAGCCTCTGCCAATGGGAGCTGTCTGACCCGCGAAGCATACGCACCAGAAAGGGCTGCTCTGAGCACTGCGATTCAGCTTTCTATCGCAATTCACTGCAAAACTCAAGCATGGAGACTATCGCAAATATAGCCATAACTCTGATTCATCAGGTGGATATTCTTCTCCACCGCCTCATAGAACGGGCCAAAAAGAATTTCCTTGAAGAAGGTGGTATCAGAGAACAAATGACCCGCCACAGACTGGAATATCGCAAAAATAATCCAAAATAAGAATTCAATACCGCTATAAATGCCAAGAGGGAAAGCTCGGTCCGGAGCTTTCCCTCTTGCTTTATATAATACTAATTCTATTTCTTAATCTACGAATTTTATAAACTTAGTATTCTTAAGACCTGATGCGCTGCAATAGTTCAGGATGTCACCTTGCAATAACACGCATTTACCCAAATTTGTCGGATTTGCATCTAATGCCAGTGTCGCTCTTACAGCTGACGGCAACTGTACGGGAATACAAAGGTTATAATCTTTGCAATCAGCCGTCGGAGCTAAAACAAGGTTTGTGTTCACAGCGCCTTCAGCTGTAAATTGGGTATTTGAAAGCACTGTTTTGTTTGACGGCATAAAACCGACTATATAACCTTTTACATAGACACTTTTGCAACCTTCGGCAGGGGTAGTCTTATCAGTGGCGTTAAGGGCAATCACCTTGGCAACTGAATAGGGATCTGCTTCTGTTCCACTTCCATCAGCGGGGCCGGGATCGGGGGTGGGG
>CAMXAZ010000048.1 GCA_947179295.1 uncultured Muribaculaceae bacterium
ATTGAATTTCAATAATTTCAAAGGACTCTTATGATTTTTTAGTGGACACTAATGTAGCCACTCATCAAAAGACTGACAGACACTGATATTATGAAACTACTCAGCATACTGCGCTGGACCGTGCTTCTGGCGCTCACAGCCACCGTGATTTTTCTCGCCATCCGATTCAAAAACGCCCCTGAGGCCTCGAACTACAAGATTCAGCAGGCCCTTGTCACTGAAATAAAGCCTGCAATGGAGCTGTGCACAGTCGAGATTGTTGAAGACGTGCCCATAAAAGCCCACATCGGAACGCGCCATATCTTTGCCCGCGCCACTCTCAGCGGCTTCATCTCCTTTGACCTCGACAGCGCCGCCACCCGGATGAAAGGCGACACCATAATAGTGACACTGCCGCCGGAAACTGTCGAGATCCACGAATCGACACTGCCCGGATCATATGAGGTGATAGACACCTGGAACGAAAAACTTCTCGGCTCGACAAGATTCACCACCGCCGAAGAAAACGATATCAAGCGCAAGGTCATCGACAACTTCCGCCGGAAAATCTACGCCAAAGGCTATGTGCGCCAGGCGCGGGCCGATGCCGCCGCAACGCTCTCACAGATGCTCTCGGCCATGTCGGCATCTCCGGTTGAGATCTCTGATCCTGCCCCCGGAGGCTATTTCAAGCCCTGAACAGCCGAAAACCTGACGGCCTGCGGGCAGTGATGGCTGAAGAGGCTGAAAAGCGGCTTTGCATTTCGCCGAATTATTATTAATTTTGCAGACTGAAGTACCGCGAAGTCATGCAAGAGCCGGATTCTCTTACGCGCGCGTACATATATTTATTAATATATTACACTCAACAACCAGTCATCGGGATCTTCCCGCCCCTCTACAAAATCTCCATGCAACAGACTGATCAGAATACTCTCCACGAAAGAAAAAACGAAAACGGAGCCGGAAACGGCAAGGCCAAGAAAGCGAAAAGCCACCGCGGACTGATAGCCACGCTTTGGACCGTCTTCGCTCTCGGCGTTATCGGAGTCTTTTTCTTCCTCTTCCTTGTCTACAACGGAGTGATAGGCTACATGCCTCCCGTTGAAGAGCTTAAAAATCCTACCGACCGCTTTGCCTCGGTGCTCTACTCAGCTGACGGCAAAGAGATAGGGCGCTATTTCGTAGGCACAGGCAACCGCGTCTATGCCGACTTCGACGAGGTGTCGCCCCACGTAATCGACGCGCTTATCTCGACTGAAGACGTGCGCTTCGAGGAACATTCGGGCATCGACATGCGAGGCCTGGGACGAGTTCTGTTCAAAACCGTGCTCATGGGCAACAAAAACGCAGGCGGCGGATCGACTCTGACCCAGCAGCTTGCCAAGCAGCTCTACTCGCCGTCAAGCACCGGATTCCTGTCGCGCGCCATGCAGAAACCCATCGAATGGATGATTGCCGTCAAACTCGAACGCTATTACTCGAAAGAGGAGATCATCAAAATGTATCTCAATCAGTTTGACTTCCTCTACAACGCCGTCGGCATCAAATCAGCCGCACACGTCTACTTCGGCAAGGCCCCGAAAGATCTTAAGATCGAAGAAGCCGCCACACTGGTGGGCATGGTGAAAAATCCGTCATATTATAACCCCGTGAGGCAGAACGAGCGCACCCGGCAGCGCCGCAACGTGGTTCTGGCCCAGATGGAAAAAGCCGGCAAGATCACCAAGGCCGAACTTGACTCTCTGTCGGCGCTTCCGCTGACCCTCGATTTCAACCGCGTGGATGTCAAAGACGGAATCGCGCCCTATTTCCGCGAAGAACTCCGCCGTATGCTGCGCGCCCACAAGCCCGAACGGCAGAACTACCGCTCATGGGAAAACCAGAAATATGTAGACGACTCGATTGCCTGGGAAACCAATCCGCTTTTCGGCTGGATCGAAAAAAATCCCAAGCCTGACGGCTCGAAATATGACATCTACACAGACGGTCTGAAGATCTACACCACAATCGACACCCGGATGCAGGCTTATGCCGAAGAGGCTGTGGCCGAACACCTCGGCGGCTACCTCCAGCCGGCATTCTTCCGCGAAAAGCGCGGAACACGCGGAGCGCCTTACACCTCTGACCGCGCCGAGCTTTCGGAAATACGCCGCAACCACCTGATACGCAACGCGATGAAAAACACCGACCGCTACCGCACAATGGTAAAGGCCGGCGCCTCGCGCGAGGAGATAGACAGGGCGTTCAACACGGCCCGCGAAATGAAGGTGTTCACCTATCACGGCTCTGTCGACACAGTGATGACACCGCTCGACTCGGTGCTCTACCAGAAGATGTTCCTGCGCACCGGATTCATGGCAATGGACCCGCTCAACGGCCACATCAAGGCTTATGTTGGAGGTCCGGATTTCGGCTACTTCCAGTATGACATGGTGTCGACCGGACGCCGCCAGATCGGTTCGACCGTCAAGCCCTTCCTCTACACCTATGCGATGGAAGAAGGTTTCACCCCCTGCGACGAATTCTCCAACACCCAGCCGGTGATCACTGACGAAAGCGGCCGCGTCTGGGCTCCGCGAAACGCCGGATCGGCGCGCGTCGGCGAGATGGTCAATCTCCGCTGGGCGCTCACCAACTCCAACAACTGGATTTCGGCGCGCCTGATCTCACAGCTCTCTCCCCCATCGCTCGTCAGAACCATGCACAATTTCGGTATCACCGCCGATCTGCCCCCGGTGATGTCGCTCTGTCTTGGTCCGGCCGATGTCTCGGTCAAGGAAATGGTCACCGCCTACTCGGCCTTTGCCAACAACGGTATGAGAGTAGACCCGATGTTTGTGACCGCCATAGCCGACAACAACGGCAACATAATTTCGGAATTCTCCCCGCGCCACACCGAAGTGATCAGTGAGAAAGCCTATTACCGCATACTCTCGATGCTCCTCAATGTGGTCAATGAAGGAACCGCCCACCGGGTGCGCTCGCGCTACGGACTGACGGCCGAGATGGGAGGCAAGACCGGTACGACCAACTACAATGCCGACGGCTGGTTCATGGGCTTCACCCCGCAGCTCGTGGCCGGAACCTGGGTAGGCGGCGAGGAACGCTTCATACACTTCAACACTATGGCCTACGGACAGGGCGCAGCGATGGCTCTCCCGATCTACGGGCGCTTCATGAAAAAAGTCTATGCCGACAAGAGTCTGAACTACAGCCAGAGCGCCCGCTTCGACTTCCCGGCCGGAGTGGATCTCTGTGAAAAAGAGTTCTACGGCTACTATGACGAGGAAGTGGATGCCGACAACAATGCCGAAGACACTTCGATGGAAGGAGTCTTTGACTGATTGCTTCGACTGACGATCCGAAAATATTTGACAGAGGGCTGCATGAAAATGCGGCCCTTTGTCAAATAATTTTGCAAAGTTGACGAAAATCGTTACCTTTGCCGGCGAAAATGGTTGCTCGGACGTGAAGAGTCACGCAGACAACGAGCACAAAAGGGAATCCGGTGAAAATCCGGAACAGTACCCGCTGCTGTAAGTTCCACTCCATTCAACCCGAATGGAAAGGTCTGCTGCAAAAGCCATTGCCCCCACCTGACAGAGCTGCAAGGCTCCGGAGGAAGGCGAGAAGGTGCAGACAGATCGGAACAAGTCAGAAGACCTGCCATTTTCCTGACATATGAATTTTGCGTCTGCGGGAATTTACAGACAGGAATCCACTCTTTCAGCAGCCATCGGCGTCCACAAGGCCCGGAGTCTCAGGACTCCCCCCCTATTTTATGGCCCGGCCGGAGGCAGAGGAGAGAGAAAAACAATGTAATCAATTGCATCATCCTATCCGCATCTTTTCGCGCGCAAAACCGCAGAAAAGACGCGGATTTTTCTTTTCGGCATTTTTAACCAATAAATGATAACATGACTACAAAGTTTTTCTACCTACCGTGCATCGTCGCACTGGCCTGTATGCTTCCGATGACCAGCTGCTCTGACGACAAAGACGCACCCGACCCCCTGGTTCCGGAATTTGTCATCACCGGCTGCGAAGGAGTCCAGGATTTCAACCGTGGCGAAAGCAAGACCTACAGCGTGGATGCCAGCAACATCGCCCAAATCACCATCTCGGCTCCGACCGGATGGACGGCTGACTACTCTGACGGCACGCTGACCGTCACCGCCCCCTCTGACGAAGAGCGCGACGTTACCTGCAAAGGCAACATCGTAATCTCGACCATGTCTGTAGACGAAATCGAGGCAGAGGCTGCCATCGAGGTGTCGACCTACGAACTGCGTTTCCTGACTTTCGAGGACGCAGACGCTCGCTTCAACTCTTTCACACTCTCATACTGCAACAAGACAATCTCGACCTGGAGCGACCTCATAGACAGCAAGCAGTATGGAGGCGAGCTGCTCTACGGCTCTGACGGCTATGGCATGGACGATCCATACAGCTGGTATGACCAGAACAACACCGAACTGCGCCACTCCATGCCGCCGGCTTTCAGCATGTACTGCTACTGGAGCGGCGGCCACGCCATCTCGAATTATGCCGACACAGATCTGAGCCACGGCGATTTCTCACACCAGCTCTCAGTCTACGGTGCCGGAGGCCACAACGGTTCAAGCAACTTCGCCATGCACTACGGATATCTTGACGGCTCGCAGTTCAATATGAACGAGGGACTCCCGGCCATCGAGTTTGCCGACGGCAAAGCCCGCATCATAGATCATATGTGGGTAATGAACTCCACATATGCCATGAACTGCTATATCTCCGGCAACGGTCTCACCGCCAAGATCGGTCCTGACGACTGGGTGCAGATCGTAGCTACAGGATATGCAGCCGACGGCAGCAAGGCAGGCGAAAGCAAGTTCTATATGTGTAACGGGCCTGACAACATTGTCCGCGACTGGACCCGCTGGGACCTTTCCGAGTTAGGCAAAGTGGCTAAAGTTGAGTTCAACGTGACCGGATCATCGGACAACGGCTACGGCTTCAGCCAGCCCGCCTATTTCGCCTATGACGACGTGGCAGTGCGCTTCGAAGAATAAGAGGTTGTTTAAAAACACCCTCTAAAAAGGCTTTCAAGAAAAGACCTCTGATATAATATGAATAGAATGATAGAAAGAACGGGCACGGCCACCGCCATACTTCTGGCGGGGGCTATGCTCTTTTCATGCAACCGCGACGAGGTGATCGAGAATGACAACGCGGCGAAACCGCAGATCATCCTTGACAGCGAGAGCGGAATCTATACGGTGAATGCGGGCGACGAACTGACGATAGCTCCGGCCTACCGCAATGCCGAGGGCGCCTCGTATCTCTGGACTGTAGACGGCACCGAGGCCGCGACCACTGCTGAATTCACCCGGCAGTGGACCGAGACGGGCGAATATTACGTGACCGTCACCGTGAGCAACAAGGCCGGAAGTTCCAGCGAAGACCTGAGAGTGGACGTGGTCGATCCGGCCGCTCCGATAATTTCACTGCCACTTGCAGGCAACTCTCTGACGCTCGCCGTGGGATCGGAATATGTGTTCCGCCCGGAGATCAGCAACAGTGACAGAACGGATTTCAAGATCAGCTGGACACTCGACGGTGTGGAAGTCGGCTCGGATATGGACTACCGCTTCCAAGCCGGGGAGACGGGTGATTACAAGCTGACAGTCAGAGCCTGGAACGCCGATGGCGAAGATTCGGTGGAGATCAGCATCTGTGTGGCCGACAAGTTGCCTTACAGCCTATCATTCCCTACACCGTCATATTTCCAGACATCAACCACACGCTACACGTTTGCCGGACGCCCCGTGTTTCTGAGTCCGCTAATCGAAAATCTTGCGGCCCGGAAATTCTCATGGACGGTTGACGGAGTGGCAAGCGGATGCACCGCGCGGACCTTCCCATTCACCCCCGACGCACCGGGCGAATACATTGTCAGCCTGACGGTCGATGAAACGGCAAGCGCGTCAGTCAAAGTGGTGTGCGTGGATGCCACCGAGGCGCAGCGCTACCGCAGGCCTACAGCCGGAAGTTCGGCCGAGAGCACCAAGGTATTTGAATGGATTCCGGCACCGGGCCAGTTCATCGGCGAGACTTCAACCGGAGGCATGACCGGCAATGAGACTACACTTGATCAAGCAAACGCATGGGCCTCGGAGCGACTTGCCAAGAAAGCCTTTGTCTCTCTCGGAGGGTTCGGAGGCTATATAATAGTCGGTTTCGACCACAGTATCAGCAAGAGAGACGGGCAGTTTGATTTCGCCGTCATGGGTAATGCGTTTTTCAACGCTACAACCGGATCGGGAGGCTCCAACGAGCCCGGTGTGGTCTACGTCATGCAGGACGTCAACGGCAACGGACTTCCCGATGATGAATGGTATGAACTGCGCGGATCGGAGACCGGAAACGCCGGCACACGTCAGGACTATGCAGTGACCTATTACCGCCCTGCCGGACCGAAGATGAACGTGCTGTGGACCGACAACTACGGTGGCAACGGCTGTGTGGACTATCTAAGCGCCTTCCACCGTCAGGACTACTACTATCCGGCCTGGATCGAAGCTGATTCATATACGCTCCACGGCACCTGTCTGGCAGCCCGGACCTCTCAAGACCCAAGCTCCGGTTTCTGGGACAACAGCGCATTCGGCTGGGGTTATGCCGACAACAAAGGCAGTGACGACCTCGGCGGCCCGAACGGCTCAGGCGGAGAAGGACAACGCAACGGATTCCTGATCGAAAACGCGATGTATCCTGACCTGACACATATAAATCTTCAGTATATCGACTTCATAAAGGTGCAGACCGGAGTCAATTCCAAATCCGGATGGCTCGGAGAAGTCTCTACCGAAGTGTTCAATTTCCAGGACCTCTCGCTGATGCCTCAGTAGGCATGACAGAAGCCTGAACCATTAGACCATAACTCCAAACTTTACTCTTTTTTCTGCCGACCGGCAGGCCCTGCCGGGCTGACGGACGCAAGGGAATGACAGTGTTCCCGCCGTCTGAGGCTTTCAGGATACTCTGACCTGAAACCAACCAGACAAAAAAGATTCCCTTGCATCATCCGTCAGTCCGGCGGGACCTCCGATCATCCGCACCGCAGGCAGTTGGCGTTCTCGCATAAAAGAAGTAATTTTGCGGCGCTTAAACGCACGCATGACAAATAAAGATCAAGAAGCAGTGAAATCAATGCTGAAACCATTCACAATATTCATTCTGATCCTCTCCTCTCTGACCCTGGGCGGGTGTATGGAGTGGGACTACGGCGAAACGGAAGACTTCGATGTCACCGGATCGGGCCTTTTCATAACCAACGAAGGGAACTTCCAGTACGGCAACGCCACTCTGAGCTACTACGATCCGGCCACAAACACCGTGCAGAACGAGGTGTTTTTCAGAGCCAACGGCATGAAACTCGGCGATGTGGCCCAGTCGATGAGCATCTATGACAACAAGGGGTGGATAGTGGTCAACAACTCACACGTCATCTTCGCCATAGACCTCAACACATTCAAGGAGATCGGGCGCATCGAGAATCTGACATCTCCGCGCTATATCCACTTTCTGAGCGATGAAAAAGCCTATGTCACACAGCTCTGGGACAACCGCATCTTCATCGTCAACCCGAAGAAATATGAGATCACCGGCTATATCACGGTGCCTGACATGACTATGGAAAGCGGATCGACCGAACAGATGGTGCAGTACGGCAAATATGTGTACTGCAACTGCTGGAGCTACCAGAACCGTATCATAAAGATCGACACCGAAACTGATCAGGTGGTAGACCAGCTGACCGTAGGCATCCAGCCTACATCACTGGTGCTTGACAGATATGACAAGATGTGGACCGTGACTGACGGCGGCTATGAAGGCAGTCCCTACGGACATGAGGCACCGTCGCTCTACCGCATCGACGCCGCGACGTTCACCATCGAGAAGCAGTTCAAGTTCAAATTCGGTGACTGGCCTTCGGAGGTGCAGCTCAACGGCACCGGCGATACGCTCTACTGGATCAACAATGACATCTGGCGTATGGATGTCACCGCCGAGCGTCTGCCGGTGAGACCGTTTCTGGAATACCGCGACACAAAGTACTACGGACTCACAGTCAATCCCTTCAACGGCGAAGTCTATGTGGCGGATGCCATAGACTATCAGCAACAGGGAATGATCTACCGCTACAGTCCGCAGGGTGAACTTATCGATGAATTCTATGTAGGCATAACTCCGGGTGCCTTCTGCTGGAAATGACAGTTACTTACCGGATTGCATCTATGAAAAAGATTCTGATATTGTTTCTGCTGCTCGCCGGAGTCATGCCCGGTTTCGCGCAGCGTTCCTATAAGCTCGGCGAGGTGGTGGTCAGAGCCAAACGCCCGATGAAAGAGATCGGCGTGACCAAGACCACATTCGACAGCGCCATGCTCAAAGAGAACATAGCCCTCTCGATGGCTGACATTCTCGCATTCAACTCCTCGATATTCGTCAAGAGCTACGGCCGCGCCACTCTCTCGACGGTGGCGTTCAGAGGCACCTCACCGAGCCATACACAGGTGACCTGGAACGGTATGCGCATCAACAATCCGATGCTCGGCATGACCGACTTCTCGACCATACCCTCCTATTTCATAGATCAGGCATCGCTGCTCCACGGCACATCGTCGGTCAACGAGACCGGCGGCGGTCTCGGCGGTCTGGTGAAACTCGCCACCGAGCCTGACACTCCTGAGGGCTTCAACGTGCAGTATGTCCAGGGCATCGGTTCGTTCAGCACCTTCGATGAATTCGCGCGCCTGACCTACGGGAGCGACAAATGGCACGTGTCGACCCGCGCCGTCCACTCCTCGTCGCCAAACGACTATAAATATATCAACCACGACAAGAAGGTCAATATCTATGACGATGACCACAACATAATAGGCCAGTATCACCCTAAGGAGCGTAACCGCAGCGGAGCCTTCAGAGACACCCATATTCTGCAGGAGGTTTACTACAATACGCTCAAAGGCGACCGTCTGGGGCTGAACGCGTGGTATATCGACTCGAACCGCGAGCTGCCGATGCTGACCACCGACTACGGCAACGAGGCAGACTTTGAAAACCGCCAGCGGGAACAGACATTCCGCAGTGTGCTGTCATGGGACCACACCCGCTCCAAATGGAAAGCCGGGCTGAAAGGTGGCTATATCCACACATGGATGGCCTATGACTACCGGCGGGAAGTCTCCGAGGGCAACTGGGCCTCGATGACCCGCTCTCGCAGCAAGGTCAACACCATCTACGGGCAGGCCGAGGGTGAATACACTCCGAGCCGCAAGTGGTTTTTCACCGCCAATCTCTCGGCTCACCAGCACTTTGTGCGCAGCCAGGACAAAAACATCATACTCCAGGACGGCGACAAGGCGATAGTAGGCTATGACAAAGGGCGCATAGAGCTTTCGGGATCAGCCTCAGCCAAATGGCAGCCCATTGACCGGCTCGGCATGTCAGTGGTGGTGCGCGAAGAGATGTTCGGCACCGACTGGTCGCCTCTGATTCCGGCATTTTTCATTGACGGGGTTGTGCTGCCTGAGGGGAATGTCACTCTCAAGGCCTCAATTTCACGCAACTACCGCGTCCCGACACTCAACGACCTCTATTTCCTGCCGGGTGGCAATCCTGACCTGCGCAATGAGCACGGTTTCACCTATGATCTCGGCGCAAGCTTTGAAGTAGGCAAGAAGGAAGTCTACAGCCTGAGCGGCAGTGTCACCTGGTTTGACTCACGCATCGACGACTGGATAATCTGGCTGCCGACCACCAAGGGATTTTTCTCACCCCGCAATGTCAAGGAGGTGCATGCCTATGGCGTGGAGGTCACGGGCAATCTCGGCGTGCAGCCGTTCAAGGGATGGTTTCTCGATCTGAACGGGTCATATTCGTGGACACCGTCAATCAACGAGGGCGAAAAGATGTCGCCGGCCGATCAGTCGGTTGGCAAGCAGCTGCCATACGTGCCGAAGCATTCCGCATCGCTTACCGGGCGGCTGTCATGGCGTTCGTGGGGATTTCTGTATAAATGGTGCTGGTATTCCGAGCGGTTCACCATGTCGAGCAACGACTATACCCTCACCGGGCATCTTCCTCAGTATTTCATGAGTAATATCTCGCTCGAAAAAGGGCTGTCGTTCAAGCCTGTCGATCTGTCGCTGAAACTTGCTGTCAACAATCTTTTCAACGAAGACTATCTTTCGGTGCTCTCGCGCCCCATGCCCGGCATCAACTTCGAGTTTTTCATCGGCATAACGCCGAAGTTCAACCGAAAAAAATAAGCCGGACTCCAATAGCGGAAATCCGGTGACTATAGATATACGGCCTTAACTGCGCTAAAACAAAACCGTCTATTTTTTACGCTTAATGATACGGTTGACCCTCTTTTCAGTCTCCTTGAGCAATCCGGAGTCAATCGTCTTTCTGACTATGCGACGCGAGTAATCAAGCATGGTCTTGGCCGGGAGAGTGCGAAGAAAATCGGGATTGAGGCCATTGCGACCGAGGCGCCAGCGGTCAAGAGCATCGGCGTCCTTAAAGATCGCATAAAGCTGTTTCACTCTGTCAGCCTCTGCTCCGAAACGCTCTCTGATCGCATTGCGTCCTTTCGAATCGGCAAGATCGTGATAACGCATCAGAAAAACCGATTCCGGATGGAAAGATATATCGTCTCTCTCCTTGCAGAACTGTTCGTAATACACTGCAGCCCTTGCACCGTGGCCTGTATCGCGGTAATCGTTCAGGCGCCTTGTGTCATGGAAGATGGCGGCATGTGCAAGGATTTCAAGAGCTTCGCGGTCATCTCCGAACATCTGTTCACCGACAACAAGTGCAAACAGAAGTACCCGTTCACAGTGACCGGCAGCATGGATAGCGCTGAATGGACGGATGAATCTGATATGACGGTTCATGAAGTCATCCCACTTCAGCAGCATCTCACCAACGAGCGGTGAGAGTTGTCGGATTTCCGATTCCGGGATGCTCATTCTCTATAATTTAGAAGAAGTAGGTGACGCGGATGTCCCAGGTGCGGTTTTTGGCGCTGTAGTCTGTGAGGACTTTGGCTTTCAGCGCATAGGTCATGCCCCATGTGTAGGAGGCTGAGAGCTGCCAGTTTTTCAGAATTTCGGCACCGACACCGGCTGTCAGGCCAAGGTCTCCGCCGGAGAATTTCATGGCATCGCATTTGCCGTGGCCCACCTGGATGTCGAAGGTCGGTCCGCCGAACACGAAAGGCGCCAGATAGTCCTCGAATCCCTGGAAGCGGGTGTATTTGAATTTCAGATGGAAAGGAATCTGTATGTTATGGATATAGATGCGTTCCTTGCCATAGGAGTCTTCCCACATAGCGAAATCGCCCATATTGAGCGAGGCGCCGAGCTGTTCGTAGCGCAGGCCGAGGTCAATGCCGAAGCCGATGCCAGGAAACATCATTTCGCCGTTGATACCGGCAGATTCTCCAAAGCCCTGATCAACGGTCAGAATTTTCTGCTTGAACTTGAAGCTGTTGAAATTGACTCCGACGGTGGGACCCCAGCGGAACTGGGCCGAGGCACCGAGCGATCCGAGAAGAGCCAGAAGGAATATGATGAATCTGAGAGATGTCTTGTTCATAAACTTATAAGTGATTTTTGTGAAACACGAACGCAAAGTTACAACTTTTTCTTTAAAATTCTTGATATGACATAATTTTATCATAACTTTGCATTTATCATTCATCACATCACAACAACGTAATTCAGTAATACCAACTACCGGATACACATGAAAAAATACATTTTAGGCACAGTAGCTCTCTCGCTCGCTTTCGGTGCTTTCGCAGATGAAAGCAAGGAGAAAAACGACACCGTCGGCGGCTTCAAGTTCACCGATGTGAAGTTAGTCAAGACCACTCCGGTCAAAGACCAGAACAAGTCAGGAACCTGCTGGAGTTTCTCAGGAATATCTTTCCTTGAAGACGAAATTCTCCGCAAGACAGGCAAGGAAGTGGATCTCAGCGAGATGTTCATAGTGCGCCACTGCTACAATGACAAGGCTGACAAGTATATCCGCATGAACGGCACCATCAACTTCGCCCAGGGCGGCAGCACTCTCGATGTGCCTTATGTGATGGTCAATTACGGTCTTGTGCCTGAAGAAGCATACACCGGTCTGCAATACGGCACCGAGAAGCACGAGCACGCCGAACTCAGCTCGGTGCTCACCTCGATGGTCAACTCTGTGAACAGCGCCAAGACCAAGTCGCCCGTATGGAAAAAGGCATTCAAGGGTGCGCTCGACGCATATTTCGGCGAACTGCCCGAAACATTCGAGTATGAAGGCAAGACCTACACTCCGCAGAGCTTCGCTCAGTCACTCGGCATCAACGCCGCCGACTATATCCCCGTGACCTCTTTCACCCACCATCCGTTCTATCAGTCATTCGCTATCGAAGTGGCCGACAACTGGCTCTGGGAGAAATATCACAATGTGCCTATGGAAGAGATGAAGGCCATAGTTGACA
Source organism: uncultured Muribaculaceae bacterium (assembly GCA_947179295.1). Taxonomy (GTDB): domain Bacteria; phylum Bacteroidota; class Bacteroidia; order Bacteroidales; family Muribaculaceae; genus Duncaniella. The sequence goes on from CAMXAZ010000048.1 coordinate 12,521, forward strand.
ACGCTCTTGACAACGGCTATTCCGTAGCCTGGGCCGCCGACGTCAGCGAACCCGGCTTCAACTGGACCGACGGCTACGCTGTGATCCCCAAAAAGAAGACCGAGAAAGACATGAACGGCACCGAACTCGCCCGCTGGGTGAAACTCAGCGACAGAGACCGCGAGAAGGAAAGCAACAAGATCACCGGCCCGCGCGAGGAAATCACCGTGACTCAGGAACTCCGTCAGGAAATGTTTGACAAGCAGGAGACCACCGATGACCACGGCATGGTGATCGTAGGCAAGGCCGTTGACCAGGAAGGTAACAAGTACTACAAGGTGAAAAACTCCTGGGACACCAACCATGTTTATGACGGTTTCTTCTACGTGTCAGAGCCTTACTTCCTTGCAAAGACCCTTGACATCCTCGTGAACCGCGAGGCTATCCCCAAGAGCATCGCCAAGAAGATGAAAATCTGATTTTTGAAATCTTACGGCTTGCCGGAGCCTGAGCGCAGGCGCTGACGGCGTTTGGCAAGTTCGGTCATCACCATTCCGGCGATTATAAGCAACATGGCCACAATCTGGAACCAACGGATTGTGGCCACTTTCATTATCACCGAGGCGATTGTGGCCACGACCGGAAGGAAATACTGATACATCGAGACCAGTTCACTGCCAATGAGTTTCTCGGCGGGGTTGATCAGGAAGTAAGACAGGAATGTTGGGCAGAGCAGCACGAAAGTGATGCAGACCCAGGGGAGCCATGAGGTGGAATGGAATATTGCGGCGTGGGGCAATGACGGGAGCAGGAACAGGGCCGGAATACATGACATCAAGAAAACCCAGCGGAGCATGGAGACCGGACGATAGGTCTGCATGGGGCGTTCGAGAATTACGAGATAGAAGGCATAGCAGAGAGTGGAGGCAAAAGCGAGAAGATCGCCGAGCAGTCTGTCGGAACCATGCTCGTCGCCATGATTAGAGGCTATGACTATTACGGCTCCGGCAAAGGCCACGATGACACCGCCGATCTCAAGCAGAGTGGCCCGGCGGTGCTGAAACAGGATTCCGATCAGTATGACGAACACCGGCGGGAAGGTCATGATGATTGAAATGTCGATCGGGTCGCCGTAGCGCAGCGACATGTTGAATAGATACATGAAGCAAAACAGGCCGAGGGCGCCACCGAGGAATATGCGCAGGTAGTCATGACGGGAGATGCGCTCGGTCTTCACGAACAACGAGGCGAGCCACATCAGTATGCTGCCGCCACCAAGTCTGAAAAGAGTGAGATCGACAGAAGACATCCATTCGGGGATCAGAAGTTTGGCAACCGGGATGTTGACACCGAAAAATATTGTTGACAACATGATCAGCAGGTTGCCCTTTATCAGTTCACCGGCAGAACGCGGGCGCAGGTCAGGATCAATCGGAGTATTGGCCATAGAGGTGCGTTTTTTATAAGGTCTTTCCCTTTAACAACAATATTGAGTAAATTTGCACTGCTAAAAATTGTCAAATCATATAAACGATATTTGTGAAACTTCATCTTTTCAATCCGGAAAATGATCTCGCACTCGGTCTGGGGTGCCGCAACTATACTCCCCCGCCCCACGCCGCGGCCATCCACCGGGCTGGCGCGCTGCTGCCTCTGTGGTGGGCCGGGGAGGATGATCTGATCATCGCCCCCGAAGGACCGGCGGCTGATGCCGGACGGCTGAAAGAGAAGTTCGGTCTTCACGGCAATATTTTCACCGGGCAGCCTGTGAAAGTCACTCCCGCTCCCTGGGGGTGGAGCGCCGATGCCAAACGGCAGTTCACCGTGGCAGGAGTCAGTCCGGACGCACTGCCGTCAGACGAGATGATCGGGCAGCTGCGCCGACTCAGCCACCGGCGCATGACAATAGAAATCTTAAAAGATCTTGGTGGAGACTACCCGCTTCCGACAGAGGCTACAGACCCGGAGGCTGTGGTCGAGTCCGAGAGACTTTCACCCGGATGTTTCATCAAGTCGCCGTGGTCAGGGAGCGGGCGCGGTGTGTTCTGCGCACGTTCGCTTGACGAAAAAGCTCTCTACAAGCGGGCTGCGGGTATAATAAACCGTCAGGGGAGCGTGATGGTGGAGCGCGGCCTTGACAAAGAGCTTGATTTTGCGGCTCTTTTCCATGCTGAAGGCGGACGGGTGTGCTTCAAAGGATGGTCTGTGTTCAAGGCCGAGTCAAGAGGCATGTACAGCGGAAACATTGTAGCTCCGCAGAGCTGCCTCCACGAAATGATCTGCGGCTATCTGCCTGCCGATGCCCTGGCGGATACCGTCAGCCGCGAAGAGGAGATACTGAGCCGGATTGCAGGCTCCTGCTATGAGGGTTGGATTGGTATTGACATGATGGTCTACCGCGAGAACGGAGAGATGAAACTGATGCCCTGCGTGGAAATGAATCTGCGCATGACAATGGGGGTGGTCGCTATGAAGATCGGCGAAAAGCTGTCGCAGCAGACTCCGGCTCTGCTTGCGTGGAAGCACGGAGCTGATGAAGCAGAACTCGAAGGTTCCACCGTTCTCCTGCCTCCGTCAGACGGTTTCGCGCTGACACTGACCGAGATCCGGGAGCCGGCTCAATGAGTAATGACGCGTACCACTGGTTGTCAGGAAACACTCTCTAAACAATGGTTTTCAGCACGGAGTAGAGACGCTGCACAGGGAGGCCCATCACATTGTAGAAACTACCTGAGATGCCCTTGATTCCGGCGGCGCCGATCCATTCCTGGATGCCATAGGCTCCGGCTTTGTCGAAAGGCTTGTATTTCGCCACATAGTAGGCTATCTCATCGGCTGTCAGAGGAGCGAACTCCACTACAGACTCGGCAGAAAATGTCCGGCAGCAGTCAGGGGTGCGCACGGTCACGCCTGTGACCACTTTCTGTTCACGCCCCTGCATAAGAGTTATCATCCGGCAGGCATCAGCCTCATCCACAGGCTTTCCGAGCACCTCGCCATCAAGAATGACCACAGTGTCGGCCGTAATGACCACTTTCTTTTCGCCGGGAGCCAAGGGATAGGCCGAGGCTTTGAGACGCGACAGATAGACGGGGACTTCTTCGGCGGGAGTGCCGTCAGGGACGATCTCGTCGACCGGATGTGAAGTGTCGACACGGAAATCAACGTCGAGCATTTCCAGAAGCTCCCTTCGGCGGGGCGATCCGCTGGCGAGGATCACTTCATAGCCGCTCAGATTGTCAAGAGGATGAAACATTTTTTTCTTTCAGGATATGTGGGATAATATGATGGATTAATTCTCACCGTTTAAGGATGCGGTGGACCGGGATGCGGCTGACCAGGCGGGTGTTGATGAAACTCACAAGCAGGCCCACCCCAAGAGCGGCAACGAGAGTGCCCTCGCGCACACCGATGACAGAATGGGTCATGGCAAGCGAGGTAACGACTGCCAGAATCACCAGGCCGACATCGACCATGACTTTAACGCGGCCGAAGTCTTTGCCGAAACGGCGGGCGGCGTATTTCACGAAACCTTCACCACTCATGGCCACAACATTGGGCTTTATCTCCAGCACCACTCCGAAGGCCTGGATGAGACAGCCGACGGCGAGAAATGCGAGCGCGCCGGCATAGGACTCCGGAGTCATGCCCCGGAAGAGATACATGTTGATGTCAAGAAAGGCCGAGAAAAGCAGAGAGAAGGGAATCTGCATCATGATCTCCATGTAGTCACGGCGCGTGCCGATGCCACGGAGAAACCAGAACTGTCCGGCTATGAGCAGCATGTTGAGAATGAATGTGGCCATTCCGAGAGTAAGCGGAGTGTTGAGGCTAAGTACATAGGAAAAGCTTGAAATGGGAGATGTCCCCAGCGATGAACGAATTATCAATACCACACCCAGTGTCAGAAAATACAGCCCTATGATAAATACAGCATACCTGATGATCCAATTTCTCATATAATTATATCGTTTTTATTGTTCTCTCCGTTCTTACCGCGTTGATGGCCGTCTGAGCCTTGAATCAATGGCCGGAGCCATATTTTCTGCAAAATTACAAAAATTTTTTCGAAAAATTTTGGAAGAAAGAAAAATGTCTCTACCTTTGCAGTGTGTTAGTAATGTACAACACTAAACAACATCACATTTCAGGTTTCAACACAAAAGACACCCAGATCTCCAACAAAAATCACATCTGTAAAATGAAAAAGACAGTCTTATCTCTCCTTCTCATCATTTCAGCCGCCGTCAGTGGCAACGCACAGCTTTTATGGAAGATTTCAGGCAACGGACTTGAAAAACCGTCATACCTTTTCGGCACACACCACGTGGCCCCCGTTTCGGTCATCGACAGTGTGGCAGGGCTCAACGAAGCCATCGCATCGGCCGACAAGATCTATGGCGAAATGATAATGTCAGAAGCCATGTCGCCCCAGTCGCAGCAGATCATGATGGGTCATGCAATGGCTCCGCAAGACAGCCTGCTTACCTCAGTGCTCACCCCTGCCCAGACCGACTCCCTTGACGTGATGCTCAAAAACTACATGGGACCGATGGCATCCGCAAAGCAGTTCGCCCAGCTCAAACCGGCCATGCTCTGCACACTTATAGCCATGATCCAGAGTCAGACTGTGTTTCCTAACTTCAACCCTCAGCAGCAGCTTGACAGCGAAATACAGAAGCGCGGCGCCGCCCTCGGAAAAGAAATCGGCGGATTCGAGACCATCGAGGACCAGTGTAACGCCATTTTCGGATCATCAATCATAGAGCAGGCCGAGGGACTGATGGATATGGTGCGCAACGACAGTCGTGCAGCCGAGATAGCAAAAAAACTTGCAAAGGCCTATCTTGCAGGCGATCTCAACCAGATGCTCGAACTCATGGAAGATCCGGCCAGCGGCGACTCGTCAGATGAATGGAACGAGCGCATGATCAACAAGCGCAACGCCAACTGGGCGCGCATCATGGCCGGACTGCTGCCGAGCGCCTCCGTATTGATCGCTGTCGGCGCCGGACATCTCCCCGGCGAGAAAGGACTCATCAGCATTCTGCGCAAGGAAGGCTATTCGGTGGAAGCCGTGAAATGATTTCCGGAATTACACCTATATTAATATATACCTTATTATATATACAGTATTACATATACAGTATTACATATACAGTCATGATCACCCTTGACCATCTGACCTACTCATATCGCCACGGGTTCACAGCCATCAGCGATGCGACGGCATCAATAGCACCGGGCATCCATCTGCTTCTCGGCGAGAACGGTGCCGGAAAAACGACACTCCTGCGGCTGATAGCCGGCCTGCTCTTCCCGTCGGCCGGAACCGTAGAGACTGACGGCTGCGACATGAGCCATCGTTGTCCATCAACTCTGAAAAAAGTGTTCATGCTCCCGGACGCGATGGAAATTCCGGCTACAACAATCAGAGGATTCGCCGGCATACACAGCCGCTTCTACCCTACTTTCTCCCAGGAGACATTCGAGGAAAACCTGCATGATTTCCGCCTGACCGGCCATGAGAATTTCAATCAGCTCTCACTCGGTCTGCGCCACAAGTCACTGCTTGCCTATGTGCTTGCGTTAGGGGTAGACGTGCTGCTCCTCGACGAACCGGCCAACGGGCTCGACATCGACTCAAAGAAGACACTGCGCAACATGCTTGCACGATGCACCGGACCTGAACAGACCGTTATCGTCTCCACCCACACCGTCTCGGACCTCCGGGAACTGTATGACGGACTGATCATGCTCTCACGCGGGCGCCTGCTCCTGGCACGTCCCACATGGGAGATAGCCGAAAAGATCTCCTGCGTGGCCACCCCTATCCCGCCGGCCGACGCTCTGTTCACCGAGCAGGGTCCGGGAGTATTTCTCTCCGTCACCGTCAACCGAGGCAATGAAGACAGCGATCTGAATTACGCCCTTCTCTACTCGGCCCTAATGTCAGGCGCACGCGATGCCATCCTGAATCAAATCAATTCACAAACATCTGAATCATAGCAGCAATGGACACGATAGCCACTCTCAACGACAAATTTTCATGGCGCCGCTGCCTGAGCATCGGTCTGCTGTATAAGAAATCCATAATCTATTACCTCTCCGGTTCGGCGGCAGTTTCGCTTCTGTGCTTCCTGCTGGTAGAACTCGTCAACCACTCCGGAGGCAATGTGATGGCCACATATTCGCTGACAGGCCTGCTCGTAGCAGCATCCTTATATTTCTGCCCTATCATGTTTGCCCGGCGCGATGACACCATAATGACACTCCTGCCGGTCAAGGCATCTGAAAAACTTGTGTTCTATCTGCTCTTAGTGCTCGTGGTTACTCCCGCCGTGATCGAAGGCATATGGTACGGGCTTAACCTGATCTTCTCGATGATCAACAAGGACTGGGACCTGACAAAAGTGACCGATACCTATCTTTCAGACTCAGTTACCGACTTTAAAAACATTTTGGGAGACCAGACTGAATCCTATTTGAAAATATCTCAGATAATAGCCGGATGCATCCAGGCATTCACTGTCATCATCACCGGTCTGTATGTAGTGCTCCGCAGCCCCATCCACCGCATCGTCAAATCAATGGTCAGCTCTTTAGGCGTGATATTCTTTATCATGATTATGGCCGGAGTGACCGGAGGCGTGATTGCCGTGGCCAAAATGAGCGTAGATGCCGATCCTACAAAACTTTCAGCCATGATAATTGAAGAAATGCTGCCTTATATGATAGTAATGTGGGGTGCCATGCTTATCTACGGACTTTTCATGACATACAGAATATACCGCCTGCTCGCCACACGTCAGGCCAAAAACTGATATCTTTCATGGATTTTACATCTGACAAACCAATTTACCGACAGATCATAGACTTCAGCTTCGGCCAGATTCTGACAGGAGCCTGGACGGCCGGCGAACGGGTGCCGTCAGTCAGGGAACTTTCAGTGCAGCTGTCAGTCAACAGCCACACGGTGCTGAAAGCCTATGAATATCTCCAGGCGGAAGGGATCATTGTCTCGCGCCGCGGCATGGGTTTCTATCTGACCGCCGATGCACTGGAGCAAGTCAACCAGGCACGCCGCCGCGAGTTTTTCGACACGACTCTCACCGGCCTCTTCAGAGAGATGGAACTGCTCGGCATTTCCATTGACGAAGTGGTCAGCAAATACAACAGCCGTTCATAGAGCCCCACTGAAAAGCTTCCAGCCGAACAGACACAAGCCTGCCGGAAACCATTGAGAAAGTTTCCGGCAGGCTATATGTGTGTGTTTGCGTTATTGGGTCTGCTTATTCAGACGGTCAGAGACAACGGCTGATATTCATTCGGCAGTGGCTGATCAATAGTTCCACTGGCAGGCAACCATACGGAGACTGTTGCAACCGATGGTGCGGAAGTCAATGATAGTATTGTAGCGGCAGTTGATGTAGGTAAGAGCCTGGTCGAACGAAACATCAAGAGTGTTGAGCTGGTTGTTGTTGCAGATCAGACGCTGGAGGAAGGTCTGGTTTGCGAGATCCAGAGTGGTGAGGTCGTTGTAAGAACAGTCGACATACTGGAGGTTGGCGCAGTTTTCAACAGAGAGTGTGGTCAGATCATTGTATGAGCAGACGAGGTCGAGCAGAGCGCTGCAGTCACGGACTCCGAGAGAAGTCATGTTGTTGTCAGAGCAGATGAGAGTGGCAAGCGAAGGCAGTCCGGAGATGATCAGATTGGCGATTTCGTTGTCATCCACATTGAGGTTCTGAAGATTCTCCACACCTGTGAGCTGAAGGGTTGTAAGCTTGTTGTAACCGCAATAGAGGTTCTTGAGAGCTGTACAGCCTGACACATTCAGTGCTTCCAGATGGCAACCCTGGCAGTTGAGGGTCTTGAGGTTGAAACTGTTGGCAAGGCTGAGTTCCACAAAGAGGTTGCTTGACACATTGAGATTCTGGAGAAGCGGAGTGTCAGAAAGGTCAATTTCGGTAAGACGGTTCTTGTAGACAGCTACCTGCACGAGATTCTTACAACCTGAGAAGTCAACCTGAGTGAGCTTGTTGCGGCTTGCGTTGAGATCAGACAGTGCCGGACAGTTGGCAACGCTGAGTGATGTGAGTTCGTTACGTGAGACATCGACTTTGGTCAGGGCTTTGAAATTGGCGAGGTTGAGGGTGCCACCCAATTTCTTGTCTTTCCACTCGATGGCGGTTACATGTCCGTTTTCGACTGTCACACCTTCAATCGAGGCGATGGCATTGATGTCGGAAACTTTAAGGGCCGATGCATTGGTTCCCTCTTTTGCGGGCTCAGAAAGAAAAGCCTTAAGCTGTTTAGCTTCATTCTTGTCAAGACTCTGAGCAAATGCAGCCACGCTACCCAGCATGATTGCAATGATTAATAACGCTTTTTTCATAAAACAATAGTTGGTTTTGTTAATT
>CAMXAZ010000049.1 GCA_947179295.1 uncultured Muribaculaceae bacterium
CTAAAAATTGACTCGAAAATATTCTCTAAATCTTAACATAAGTCAAAAGTAAACACACTCTAAAAAGGGGAGATTATTTTTTCTCCCCGAAAAGTGATTCGACAAATTCGCGTTTATGGAAAACCTGAAGGTCTTCGATGCCTTCGCCGAGGCCGATGTATTTGACCGGAATCTTGAACTGATCGCTGATTCCGATGACCACTCCGCCTTTGGCAGTGCCGTCAAGCTTAGTGATTGCAAGCTCGTTGACCTGAGTGGCAGCGACAAACTGGCGGGCCTGTTCGAATGCGTTCTGTCCGGTGGAGCCGTCAAGCACAAGCAAAATTTCGTGGGGAGCTTCGGGGACCAGCTTCTGCATTACGTTTTTGACCTTGGTAAGTTCATCCATGAGGCCTTTTTTATTGTGCAGACGTCCGGCGGTGTCTATGATGACCACATCGGCATTATTGGCAATAGCGCTCTGGAGTGTATCAAACGCCACTGAAGCCGGATCGGCTCCGAGTTTCTGCTTGACAACGGGCACATCTGCGCGGCGGCCCCACTCTTCAAGCTGTTCGATGGCGGCGGCACGGAATGTATCGGCGGCTCCGAGCATCACCTTGTTGCCGGCCTTTTTGAACTGAGCGGCCATTTTGCCGATGGTAGTAGTCTTGCCGACACCGTTGACACCCACCACCATTATCACATGGGGCTTGTGAGATGCCGGGACAGTAAAGTCGTCCTGCGAGGACTCGTTACTGTTTTCCGCAAGCATGTCGGCGATTTCCTCGCACAGCAGGCGGTTGAGTTCGGCCGACCCGACATATTTGTCTCTGGCCACACGCTTCTGGATGCGGTCGATGATTCGCAGTGTTGTGTCGACACCGACATCAGAGGTCACAAAGACCTCTTCGAGGTTGTCGAGCACATCGTCATCTATTGTAGATTTACCTGCGATGGCGTGTGAGAGACGGTCGAGAAGTCCGCGCTGTGTCTTTTCAAGACCCTTGTCAAGAGTCTCTTTTTTTTCGCGGGAGAAGAAATTGAAAAATCCCATATATTCAAGTCGAATTTGAACTGCAAAATTACTTAATTATTCTTGATTTTGCAAAATAATGATCCGAAGCAGGTGTCAATTAATGAAATGAGGAATTTTTTCGCGTCAAGGGCGTTGTTTCGGGCATTTTTTGTAATTTTGCAGGTTGAAAAATGCTCACGTCATTATGTTTGAAATTCAATTCACACCTATTATAATAGCTCTGCTCTGCGGTGTCTGCGTATGCTTCTTCTATCTTCTGCTCGGTTTCCGCCACTATGTCAGCATTGTAGGCCGTGCGGCTTCAACAGACAACACAGCCGAAGAAACAGATGGCGCAGAACTTCCGGGAGTGTCGGTTATAGTCTGCGCTGAAGACGATGCCCGCAATCTGGAGACGCTGCTTCCCGCCATTCTCGACCAGGCCTACCCTGCCCCGTTTGAGGTAATCGTGGTCAACGATGGAGCGCTACCCTCAACCAAAGAGGTGATAGCCCGCCTTGAAGAACGCTATTCCAATCTCTACATGACTTTCACTCCGCTGGAATCACGCTCGCTCTCACGCCGCAAGCTGGCCCTGACGCTCGGCATCAAGGCTGCGCGCCATGAAGTGGTTGTGCTGACCACCGGAAACGCCCGCATACTTTCCGATAAATGGCTCCGTCTCATGGCCCGTCATTTCGGCCAGGGCAAAGAGGTGGTTATCGGCTATGCGGCACCGGTCGCCGCCATTGATCCTGGCAGCGAAGAAGCGGTGAAGGAACCCTGGAAGCGCCTCCACGCCTTCGACACCGTGCGCACTGCCGTAGAATATCTCTCCTGGGGTCTCGCAGGCCGTCCGTATCGCGCCACATGTCACAATCTGGCCTATCGCCGTTCGGTATTTTTCCGCAACAAGGGCTTCTCACGGACTTTGCATCTGAAGTATGGCGACGACGACATGTTTGTCAATGAAGTGGCCAACGGCGCGAACACCGCAGTAGAAATCTCACAGGGTGCCATAGTTGAAGTGCCTGAAATGCAGCCTCAGTCTGCCCATAAGGTATCAAAGTTGCGTTACGGATACACTGCAGGAAAGCTGCGCACCTGGTCACGGGTGTTTTTCGGAAGCTGCTCACTGGCCTGGTGGATTTTCACAGGATGCTGCATAGGACTTGCTCTTGCAGGCCTTCCGTCACTGATTCCGCTGATCACAGCCTCGGTGCTCTATATCAGCCTGACTCTCATACTTGCTTTTGCATGGCGTTCGACCTCTCGCGCTCTCCATTCACGGTCTCTGCTGATTACAGTGCCCTGGTTCATGACTTTCGAGCCCGTATATAATCTGTGGTACAAGATCAAAGGATTCATCAAACGCGGCTCGAACCTAAGCTGGAGCTAAAACGTAAACCACAAGAAAACGCCAAGACCTTGATGGAAGGAACCATAGAAATAAACGGGCTGCAACTGTTTGCCCGGCATGGAGTGTTTGATTTCGAGCGGCTGAACGGCAACACGTTCGAACTGACGGTACACCTCCGCTATCTGATCGGAGAGGCGATGGAAAGCGACAATGTAGAGCATACGCTGAACTATGCCGAAGCCGTAGACATTATAAAGGAAGTGATGTCTGATCCATCCAATCTGCTTGAACATGTCATAGGGCGTATCCGGCAGGCTTTGACCGCCCGCTGGCCCCAGATCAGCGGTGGCTACATATCGCTTACCAAGTTGAATCCGCCCATCAATGCCCGGATGAAAGGCGTAGCCGTAAGTATCAGCTGGTAATCCCGATAATGTAAAAACGAATCCCCCCAATACACACATATATAATATTATTATATGGAAACTCCCGTACTTCTTCTAACAGGCTATCTCGGAAGTGGCAAGACCACTCTCGTAAACCATATTCTTTCCAACCGCCGCGGCATACGTTTCGCGGTCATAGTCAATGATATCGGTGAAGTCAACATTGACGCCGACCTGATTCAGCGCGGAGGCATTGTCGACACAAAAGACGATTCTCTCGTGCCTCTGCAGAACGGCTGCATCTGCTGCACTCTGAAAATGGACCTCGTCAAGCAGATCGAGGAGATAATGGCGATGAAAATGTTTGACTATATAGTCATCGAGGCAAGCGGAATCTGCGAGCCGGCCCCTATCGCTCAGACTATCTGCTCGATTCCCTACATGGCAGACGGCGCGCTTACACGCAACGGCACTCCGAAACTCGACTGCATAGTGACAGTTGTCGATGCTCTCCGTATGCGTGACGAATTCGGATGCGGCGAAGATCTTACCGCACACCATCATGATGACGAGGATATAGAAAATCTTGTCATCCAGCAGATAGAATTCTGCAACATAGTCATTCTCAATAAAGTCTCCGAAATCACTCCTGAAGAGTTCAAACGAGTGCGGACAATAGTGCTCGCCCTCAATCCCGGAGTGCGCATAATAGAGTGCGACTATGCCGACATAGATCTTTCGTCGATACTCGACACCCACATGTTTGATTTCAACAAAGTGGCGACTTCAGCCGCCTGGGTAAGCCAGATCGAAAAGCCGGCTGAAGAGATTGCAAAAGAAGAGCATGATCATGAGCACGGCCACCATCACCATCATGACGAATGTCATCACCACGAGCATGACGAAGATGAGCACGAGCACCATGAACATCACGATCATGACCATCATGAGCACGGACCCGAATGCACCTGCGGCTGTCATCATCACCACCATCACCACGGCGAAGGCGAGGCTGAAGAATACGGCATTGAGACCTTCGTCTATTTCCGTCGGCCGGGTTTCGACCTGAACAAATTCGACTATTTCGCCGCAAGCAAGTGGCCGAAAAACATTATCCGTTCAAAAGGCATTTGCTATTTCGGCAATAATCCTGACATGTCATATCTGTTTGAGAGCGCCGGACGCCAGAAGCAGCTCAAAGAAGCCGGAATGTGGTTTGCCACAGCTCCGGAAGACGAGCTGAAAGAGCTGGTGGCACAAGATCCGTCGATCATGCGCGACTGGGATGCCGACTACGGCGACCGCATGATCAAGATAGTGTTTATCGGACAGCATCTCGACCGCGCCGCAATCACCAAAGCCCTTGATGACTGCCTCGACCTATGAAACCATACCTGCAAGTTGAAGATCTGACAAAAAGCTACGGTGACCGTATGCTTTTCGATTCTGTCACTTTCGGCATTAACGAAGGCGACAAGATAGGCCTCATAGCCAAAAACGGCACCGGAAAATCCACTCTGCTGCGTATTCTCTCAGGAGAGGAAGCACCTGACAGCGGATCTGTTACGTTTCGCAACGGTCTGAGAGTGGGATTTCTCGCCCAGATTCCGGATTTCGCCCCCGGAAAAAGCATTCTTGACAACCTGCTTGCGACAATGCCGGAAGAGCATCATGACGACTGGAACCGCGAGGACCGTGTGCGCCAGATGCTGTCACAGCTTGGCATCAGCGACTGCAGAATAATGCCGGAGCACATGTCAGGCGGCCAGATCAAACGCGCCGCGCTGGCTCAGGTTTTCCTTGCAGCTCCGGATCTGCTGATTCTCGACGAGCCGACCAACCACCTCGATCTTGAAACTGTGGAATGGCTCGAAAATTATCTGACCCGACAGCGCATCACCCTGCTGATGGTCACCCATGACCGTTATTTTCTGGACCGCGTCTGCAACAAGATCATCGAGATTGACATGCAGCAGATCTTTACATATGAAGGGAACTTCGATCTTTACCTCAAGCGTCGCGCCGAACGCATCGAGGCCCTGACAGGAGAACTTGCAAAGGTCCGCAACACTCTGCGCAAGGAGCAGGAATGGATGAGACGCCAGCCTCAGGCACGAGCAGGCAAGGCTCGCTACAGAATCAACGCATTTTATGACCTCAAGGAACGTTCACGCGCAAATTACACCGAACGCCAGATCGACCCGACAGATGTCAGATCGTCATACATAGGATCAAAGATATTTGAAGCCGAGGGTATCAGCAAGCGTTTCGGCGAAAAGGTCATTCTGGATGATTTCACCTACACTTTCGCCAGATATGAAAAACTCGGAATTGTAGGCGGCAACGGCGTAGGGAAATCGACATTCGTCAAGATGCTCCAGGGGCTCGTAGCGCCTGACAGCGGAGAGTGGAATGTAGGTGAGACAGTGCGCTTCGGCTACTACTCGCAGGAAGGACTGCAACTTCCTCCGGGCAAAAAGGTTATCGATGCGATAACCGATCTCACGGATGACATTGTGCTTGACAACGGCGCCGCCCGGCTTTCGCCCATGCAGTTCCTGAACCGTTTTCTGTTTACTCCGGCTGATCAGCAGAAATATATATCGACTCTCAGCGGCGGAGAAATGCGACGGCTCAATCTTGCAGCCGTTTTGGTCAGACAGCCCAACTTTCTTATACTTGACGAACCGACCAATGACCTTGACATCATGACTTTAGGCATCCTTGAGGAGTATCTCAGGGAGTTCAAAGGCTGTGTCATAGTCATCTCTCATGACAGATTTTTCCTTGATTCCATCGTAGACCACCTGTTTGTGATGGAAGGCAACGGCGTCATCAAGGACTTCCCAGGCAATTACAGCGACTACCGCGAATATCTGCGCGAACAGAAGGCCAATGAAGAGCAGAAAGCGGCACAGAAATCCGAGGCGCAGACAAAAAGCCGCAGCCGCGAGAATTCACGACCGGCAAAGATGTCGTTCAAAGAGCGTAAAGAGTTTGAGGAACTGACCGCAGATATTGATCGGCTGACTGCCGAGCGCCATGAGCTCGAAGCCGTCTTCAATTCCGGGGAACAGTTAGGCGACATCGAGGAAAAGGCCCGGCGTTATTCCGAGCTGAAAGATCTGCTTGACGAAAAGGAGATGCGCTGGCTTGAACTTTCGGAAAAAGCGTAATACAAGCCACACGCCTGCCGCCTGAATTCACGGATTATAAAGATCCGGATTAAAGAAGTCTGCAATGTCGCGCGCCTGTTCCAAAGCCATCGCCGCAGGGCTGTCAGGATTCACTTCCACAGCCCTGGCATAATCTCCCATCGCTCCGGATCTGTCGCCCATGCGCCACCGGAGTTTGCCCCGGTCGAAAAGCACACGGTCATCCGCAGGGTCCATTTCGAGCAGACTGTCAAGCACAGCCATTGCCTCGGCATAATGCCCGGATGAAATCAGGGCCTTGTATTTTTGGTCTTTATCCATCAATTGATTAATTTTGGAGGGATTGTGAACAAAAACGCCTCCACACGTTTAAAACTTAACGACAAAACTAACAAAAAGTCCCGTCATAAGCAATGAAGAAGCTTCTTTTTATCGCGGCTGCAATTATCGGTTATATTGCCCCGATGCAGACTGCCATAGCGGCAGATCCGACAGAAACACACTACAGTATGGAGCAATGCCAGGGATCGGCCATCCCATATCCGGCAAGGACTGTGAAAGATCTTGCCTATCCCGATTCGCTCACTCCGGTCTACATCAATCATGTGGGACGCCACGGAGCCCGATTCCTGTCTTCATCAAAATACACCACATCACTCTCGCGGATACTCCACAGAGCGGATTCGTTACGCACCATCAGTCCGGCCGGAAAAGAACTGCTCAGGCTCTGCGATCTGGTGGTGGCCAGGACAGGAGGCAGATGGGGTGCGCTTGACTCACTCGGCATGGCCGAACAACGGGCCATAGCCTCGCGCGCTTTTGCTGCATTCCCGATGCTTTTCAAAGACCGTAAGATCAATGCGATCTCGTCATACGTGCCCCGCTGCGTGATGTCAATGGATGAATTCACCCACCAGCTGACCCGTCTGAACAACCGCATAGAAATCTACACTGCATCCGGCCGGCAGAACAATCAGCTGGTGCGTTTCTGGGAAACCGATCCGGAATACAAAGACTTCATGGCCGGAGAGGAGTGGCATAAAGTTTATGACGAATATGTAGACAGCCATGCGCCACTCACCGTGGCCCCTCGCCTTTTAGGCAGCAAATATCCGCTGACCGATGGCGAGGCACGAGATTTCGGCATAGCGGTATATAAGGTAATAGCCGGCTGCAGCGCTATGGGCATAGGGGTAGACCTCTCGCAGTTCGTGACCGAAAGCGAGATCAACGCACTGTGGAGCATCGAGAATCTGCATCACTATCTGACTCATTCAGCCTCTACGCTGTCAACTGTTCCCGCCACAATGTCGGCTCCGCTTTTGGCAGATCTTATCAAAACTTGCCAGGATGCGATCTCAGGAGCCAATCCTTACAGTGTCATGCTCCGCTTCGGACATGCCGAAACGCTCATGCCCCTGCTGTCACTGATGCACCTGCCCGGATGCTACTACATGACAAACTATTTCGATACGGTAGGCATGCATTGGCGTGATTTCTATGTAGTGCCGATGGCATCGAATCTTCAGATGATACTCTTCCGTTCGGAATCAGGTAATTATTATCTCCGCGTAGACCTCAACGAGACTCCCGTCTCTCTCATACCCGGACGCTCGATGATCTACATCCCCTGGAACACCGCACAGGATTATCTGGTGCGGTGCCTGCCGATACAGATGCAGCCTTGACGGGCTGCATCAGCGCAGAAATACGGACATGAAAAAAGAGAGGGGGTCTCACGACTGCCTCTCTCTCCATTCATCACATTATGCTTATTTTAGTGCTTATTCTTTATACTTTAACTAAAGTTGTTTCTTGTCCGTGCATGAGCGTTGAGCGCATGTTATATGTTATATGTAACGGCTTGCGACTACGTCCCAGTCTACGATCTTCCACCACTCCTTGAGTGCATCGAGACGGCGGTTGCGATAGTCAAGATAGTAGGCATGTTCCCACACATCGAAGACCAAAAGCGGAGTGAGGCCTTCGCAGAGCGGATTGCCGGCATTGGAAGTCTGGGTGATAAAAAGTTTTCCGTCCTTATCTTTCGAAAGCCAGACCCATCCTGAGCCGAAAATCGAGGCTCCGGCATCTTCAAACTCCTTCTTGAACTGATCGAAAGAGCCGAACTGTTCGTCTATCGCCTTGCGGAGATGTCCGTCAGGCTCATGCGCGCCGTCAGGAGAGAAAGTGAAGAAGTAGAATATATGGTTCCAAGCCTGCGACGCATTGTTGAACAGCGGTCCGGAAGCAGTGGTGATAATCTCTTCAAGTTCCATATCTTCATATGGAGTATCTTTAATAAGCTTGTTGAGATTGTCTATATATGTTCTTTCATGCTTACCGTAGTGGTACTCGATTGTCTCACGCGAAATCGAAGGAGCCAAAGCGTCATTGGCGTAGGGCAATTCAGGAAGTGTATAAGTCATGATGATTATAGCGTTTAAAAGTTCGTTATATCCTAAAAACGCCTGCACAGATACTTAGTTCGGGGGTATTTTGTTAAATATCTTCAAGAAATCCTTAACTTTGCAGTAAAATTCAGCATCAGATCCATGTCAACACCATCAAAGTCTGACCGGACGGAGGCAAAGCCGTTCCTGTCACAGAATGTCCGCGACTGCATTGCTATTGTATGCGGCATACTTATATATGCAGTCGGTTTCACAGTGTTCATACTCCCCCACCACATAGTCATCGGCGGAATGGCCGGTTTCAGTTCGCTGATTTTCTATGCCACCGGCGGAAGACTCCCGGTCGCGGTGGTGATGTATGGCACCAACATTCTGCTACTGCTCTGCGGATTCCGCTATCTTGGCAAGGGATTTGTGTTGCGCACCATCTTCGGCGCCACGCTCCTGTCGGTTCTCATCGGATCGGTGGAGGGCTATTTCACTTCTCATCCGCCTCTTGTTAGCAGCGCGCCCATGAGCGTGATAATGGGTGCTGTGATGCTTGGGCTCGGCATAGGCATATATTTCAGTCACCACGGCACCACCGGTGGCACGGACATCGTAGCGGCCATAATGTCGCATGTGAGCGACATCAGCATGGGGCGGGTGATGATGATAATCGATGTCTCTATCGTAGCCCTGTCCTTCTTCCTGCCTTTCGACGGTGACATGGAGGCCCGCATTCAGTCACGCACACAGACCATCATCTACGGATGGCTGGCTATATACATTTATTCATGGCTGGCCGACAGATATATCGACAAGGGCAAGCAGACAATACAGTTTATCATCCTGTCTGAAAAGTGGGAGACAATAGCCTACCGGATCACGCATGAAACCGGTCGCGGAGTTAGCATGTGGGACGGTACGGGCTACTGGACCGGAGAACCGAGAAAACTGATGCTCATATGGTGCCGGCAGAATGACGTCTACCAGATTCTGCGCATTGTCAAAGAAACTGACGAGAATGCTTATGTCACAAATTCGAGTGTCAGAAGTGTCTACGGCAACGGCTTCGACCGACTGAAGCTGAAGAAGTCTTCATTGCCGTAAAGCCTGACGGACCGGGCATTACTCCTATACAATGTATAAGTCTGCAAAAGAACAAATCCGCGGCCCTGTATCATAGCAGAGTCGCGGATTCTATATATTGGAACGTTTCCTTCAATGTTTTAAGAAACGGGCCGGATTATTCTTCGGGAGCAAACATCGGGTCCCACGGCGGGAGGAGTGTGGGCTGCTGAGTCAGGACCTTGGATGCTTTCGGGGTCAGATACTTTTTGTCGACAACCAGACGGAACATGTATTCATCAAACCACTTGTCGGTCATTATAAGGTGGCCGTCATTGGCTCCTTTGCCCCAGCTGTTTTCAACCATCCATTTCTTCGGCTTATCCTTCTGGTCGAGATCAACGGCCACGAGAGTCATTGCATGAGATGATGCAGATGAATGGGTACGGATGCGGTCGGCTTTGTCCATTCCGAACTTTGTATCGAAAAGCGAGCCGTAGTCATAGTTGTTTTCGTCAAGCAGTCCGAGATCTTTGTTGATGAATTTGCCAACATCGCATGAAAAATACATTGCCTTTCCGTCTTTGATGGAAGCTATGGCCATTTGCTTTATATCTTCGATAGGAAGGTTGACATAGGTCCAGTTGTAGCCGTCGTAGCCGTGGCGGTCATATTCGATTTCATAAAGCTTGTAGTACTCGCGGGTCGGATCATTCATCAGCATCACATAGTCGTTTTTGAGATCGTTGCCGAAATAGGTTTTGTAGAACGACTGCGGAGTATAGGTCTTGGTGTCAACCGCCATTCCGTCTGAATCGCGGCGTGTCCAGGTGAATTCCACCGGGGGCTCGCCAAGGTTGAGTGCAAGGATGCGGTAGATCTGAGTGAGCATCTCCTTTTTACGCGAAAGCAACCGGTCGGCGCTTTTGCCTTCCGATGCGAGGCGACGCAATTCCAACCCGTCTTCGCGCAGACGCAGCTGAAGCAGGTTGCGCATGGTGCTTGTGGATTTGCTGCTTGCAGTTTCGCCCATTACTTCGATAGGCACTACACCATATTTCATCAGATTGTCGGCTATACCGGTGTACTGACCTCCATCGCTCAGCGGATTGGCAAAAAGCCAGTCGACCGTGCGGTCTTCAAATGGTTTTGATGCCGTGTCGATCACTCCCTGCAGGAAGAGATTTGATTTTTCAAGCTGATCCCAGAAAAAGTTGTAGCTCTGCGAGAGTTCCAGTTTTGGCAATTTATGTTCGGTCATTGCCTGGGCGCGGAGCACATTCAGACCGGTGAACAGCCAGCAGCGGCCCGATGAACGCTGATTGGTGATGCCTTTGCTTGGGACACGGTGGGAAAAGTGAGTGTCAAGATTGTTCAGATTCTCGTGATTGAGAGCCAATGCGTTGATGGCATTGTTGGCAAGAGCATTGTGAATGGCTTTTGTGCCGGGGGTTGCCGCATAGGCTGCCCGGAAGCCGTCAATGTCACTCTGAGAAATTCCGCCCTGCCCTTGCGCGACTGCGGCGAGCCACGAAACGGACAGACCGATGAACAGCGCTGATTTCTTCATGGTCACTATCTGTTTTAGGTTATTAAATTTATGGTTAATTTTATTCACAACAAAATTAAAAGAATTTTACGAGAATTCCACGCCGGCAGGTTTAAAATTTCAGATCAACACAAACGCAATTCAGACGCGCCCCACAGAAGAGGCACGTCTGAACCGATTATTGACACACAGGCATCAATCATTTATCTATCATTGATCATATACGGGAAATTCCGTCTGCCTATAAATTAAGGTAGGACTTCAGAGCTTCGACATATTCCTCAAAGGCGTTTCGCCCGGCTGGAGTTATTGAGCAGATGGTACGGGGCCGTTTGCCGGCCATGCCTTTCTCTACGGAAATATAGCCTGCCGATAAAAGTTTGTCGAGCTGCACACTGAGGTTTCCGGCAGTGGATTCGGTTTTCTCTTTGAGATAAACGAAATCAGCTTCCTCTACATTCATCAGAATGGACATGACGGCAAGCCGAAGTTGCGAGTGCAGAAGCGGATTCAGCTCTTTCATCCCTTTTTCGCTTTATGATTAATTATATGACCGGGAACAATCATCATCACAACCCAGAAGAGAATGAAGAGGGGCATGAACCAGCTGGCTAAAAGAGGAATCTTACCGGTCACACAACATACCGAAACCATTCCGATAGCCAAGCCGACAATTCCGCCCCATGTAAGGGATTTCTCTTTAACGATAAGACCTTGTGCAATCTCAGCAAAGGGAGCGGCAATAAGTGTATAGACCATCATCGCAGTCCAGCATTTGATCCCGCCAATGAGTGAGAATCCGAGGCAGATAAAGGTTAAAACGATTTCGGATACTCCGAATATCGACCATAGATGAGAGGTGATTTTGTCGGAATAAGTCACTGCACCATCGGTTCGTTTTTCACGACGCGCCATTATAGGAGTTAACAGCATACCGATTACGGGAATGGCAAACCACAGCCAGTTCCATACATTTTGCTGTGTGGCTGCGAGCAGTATCCATACCGGTATTGAACAAAATACAGCAAGGTATCCCCACATAAGCAGGATGTTAGCGTTGCCGAGGTAGCGGAATTTCGTGCGAGCAATCATCGAAGTTATCACTTCGAGGCTCTCTTTTTCAGTTAGTTTTTTATCTTCCATTTTACAGGTTTTTGAGGGTTAACATTAGGTTTATTTTATAAACCATTTCCTTTTGAAAAAAGAGCGGTCGCGCGATTCCGCTCTTTATCCAGCAGCAAAGTTAATTCAGTTTATAATATAAACCAAATTTTAAAGGCATTTTTTGAAAAAAATTGCACGGTGGAGTAAATACAGCACAAAATCGTAATCGCCGACTGCAAACAGATGCTCGCTCGACAAATCATTTTCAGAACACGTTGGCATCCAAGACATTCATTCTATACAGACGAGCAATATTCATTCCTGACAGTATCACATCGGCTTCCAGGTACATCAGAACAATGTCCGACCGACATCAAATTGCGACTAAATTTGCGACTAAATTTAACGTATATATTAAAAAATCCCCTGAAAAATTTGGAGGAATCGGAATAAAGCACTATCTTTGCACCCGTAATCCACCACACAATGGTTCCTTGGCCGAGTGGTTAGGCGCCGGTCTGCAAAACCGTTTACAGCAGTTCGAATCTGCTAGGAACCTCTCAAAACCCGACCTTAAGTCGGGTTTTTCATTTATAGGGGTTACATTATACACGAAGGTCACAAGTGCGCCCAACTTGTGATCAGCAATAAGCACAAACCGCGCCATGAGAGATGATCATCATGCGCGGTTATATTTTTAAATACCAGGAATCTATATCAGAGACAGCCGACACAAGACGGCGGATTATTTACCAAAACTATTGTGATGGGTGATTATAGCTTCGCTCAGCAGACTGTAGATTTCTTTTGGCTGACCATCAAGAACTGACAAATGCTTATTGATTATAGCCCGGTCGCCTCTGACGGCCGGTCCGGTCTGTCCCTTCTCAGGAGATACCGCGAATGCCTTTTTCAGAGTCTCTTCAAGCAGCGGATGCAAAACCTCAAAGGGCAAGTCCTCTTTTTTAAGCAATTCCGAGGCGATGGTCCACAGGTGGTTTGTAAAGTTGCAGGCAAATACTGCCGAGATGTGCATCATCCGGCGGGTATGACTGTCGGCATGGTAAATATGTGAAAATACCGGCGTGGCAAATTTTCGGATCTCCTCTTCAACACCGGGAGTGCACCCCTCTATAAACAGCGGCACTTTCGAAACATCAACCTCCACACCTTTGGAAAACGTCTGCAACGGATAGAACACACCATAGCGCTTCGACATGGGCGCAAGAACCTCCATCCCTACCGAGCCGGAGGTATGAAGCCACAAAGCATTGCCTCCCTTAGGCAGGCGACTGACAAGCGGAGCGATGGCATCATCCACGAGGCTGACAAGGTAGACATCGGCATCACCACAGATCGCCGTTTCCGAATCGACAGCCTGAGCATTTTGCAATTTATCCGCCAGATCAAGCGCCGACTGCAGCTTGCGGCTATAGACTTGCACCACCGTTCCGGCTCCTGAGTTTTCGATAGCCGGCGCGAGATGCGAAGCCACGTTCCCGGCACCTATAAAGACTATGCGTAATGGCGCGGAGGCATCAGAATTTACCGATGTGCACATTCTCCCACTTCAGTTTTTCAAGATCCTGAGGCTTGCGAACTTCGTCTTTATGCCCGAATGTCAGCACACAGACTATCGGACATGCTTCGGGAATGCCAAGCAGCTCCTGCACATATTCCTCCGAGGGAGTTCCGTCAGCCGTAAAGCGGCCATGCACCTGAATCCAGCATGAGCCAAGACCGAGCGCCTGTGCCTGCAACTGCATATATGATGCGGCAACAGATCCATCCTCAACCCACGGTTCGGTAGCAGTACTGTCAACCGCAACTACAACCGCAAGCGGACATTTGGCTATAGGAGCCGCACCCATTGGCTTGCACTGGGCGAGACGCTCAAGCATGTCAGGCTCTTCCACCACGACAAAATGCCATGCGCGCGCAGATTTCGATGTGGGCGACAGCAGTCCTGCCTCCAGGATAAGTTTTACTTGTTCGGGATCTATTTTTTCTGAGGTGTAGCGGCGTATGCTGCGACGCTCCACGAGCATTTGATTGAAGTTCATGGATTAAATAGTGTATTATAATAAGCAAGAGGGGATTTTAAATCAGTTACTACCGGCGGCACACCCACACTGACGGATAGGTCTTTGAGATGTCAGCGGAAAGCCGACGGGCCTCATCTATAGTTGGTGCCGACGCGGCATAGATGCGGTAATTCCCATCCATTTCAACCACACGCAAGGATGCATCTCCCACATAAGATATGTGACGGTTGGCGGATGCCAATGTAGGGAACGAGCCGACAACAAGCAGATAGCGCTGCGGGGCTTCATCCGCCTGCCCTGCCGCACAGCCAGCCTGAGCCATATCAGGCTGCTCCGCCGGCATGGCGATATTGAGCACTATCTCGCGTGATACATCCTCATCAGCTGCTACCTCAAAAAGCGGAGCCGACTGTTCAATGCGCGAACTCAGTCCGGTGTCAAGCGAAGCCGAGCTGACCTTTGGCCCGTTTATAAGGCCGGTGGTGGAATAGAGTATTCCGAGCGCCACCATAACAACAATAAAAGACGCAACTATTTTAAGCGGGGCGGGTATTGCCACAATTCTCTGACGGGCGCAAGCCCCACCATCCTCTGTGGAGTCATCTGAAACCAGAGGACAGCAATCCACAGACGCAAAACTTTTATACAATCTAAGAGGCAACGAGTCGGCCGCAGGCTCAAAGACGGGATATTCGGAACTTGTTCCGCGCATAAGCATTCCCAATCCGCCCAAAGGGAACTCCCCTGCCACATCAAGCTGATGATGAAGAGAAGCAACTTCGGTTTCGAGATCCATTCTGGCTGCTGACAGAGAAACACCGTTGCGCCGCGAGATGCTCCCTATGAGCATAGCATCGTTGTGGCGCACTTCAGGATTAAACCCGACGGTACGCGAAGGCGGCATAAACACGTGACGCCGCGAGTCATAGCGCGCGCCCTCATCATTCACGATGAACGCACCAAGCCCCGGCACGACCACACAGTCATGATGCAGGAGCAGGAATTCTATATGTTGCGCTATGTCAATCACAGCGCAAAGTTACATAAAATTCCCCGCTCCTGCAAATATGAATCAAGCAAGAATCACTTCTTACTTCTCATTATTTTTGTCGAGATCCACGGCATCGAAATTCAGTTTGTCTTTCATTTCTTCATCTGCGGTCATGATCACCGGCTGCTTGCCGTTGACTGTCACATTCTTGAGTTTCACATCCGGATAGTTGCATCGGAAAATATCTGATCCTGCCTTTACGGCCACGTTTTCAAACTCGAAATTTTCCACCTTATCATCAGTATTAGCCGCAATAACGCCAAGACTGTTGCATTTCAGATCAACATTTTTGATCAAGATATTGCGTATCAGTCCAACGGGCTTCTCATCCGTGCCTTCCAGTGTGAAAAACTGCTTCCAAGGGAGCACCTCCACTACCGAGCCACAGCGGCCGGTGACATTTTCAATCCTTATGTTTTCATAGACCTGATATGTGTCCGGGCGCATCTTCAGACGCAGCAGCGAACAGTCGTTGTCAAGACGGCAGTTGCGCAAAACCACATTATCCGCATGGACACACTCGCTTCCAAGAGTCAGAGTGCCGTGGAGGTTCGGTCCAAAGACACAGCCCTCGACCAAAACATCGGTCACGCTGTCATTTTCATAAGATTTATGGGCAAAAACACCCTTGCCGCCTTTCAGGCAGACACCATCGTCATCACAATTGAGATAACAGCCTCTCACAATCACTCTGTGACAGCCGTCAAGATCTATTGCGTCGCTGCTCGGAGCTCTGACAGGCTCACGCGGAGCCTGCACCTCGCAGTTTTCAACTATGAGATCGTTACACCGATAAAAATGTGACGTCCAGAATGCAGAGTTGATCATACGGACACCACTAAGCCGGGCGTTGTCGCACCCCCACAGGAAAACGAGACGCGGGCGGCGCACTTCAAGATTGGTCCAACTGCGGTGTTCCTCACGAGCCCGCTCAACGTTATCCCAGAACTGCACCCAGAATTTATATCCGTTGCCATTGATAGTGCCGGGGCCGTTTATCTCAAACCCATCGACATGGTAGGCATTGATAAGTGCCGCATGATAATAGATGCTGCGGCCTTCCATTCGAGACGGGATAAGCGGATAGTCCTCAATGTTATCCGAGCCTTTGATCACAGCACCTTCCTCAAGACGCAAGGTAGTGCCGGGCTTAAAGAAAAGAGCCCCGCTGAGAAATGTCCCCGAAGGCACTATGATCTCTCCCCCACCCATAGCCTCAGCCTTGTCAATCACGCGTTGGATAGCCACCGTCTGCACTACGGTGCTATCATTGACCACACCATGATCTGTCAGCTTAAACTTTGGCGCAACCTTGTCGCCCTTGAACACACGGTCAAGAAATCCGACCGCCCGCTCAACAGTTGTTTCAAACCAAGGATGGAAAAACCAGAAAGTGTGGACATCGACAGGTATGCGATGACGTTCGGTATAGATATCAAGCGAGTCATATGCAGCCACAAGCTCATCGCGGCCATCGCTATATCGCGGAAGTCCGCTGTTAATAAAGCAGACAGGCGCCGACTTGGGAGTGATCCACAACAATGCCGAAGCCTCTTTCCAATTTTCGGAAGAATCTTTATAGAGCCCTCCGAGCCATTTTGCGTTCACCGGCAATTCCCCCTTCTTCTGAAGGCGTTCTTCAGCATCCGCGATGTTAGACTCCGAAACAAAAGTTGCGATGCCGTCCATGCTGATCACAGCCTGCACATCACTTGAAGTCTTGCGCCACTGACCTTTACCTTCGTGACGCTTTGACCCGTTGGTCACGCCGGCAAGAGTGGCAAGCTGCGCGCCGGCCGAGCATCCCGACACCGCAATGCGATCAGGATCAATACCATATTCCGCAGCATGAGCCCTGACCCAGCGTATCGCCGTCTTAACGTCATGCAGGCCTGCAGGATAGACAACTTCCGGAATCAACCGGTACTCTACGGGGATTGTCACATAGCCGCTCTTGGCGATCTGCTGAGCCATAGGCACCTGCAAACTCTTGTCACCGGAATTCCATCCGCCACCGTGGATCATCAGCAGAGCCGGATAAACCTTTTCATCATCCGGACGGAAAATATCCACATGAAGATCACGGCGGCCGTAAGGAGTTTTCGGGAGAGTCGAATAAACCACATCACAATACTCCCTGACGCCGGCAGGCAATTCGGGCAGGGCAAGAACTGCTTCCGGATGGTATTTCCGGATTTTTTTATTGGTGGAATATGCCGTAAAAGATGTGTCACGCGGAATTTCCGGGGCCTTACTCCATCCGACAAGCGATGACATAAGACAGGCGGCAAATACAACTGTAGCCTTTTTCATATCCATTCTGTTTCTTTTAGATTCTGATTAACGCTTAATCACCTTATCTGTAACCACCTTGCCATTGCTATAACGGATACGGCGGATATTCAATCCGTCGGCAGGCTCCAGAAGGCGCACACCGCGCAGATCATAATACTCAATGCTTTCGATTTCCGACCCGACAAGCACATCTTCAATTCCTGAATCAGCACCTTTATATGCAGGATAATATTCATCAACCGCATCTACAGCACCCTCATTGCCGGCCTTCATGATTTTCTCAACGAGCGAATTCAGATACACCTCAAGGTTTGTGTACCATCCTTTTTCAGTATCTATAGTATATTTCGCACCGTCTGAAGCGTCATTAGGATCAAGACCATTGGCAAGCTCCCAATCATCAGGCATACCATCGCCATCAGTGTCAAATCCGGCCGGACGCACATTTACCGGAAGTTCCGGGAAACTTGCAGTCTTCGGATTGGCTTCGCCATCCGGATCATTTATAAAATCAAGAATTCCTTTAGTATTTGAAGTAGGATATTTCTTGTCATCCTTCACATAGGCCACATCACCATAATAAGTCACAGTTCCGGTGCGGGTTTCTTCCATATAACGGGCATCGACAGCATCACGATAAAGACTCGATCCGGAATAAGCCATAACCTTTTCATATGCGTCCACAGCCGAATGGGTGGTAACTTCTCCCGGATCAACCTGCTCGTCGAGTTTAAGTCTCACACAGTCTGTGCCTGAGATGCTTACATATGTCACGTTTTCTCCGAACTGATGACCGGCATCAGGGATATAGCGCTCTTCACCGATCATCTTCAGGCCGTTGTCATATTTAACCCCGGACCAGTCATAATTTTCCGGGGACGATGCCGCTGCCATATAATTCCCACTCACATAATAGCGTGACGACAGACCGTAAAGTTCGGGATGCTTCGAATCGGCATTTCCGGATGTTGCGACCGACACTTGAGTGACGGTGGTTTTGTTTTTGGTACCGGGCCCGGCCTTGTAATAATTGTTCACCATATTTATATAGCCGCCACCGGGACCTCCATAACATGCCGTACCGGTGCCCCAGTTATACATGAGGCAATTCCTGAAATCCACACGTTCGGCATCAACAGCTGAAGAATACTTACCTGTATCATATCCGGTCCAGCCATAGCGGGCGCCATTAAAGCGCGGCGCTCTGTTCTGCACATGCGCTATAAAATTGTGATGGAACGAAGCATTCTTTCCACCCCAGATGCCACCATAGCTATGAGCGCCCTTTGTATGTCCGGGGTTTGCGAGACCTTCACCAAGAGCACACCACTGCATGGTAAAATCACGATTATCATAGAACGAAGCGATTTCATCAATGCTCCATGAGAACGAGCAATGGTCAAGCAGCAGATTTTTCCTGTTGCGCTCCCATATGGCATCAGCTCCGTCATTGGTATCTCTGACCTGCGAACGGCGCGAGCGGATAAAACGGACAATAATATTGTCGCCATTCATTCGCAGAGTGTAATATCGCAGAGTGATACCACCCTCCGGAGCCGTCTGGCCTGCAATAGTAGTATTTTTGGAAATTTTAAGATCCGCCGCAAGGTCAATATAGCCACTTACGTCAAACACTATAGTCTTTGTTCCACTCTGATTCAAGGCCCATCGGAGCGAACCTTCCGCCGGATTTTTGGCATCGTCTGTAAGATTGGTCACATGAATTACTTTCCCGCCACGGCCTCCGGCTGTATAACGGCCATGACCCTCAGCACCCGGAAAAGCCGGAGCCTGAGCGGAAACTAAAGAAAGTCCTGATGCCAGCAGCAATGCCAGGACTGAGATTGTTACTTTTTTCATTATAAACTCATTTGTGCTCCAACAGCACAAGTTTTCATGGTTTGAAACTAATTTTAGCGCAAAATTAGTAAAAATAAGCCATTATCCCTTGGCAACAGCTTCAAATTTAGACTTATTTGCATTTGCCCCGACGACTGAACCTGCGCTGAACCTGCGAGCATCGCACGGCTGATCGCACGGCTGAAAATATTTTTCAATAAAATTGTCATTTTCAAATTATTTTTCGTAACTTTGTGGCCGATTTAGCCGTAGCGGGCTCGATTAAGCAGTGATGCGGAAGACAACCCCGACACCCTCGCCCGCCGGAATAACCTGTAAACCAATTAATAACAGATGTACGCTATCGTAGAAATCCAGGGACAGCAGTTCAAGGCAGAGCCTGAAAAGTTCCTGTATGTTCATTATCTCGGCGAAGCAGTCAAAGAAGGCGACAAGGTTGAATTCGACCGCGTTCTCCTCGCTCAGTCCGAAGACTCAGTTAAAGTTGGCGCTCCCACAGTGGACGGCGCAAAGGTTGTATGCGAGGTTCTCACCCCGCTCGTAAAAGGTGAAAAGGTCATCGTTTTCAAGAAGAAACGCCGCAAAGGCTATCGTCGCAAAAACGGTCACCGTCAGTGCTTCACCAAAGTGTTAATTAAAGAAGTTGTAGCTTAACCCACTAAAATCTCTAAAAGAAATGGCACATAAAAAAGGTGTTGGTAGTTCTAAGAACGGCCGTGAGTCAGAAAGCAAACGACTCGGAGTAAAGATTTTCGGTGGTCAGCATTGCAAAGCCGGCAACATCATCAAGCGTCAGCGTGGCACAGTTCACCACCCCGGCCTCAACGTAGGCATGGGCAAGGACCACACTCTGTTCGCTCTGATCGACGGTGTAGTTGTCTTCACTGAAGGCAAAGAAGGCCGCAAATTCATCAACGTCCAGCCGGCTGAAGCATAATAGCCTCAGTCAAGGACTGATTAAACACTGAAAAGACAGCCGGGCTGCAGATTCAAATCTGCAGCCCGGCATTATTTTAGATAACTGTTTAAAATTTAA
Source organism: uncultured Muribaculaceae bacterium (assembly GCA_947179295.1). Classification (GTDB taxonomy): domain Bacteria; phylum Bacteroidota; class Bacteroidia; order Bacteroidales; family Muribaculaceae; genus Duncaniella. The sequence goes on from CAMXAZ010000049.1 coordinate 20,303, forward strand.
TTCTTCTCAAAATCCGATCATATTAAACAGTTTCTTAGACCCCGTTCCCCAATATTTGTTAACGCTGGGGCGGTCAAGCGTCGCGCAGATGTGTTCGCGCAGTGAGGGAGCAATGCGGTTGCATTGTGACCGAAACAAG